>CAZXGT010000039.1:0-16164 GCA_964639935.1 uncultured Phycisphaeraceae bacterium
CCCGAGGTCGCGGCCGTCGTCTGCGCGTTCGACGCGGACGCGAGCATCAAAGACAAAAGCGTGAACGCCGCGGCGCGGAGGAGCGTGTGCATCCCGCGATGCTACCGGAGGGAACTCAGTGCGCCTCGGCCGTCACATGCTCGAACCGCTCGGCCCAGCCCGGACGCGGAAAGAACGTGTAGTCGCTCGTGCTGTTGACCGGCCCCGGCGGGACGGGCGCTGCGACCTTCACGTGCCCGTCGACGAAGGCGAGCGTCGCGCGCACCCGGTCGCGGCCCCAGAGCTCGCCCTTGTCGCCCCCGTCGTCGTAGTTGTAGATCGGCGACTGCCCCGCAAGCCACGTCCGCGAGGGCGTCTCGACCATCGGCGCCGGCCCGCCGCGCGGCGGGATGAGCGTGTCGAAGATCTCGACGAAGGGGCAGGGAACCGTGTCCAGCGCATGATCGTTGAGCACATAGCTCGTGCCGATGAGCTCGAACACCGTCAGATCGCCCGCGCCCGGCGCAAAGCCCGTGAGCTGCGAGTCGCTCGTCCCGCGATCGAGCGGGTCGAGAAAGACCTCCGGCCGCTGGTCCGGTCCGAAGCCGCCGAGATACCCGTTGAGCGGCCGCCGGTCGGCCCCGACGCGCGAGGCGCCGAAGACGTCGACGATCGACCGGCCGCCGCCGAAGAGAAAACCGAAGTGCGGATCGCTCGGATCCTCGGAGATGTTCCCGTGCGGATCGAGCCGCACCTGCGGGAGCCGGCGGTTGTGATCGCTCATGTGCTGGAGCGTCGCGAGCGCGATCTGCCGGGTCTGGCTCGCGCCCTGCGCCTCGCGCGCCTGATGCCGAACGCGACCAAGCGCCGGCAGCAGCAGCGCGATCAGCATCGCGACGATCGCGAGCGCGACGAGCAGCTCGAGGAGCGTCATCCCGCCGCGCCGCCGGCGCGCGACAGCGACCCGGGCAGGGGGGCCGCCCGAGTCGCTGAAGAGAGAGCCGCGGGGCGCGGTCGGTCGCCCCGCGCGACGACCGGAGTCGCCGTCCAAGGAGAGGGATTCTCGCAACGCGGCCATTGGTCCGTGCTCGCGCAGGCCGGAGTCCTTCGGACCCGCCGCGAGCGGCCGCTGCTCTGGATATACGCGAGAAAGCATGAAGGGTTCCTCAGAGAAATCCGGACGCTTCGACGCCGCGCCCCCTTTCAACTCGATTATCGGCGCCCGCCGACGCCCGGGCCGGAGCAATCCGGGGTTTTCGGTCGCTGGGACGCGTCGGGGGATCGTCACGCGGGCGGCGCCGGGGTCGTTCGGGCGATAACAGATCGTGCAAGCGGCGATGGGTGAAATTCCCCGTGATCGCGCGCGCCGCCGCGGCGCGACCGAGACGCGTGGTTCCATCGCGCAGGACGGATCGCCGCGCGGGGCCGATCGCCCTCTTCCGGCGTCGGTCCTCCGCGGGCGAGCCGAAGAAGCAGCACCGCGGCGTCCCGTGAGCCGCCGGCCGGGAGGGAATCGATCATGAAGCGCGTGCGACTCGGTGAGGTGATGATCAATCAGGGGCTTCTGACGGAGGAGCAGGTCCAGACCATTCTCGATCATCAACGCGAGCGCCCGCGCCCCTTCGGCCATCTCGCCGAGGTGCTCTTCCACGTCAGCGCCGAGGACGTCGAGAGCGCCTGGGTGGAGCAGTACTCGCGGATCACCGAGCGCGTCAGCCCGCTCCAGGAACGCGCGGACCCCGAAGTGCTCGCGATGGTGACCAGCCGCCAGGCCTGGCAGTTTCGCCTCATGCCCATCCGCTGGGACGGGAGCGAGGTGATGGTCGCGACCGTCCGCGAGCACCTGACGCGCGCAATGCGTTTCGCCCTGCGCCAGCTCGCGGCGCCCTGCTGGTTCGTGCTCGCCGACGCCGAGGACCTCGGCGCGGCGCTCGCGCGCCACTACCCGATGCCGGGCATGGACGCCTCGATGATCACCGCGAGCGGCTTCGCCCCGGCCTCAGCCCGCGCTGACGACTGAGCCCGACTGCAACGCGCCCTTGAGATCAGCGGCCTTGTCCGTCTTCTCCCACGCGAACGCGTCGCCCTCGGGCTCGCGCCCAAAGTGGCCGTGGGCCGCCGTGGCGGTGTAAATCGGCTTGCGCAGGTTGAGCGACTCGATGATGCCCTTGGGCGTGAGGTCGAAGATCTCGCGGATCGCGTCCTCGATCCGCGCCTCGTCCGCCTCTGCGGTGCCGAAGCAATCGACGCGCACGCTCGTCGGCTCCGCCACGCCGATGGCGTAGGAGAGCTGAAGCTCGCACCGCGACGCGAGCCCCGCCGCGACCACGTTCTTCGCGATGTACCGCGCCATGTACGCCGCCGAGCGGTCCACCTTCGTCGGATCCTTCCCCGAGAACGCGCCGCCGCCGTGACGACCCATCCCGCCGTAGGTGTCCACGATGATCTTCCGCCCGGTGAGCCCCACGTCGCCGTGCGGGCCGCCGATCTCAAAGACGCCCGTCGGGTTGACGTGCACCGTGACCTCGTCGCGCCACAGGTCCGCCAGCACCGGCTTGAAGATGTGCTCGACCACCGCGCGCTTGAGCTCGTCCTGCTTCTCGTTCCACTCGGGCGAGTGCTGGGTGCTCATGACGACCGTGTCGACGCGCGACGGGACGTCGCCCTCGTACTCGAACGTCACCTGGCTCTTGGCGTCCGGCCGCAGGCCCTCGATCTCCCCGCTCTCGCGAACCGTCTTCTGCCGCTCGACCAGGCGGTGAGCGATGTAGATCGGCAGCGGCATCAGCGCGTTCTCATCAAGCGGGTCCGTCTCCCGGCAGGCGTAGCCGAACATCATCCCCTGATCGCCCGCGCCGCCCGTGTCGACCCCCTGGGCGATGTCGCCCGACTGATCCTTGATCGAGGTCAGCACCGCGCACGCCTCGTGATCGAACCGAAGCGACGGCTCCGTGTACCCGATGCGACGGATCGTCTCGCGCACGATTTCGGGGATCTCGACGTACGCCTCGGTCGTCACCTCACCCGCGACGATCGCCATGCCCGTCGAGACCATCGTCTCGACCGCGGCCCGCGAGTTCGGATCCTTCGCGAGCATCGCGTCGAGAACCGCGTCGGAGATCTGGTCGGCGACCTTGTCCGGGTGACCGACGGAGACGGATTCGGAAGTGAAAAGACTGTTTCGGTGCGCGGGCATCGTCGGCTCCTGTCGCGGGAAGAAGAATGAAGATCGTGTCAGGATAGGGGGAGATGAGACTAGAGCGCCCGCGCCCCTTCCGCAACGAAAGCGACGCGGGCCGGCGCCCGGGCCACGCGCGGTTGACGCGGCGCTCGCCAAGCCGGGAAACTGACGCGATGCGAATCATCGCGGGCCAGTTCAAGCGCCGCCGCCTCACGCCGCCGCCCGACGCCGCGGTCAGCCGACCCATGCCCGACCGCGTCAAGGAGGCCGTCTTCAATCTCCTGCGCGGCCACTTCGAGGGCGAGACCGTCTTCGACGCCTTCGCCGGCGTCGGCACGATCGGGCTCGAGGCCCTCTCCCGCGGGGCCTCCCGCGTCGTGATGGTCGAGAAGGATCGGAAGATCTCGAACATCCTCAAGAAGAACGTCGAGGCGATCGGCGGGCCCGACGCCGCCGAGATCGTCGTCGGCGACGCGCTGGGCTCCGGCGCGCTCTCGCGCTGCCCAACCCCGGTTCACCTGATCTTCTTCGATCCGCCATACCCGCTTGTGAGCGATCCCGCCCGCCGTGATCGCACGCTCCGCCAGTTCGCGGCGCTCGTCCAGCGGCTCGACGACGCCGGCTTCGCCGTCCTCCGCACCCCCTGGCCCCTCCTCGATCAGCCCGAGGGCGGCGCGCCGCAACAGGTCTCTCTCGACATCGAGGGCGCCGCCGGTCCGGAAACCCACGCCTACGGCTCCATGGCCGTCCATCTTTACATGAAGGCCGGAGCCCCGGGCGCCGAAGAGGAATCGGACGCCCATCGCGATCCCACGCGGTAGGATGTCATGGTTGCGATGGTCGCTCCCCGGCGATCAAAGAGAATGCCGGATCCTTGCGTCCACGGAATCGACAGGTCGAAACCCGAACGCGGCCGACTCCGCTCGATCCCGGTGGGCGAACGTGGTATGAAGATTCGATGAATCCCGATCAGTAGCCTTTATTCGATATTCGGAGAGTGTATGCATCCTGACAAAGTGACGGCGGCGACGCGCGTGATCCTCGACGCGCTCCGGCAGTCGATATCCGAGAACCGCGAGGTGCGAGACGCGGCCGGGGTGCTCGCCGAGTGGCTCAACGAGACGGTCAGCTGGAATCAGACCGGCGCCGGGCGCCTCGCGGGCCCCGTCGGCGCCCGCAGCCGGGAGATGGGCGAGCGCGGGCGACCCCCGGCCGACCTCGGCCTGGTCATTCGGCGCACCGCCCTCAAGGCCGAGGCCTGCGCGTGGGCCGTCGAGCGGCAACGCATGATCGACCGCGGCGCCGACCACGACGAGCAGATCCGACCCGTCGACGCCGAGCTGCTCGACCGCGCTCGCGATCTCCGCGGGTGCTGGCTCTGGATGTTCGACCCCTACGGACGCACGCCCGAGATCGAGCACCTCGAGCGCCTCGCCGGCTGCTACACCGCCATGCGCACCGCCGTCGAGATCGTCGAGGAGCTCAGCGCCGCCGGCGAAGAGGACCCGATCGCACTCCGCGACATGTACTACCTCCTCGCCGAGGCGCAATCCATGCTCTGGGCCGGGCTTCGCGAGGCCGGCATCGATCGCGATCAGGACCAGACCGACGCCTTCATCTGGCTCCGCGAAAAGACCCGCGAAGACCGCGTCTTCGTCGAGCGCCACATGCGACGCGAGGACCCGGCCGATCCCTCCAACTGGCCCGACCTCCAGGAACGACTCAGCGCCTTCATCGAGAGCTGGAGCGACAGCCAGGACGAAGCCAAGCGTCGCGGCACCCAGATGCGACGCCTCCACCACCACGTCCGCCGCATCAGCGAAGGCGAGACCGACGAACCGATGCACGACTGGGCGAGACTCAGCGAGATCATCGAGGATCTCGAGGAGCTCGGCGTCGACCCGCACTCCCCCGAGCTCGCCGAGGCGCTCGCGCCGCTCCCCGATGAGATCCCCGACGTCGAGCTGAGCGAGCCCGCGGAAAAGGCGCTGAACATCGAGGCGGAAAACGCCTGATCGTGCCCGCGTCAAAGCGGGCCCATCCTCCCGTTTGCGGTTGATCCCGACGGCGAAGGGGGTCATGGTGTGGGCTCAAGGAGAGTCGCATGCCGATCGTTCCCCTTCTCGGCGCCGTGGCGCTGGCCGCCGCCGCCCCCGAAGTCGCCCCGCAAGCCGCGCCTCAAGTCGCTCACACCGCCGCTCCCGCCACACCTGAGAAGCCTGTCGCGATCGAGAAGCGCGCCCGCCCCGGCGTGACGCGCCTGTACCACCCCGAGCACCACGCCAACTGCCGGTGGTCCCTCGAGCCGCACACCCACGAGGACGACGCCCCGCTCCCGCGCGGGCTCGCCGCCGACGTGGTGACCGTCTTCGAGAGCGGGCCGCCCTCCAACCGCGTCGATCTCGTCATCGTCGGCGACGGCTACACCGCGGGCGAACTCGGAACCTTCGCCGCCCACGCGCAGAGCGGAATCGACGACCTCTTCAACACCCCGCCCTTCGATCAGTACAGCGAGCTCTTCAACGTCCACCGCGTCGAGGTCGTTTCCGCCGAGTCGGGCGTCGACGACGACCCGCAGGGCGTCCAGCGCGACACCGCCCTCGACATGCGCTTCTACTGCTTCGGCGTCGAGCGCGCCCTCTGCGTCAACGTCTCCAAGGCGCAGGCGTACGCGAGCCTCGCCCCCGACTGGGACCAGATCTTCGCCGTCGCCAACTCCCAGCGCTACGGCGGCGTCGGCTACCCGTCGAGCAACGTCGGCACCTACGCCGGAGGCAACGCCCTCGCGCCGCAGGTCGCGATCCACGAGCTCGGGCACTCCCTCGGCAACCTCGCCGACGAGTACGCCTACGGCGGACCCTCCAACTACTCCGGGGCCGAGCCCGCCGCCCGCAACGTCTCCATCTACGACGCCTCCGAGATGGCGGCGCGAAACGCCAAGTGGGCCCCCTGGCTCGGCGAGACCGACCCCGCATGGGACGCCCTCGTCTCCACCTTCGAGGGCGCCAACACCAGCGAGACCGGGATCTTCCGCCCCACCGACAACTCCCTCATGCGCGCCCTCGGTCGCCCATTCAATCTCCCCTCCGCCGAGGGGCTCATCATCGAGATGTGGAAGATCGTCGCGCCGATCGATTCGGCCACCCCGACAAGCCAGCCCCTCCTCCCGACCCAGACCGTCTCCGTGCAGCCCGCCGCCTCGTTCCTGACCGTGCGCTGGAGCCTCGACGGCGAGCTGATCCGCACCGGCCCGACGCTCAACCTCGCAACGGTGGATCTCCCCGCGGGCGCAAGCGAGCTGGTCGCGACCGTCATCGACGAGACGCCGCTCGTGCGCGACGAGGCGGCGCGCGACGCGTTCATGACCGAGCGCCGCGTCTGGTCCATCGCCGCGACACCGGGCGATCTCTCCGGCGACGGCGCGGTGGACTCCGTCGACCTCGCCATCCTCATCGCCGCATGGGGAACCGCCGACGCCGACATCACCGGCGACGGCGTCACGAACGCCGCCGATCTCGCCGCGCTCCTGGCCGCGTGGGCCCCCGCCTGATCCCGCCCGACCCCGCGCCGCGCCGTTATCCTGCCGCCAGTGCGCCACGTTCTCCCCATCTCGATCATCAGTCTCGCCTGCGCCGGCTGCGCGCTCGACACCGGCGCCGGACGACGCTCCGGCGCCGGCGACAGCCTCTTCGAGCTCGTCGGTCCGCCCACCCCCGCGCAGGCCGCCCAGTGGGCCGTCGACCCGAACTCCCCCGACAACCGCCAGCAGGGGCTCCTCCTGCTCGCCAACGCCCCCTTCGGCGGCGAGAGCGTCTACATGGAGCTCTACCGCATCGGGCTCGAGGACGAGGACGCCGCCGTCCGCGCCGCGGCCATCAAGGCGATCGGCCTCCACGGCGGCCCGCGTGAAGCCGAGCTTGTCCTCCCCTTGCTCACGCCGCAGGAGGACGCGCTCGTCCGTCGCGAGGCCGCGCGCACCATGGCCCGGATCCACCTGCCCGAAGCCGTCGAACGCCTCCTCGCGCTGCTCGACCCCCGCGTCGAGCCCGACGCCGAAGCCAGAGCCCTCGCCGCCGAGGCCCTCGGCCAGCACCGCGAGCCGCGCGTCGTCCAGGGCCTGATCGGCGCCCTCGCCGATCGCCGGCTGGTCGTCTCAGACGCCGCCCAACGCTCGCTCCGCACGCTCACCGGGCGCGACTTCGGCCCCGAGCCCGAGCCCTGGCTCGTCTGGACCGAGCGGTCGACCGACTGGTTCGCCGGCGCCGAAACCTTCTACTACACCGTCTTCCAGCGCGATCGCTGGTTCATCGAGTACATCATCCCCTGGGACGAGCCGCCCAACGAGATCCCCTCGACCCCCGCCGGGCTGCCCATCGAGGCGGACGTCTCGAGAACGCCCGAGAGCGCGGACGGCTGATGCGAAGCATCGCGGTCGACGAACGATCCCGCGTCGAGCTCGTCGATGCCGAGGCGCCCGAGGCCGCCGAAGGCGAGACGCTCGTCCGCGTCGCGCTCGTCGCCCTCGGCGTCTCCGACCTCACCGCCCCGGGCCCGCGCGGCCTGGGACGATCGATCCTCGGCCGGCGCGAGGACGGCTCCCGAGCGATCGTCGCCCCAGATCTCGTCTGCGGCGCCTGCGACATGTGCCGAGGCGGCCTCGGCATCCACTGCGAGAACCGGCGCACCTTCGGCGAGCCGGGCGCCCCGGGCGGGCTCGCCGAACGCCTCGCCATCCCGGCGCGGTGCCTCCTGAGCGTCCCCGAGCACCTCGCCGACGAGCACGCCGTGATGGCCGCCTTCGCCGGGCAGGCGCTCCAGGCCGCCGGGCGCCTCCATGTCCGGGAGAAGCCCTACGCCACCGTCATCGGCGCCGGCGCGGAGACGGTCCTCACCGCCGCCGCCCTCGGGCTCGTCAGCGCCACGGCGCGTGTGCTCTCCTCGAGCGGCCCGACGCTCGCCGCCTGCGAGAAGCGGGGGATCAGATCGCGCCCCATCGCCGAGGCCGGGCGCCGCGGCGATCAGGACGTCGTCATCGTCTGCGCGGGCGAGCCGGGCGCCCTCGGCGCGGCGCTCGCCATGGCCGCCCCGCGAGGACGCGTCGTGCTCACCCCGGGCGTCAGGCCCGCGCCTGAGGATCTGCATCGCATCAGCGAGCGCGAGCTCGACGTCCTCGGCTCCCGCTGGGCCCCGATCCGCGAGGGGCTCGCCGCCATCGCCGACGGGCGCCTCGACGCGTCCGGCCTGCTCGAGAAACGCGTCAAGCTCGACCGCGCCGTCGAAGGCATCGCCGCCCTCGCCAGAGGCGAGACCCTCGCCCTCGGCGTCGACCTCGCCTAGCCGAACTCCACCACCCCCGTCATCACCAGCGCCGTCAGGCCCGCCGCCAGCGCCAGGCGGTACCACCCGAACGCCGCGAGCCCGTGCTTCGTCAGGAAGCTCACGAGCCACCTCACCGCGAGCGCCGCCGACACCGTCGCCACCGCGAGCCCGATCAGCACCGGCGTCCAACCCAGCGCCTCAAACAGATTCAGCGGCGAAGCCCCGGGCGGCAGCGTCTCACCCGCCGCGAGCCGCTCACCGTTGCGATCCGCCTCATAGAGATTCTTCGCGAGCTTGTAGACGCACGCCCCGCCGAGCGTCGGCAGCCCGAGAAGGAAGCTGAACTCCGCCGCGCGCTTGGGCGAGAGCCCAAGCAGCGTCCCGCCCGCGATCGTCATCATCGAGCGCGACGTCCCGGGCCACATCGCGACCACCTGAAAAAGCCCGATGAACAGCGCCGTGCGCAGCGGCAGATTCGCCAGCTCGTCCGGGTCGTCCTCCCGCAGGCCCTCCTTCCGCCGATGCCCACGCCCAAGCGCGATCATCCACACGCCCCCAAGCGCGAGCGCCGCGATCACCGGCCCGGGCTCAAAGAGATGTCGCTCGATCAGGTCGTCAAGAAGCAGCCCGAGCACCGCCGCCGGCAAGAACGCCACGAAGAGCTTCACGGCCAGCGACAGCCCCGCCGGGTCCCGCCCCAGGAGCCCGCGGATCATCTGCGCCACGCGCTCGCGGTACAGCCCGAGCACCGCCAGGATCGCGCCCCCCTGAATCACGATGTTGAAGGCGTCCACGTTCGCCTTCACCGACGGCTCGTCGAGCCCGAGCAGCGCCGACGCGATGATCAAATGCCCCGTCGAGCTCACCGGCAGATACTCGGTGATCCCCTCAACCACCCCCAGAATGACCGCCTGCCACCACTCCATGCCCCGTCCAATCCTCGCTCAGCCCGGCGTCGGCGCCGAGACGTTGATCGGCCGAAGCGTGAACCGCCCCGACACCGCCGCCGGCGCATCCTCCGGCTCGACCCTCGGATCCTCGCCCGCACCGATCGCGCGCCCGGATCCCTTGAACTCCACCGCCCCGCCCTCTCCGCGCCCCTTGATCTCCACGCTCACGCGAAGCGTCATCCCCGGCTTGAGCATCGCCCCGTACTTGATCGCCCGAACCTCCGAGAGCACCGCGCGATCGCCCTCGGAGTCGCTCTCAGCGAGCAGCCTGCGGGCGGCCTGGATCATCGTCTCGAGCATGAGCACGCCGGGAAGGATCGGGAACGTCGGGAAGTGATCCGCCAGCGCGGGCTCGTCCTCCCGGATGCGACGGATCGCCACGATCCGCTCGCCCGTCACATCGACCACCTCATCGAGGAACTGGAATCGCATGCGCCGAGAATAGCGTCCCCCGCTCCATCGTCCCCTCGCCATCTGAGCCGCGAGCCGCGTGTATCCTCCGGGCATGGGCGATGAGCGGGCCAATCGGCCGCTGACCTACGCGTCGGCGGGAGTGTCGATCGACGAGGGCGATCGCTTCGTCAAGCTGATCTCCTCGGCCATGCGAAAGACTTACGGACCCCGCGTCATCGACAACCCCGGCGGATTCGCCGGCCTCTTCCGACTCGACTACAACGAGAAGCTCTTCAAACGCAACTACCGCGACCCCGTCCTCGTCGCCTGCGCCGACGGCGTCGGGACCAAGATCAAGCTCGCCGCCGAAACCGGGATCTACGGCGGCATCGGCGCCGACCTCGTCGCCATGAACGTCAACGACCTCGTCGTCCAGGGCGCCGAGCCCCTCTTCTTCCTCGACTACATCGCCACCGGCAAGCTCGAGCCCGGCGTGGCCGCCGAGATCGTCGAGGGCGCCGCCGACGCCTGCCGCCGCTGCGGGGCCGCGCTCCTGGGCGGCGAAACCGCCGAGATGCCCGGCGTCTACGCCCCGGGCGAGATGGACCTCGCCGGCTTCTCCGTCGGCGTCGTCGAGCTCGACCGCGCCATGGACGCCGAACGCGTTGAGCCCGGCGACGTCGTCCTCGGCCTCGCCTCAGACGGCGCCCACGCCAACGGCTTCACCCTCATCCGCGCCATCCTCGACAAGGCCGGCGTCGATCCCGCTGAAACCCACCCCGAACTCGACGCCGACAAGACAGTGGGGGAGGAGCTCCTCACCCCCACACGCCTCTACGCCCCCGCCATCGTCAGGCTCCTCCGCGAGTACAAGGTCAAGAAGATCGTCTCCGGCATGGCTCACATCACCGGCGGCGGGCTCGCCGGCAACCTCGTCCGCGCCCTCCACGACGGCGTCGACGCCGAGATCGACCGCGCCTCATGGGAGCCCCACCCCGTCTTCCCCTTCCTCCAGCGCCTCGGGAACATCGACGACGAGGAGATGGCCCGCGTCTTCAACATGGGCGTCGGCTACTGCGCCATCGTCCGCCCCTCCTTCGCCGACTCCGTCGCGGGAAAGCTCCGCCGCTCAGGCGAGCGCGTGCTCCCGATCGGACGCGTCGTCAAGGGCGCCGGCCGCGTCCGCCTGATCTGACGCCAGGCCCCCGACCCCGCGTCACTTCTCCGGCGTCACCGGGTTGCGCATCTCGCCGAATCGCCTCGCGATCTCCAGCCGCAGCCGCAGATTGTCGGCCATCTTCGTGAGCGCCGCGTCGCCCAGACTCCGGGCCCGCTCAAAGGCCGGGTGGTCCACGCTCCCCGCCCGCGAAAGAAGCATCACCGCCGCGGGAAGCGGGCTCGGCGGAACCTCAAGCGCCGCCTCGTCAATCGGCCGCGTCGCCTCGAGCTGCGCCGAAGAGGGCGCCGTCAACAGCGCAAACGCCCGCTCGCGCTCGCTCATCGACCCGTACCGCGCCGCGATCCGTTCCGCCAGCCGCGCCTTCCCGCCCTCGGCGTCCTCCTGCTCCCCGGCCGGCGTCCGCCGCACGAAATGCCACCGCGCCTCGAGCAGGGCCCGGAACAGATCCTCGCCCGTCGCCGCCTCCACCTGTTCGATCACCTCGTCGATCGTGGGCTCCACGCGCTGCGGCCGGCGCCACACCGCCTCGCTGCTCGCGCTCGTCGAGAAGGGCCCGGAGACATACGCCTCGCGGTCATCCGACCACTCAAACCCCTGGATCCCCCGCACCCGCAGCGCCCCCGGCGCCGGCATCGTGGCGTCCAGGATCGAGCCCAAAGAGCCCGCGTCCAGCCACACGTCAGCCCGAATCGTCTCAGTCGGCCGCAGACGCAGCCGCCGGTCGAGCGACACGATCTCGGGCGCGATGCCCCGATTCACCACCACGCCCGAGATCGAATACTTCGGCGCCAGCAAAAGCCGCGAGACGATCGGCGCGTCCGGACCAACCGCGAGCGGGAACACCGCCGTGTTCTTGAGCTCCACCTGCGCCATCACCGGCTCCAGCGGATCGATCCGACCCTCGGGCAGCCGCACGCTCAGCGCGACAACCTCCGCCACGTCCCGAACCATCCGCTCGAGCTGCCGGGGCGCGTCCTCCGCGAGCGCATCGAGCGACCGCGCGGTCGCCGATGGCGACACCGGCGAGCCCACCAGCCGCGCCACACGCTCCCGAGCAAACAGCCCCGCGACCGATCCCGGACCCGACCGCGCCGCCTGCGCGTAATGACGCAGCGCCCCCGTCCGATCGCCCGCTGCCTCCGCCGCCACAGCGAGACCGAGCCGCGCCAAAGCGTCCCCGTCCTCGGCCAGCCCGCCAAGCAACGCCGCGGCCGACTCCCGCTCCCCCCGGTGCGCCGCGATCAGCCCGCGATACCGCGCGATCGCCTCGCTCCGCAGCGCCGTCTCCCCGCTCCGCGACTCCAGCCGGTTGAGCCCCTCGGACGCCTCCTCGAGAGACACCCCCGCGATCACCCGCAGACGAATCAGCTCAACCGCCACCCGCACGCTCTGCTCCGCCAGCTCCTGCTCGGTGAAACGCCCGGACTCCGCCTGCGCCCGCGCCGCGCCGAGCATCACGCCGCTGAAACGATCAAGAAGACGGGCCGCCTGCTCCGTGTCGCCGATCGACGCCGCCATCGCCACGCGCATCCGGTCTTCCACCGGGTTCGGCTGGTACTCAGGGATCTCCGACACGTCCTCCCCCGCCCCCTCAAGCCGACGCCTGACGCTCTCGATCGAGAACCGCTGCTGCGCCTCGCCCTCCGCGAGCTCCTCGAGATACGTCTCCGCGCCCTTCACGCCCCAGTTGACCGTGAAGTAGTCCTCGAGGACCAGCCGATCCGGGTTCAGACCGAGTTTCGCCCGGATCGCCAGCGCGATCTCGAAGAATCGCTTCGCGCCCCCGTGCGCCCCGTGCTCGAGCAGGTGACGCCCGAGCCGAAGATGCCCGTTCCAGTCAAGCGGGTCCGCGAGGATCATCTGCACAAGCATGTCCGCCCGCGCCTCGGGGTCCTCGTTCTCCTCAAAGAGCAGCGCGGTCGCCAGCAGCGCCGCCGGCTTGTTCGTCTGGTCGAGCTCCAGCGCCGTCGTCAGCAGCTCCAGGAAGCGATCCTCCTCCCCGAGCTCGCGCGCCAGAAGCGCCGCGTCGAACGCCAGCCGGCTCCGGATCGACGCGTCGAGCCGCTCGCCCCTCGCCCCGAGCAGATTCTCGTGCGCCGCGATCCGGTCCTCGATCCGCTGAAGCCTCCCCAGACGCTCGCTGATGAGCGCCAGCTGCGCCGCCGTGTCGCTCGGGTTCAGGCGCACCAGCCGGCTGATCGCCTCGGTCGTCGCCCCCTCGTCGCCAGACTGCCGCCACGCCTCGATCTGCAGCCGAAGCAGCGGCTCGTTGTCAGGGTCGAGCGCGAGCGCCTTGCCCAGGAGCAGCGCCGCCAGCTCGTAGTCCTCCTCCGCCGGGTTCGACAGCTCCCGGAGATACAGCACCCCAAGCCGCCCCAGCCGCGCCGCCAGCGCCGCGTCGAGATCCACCGACGCGGACGTCTCGCTCGCCCGACGATCCGCCCCCTCTCGCGCGGGCGGATCGGACGCCCCCTCCTGCCCGATCGCGGGCGCGCCCAAAGAAAGAGCCAGAACAAGCGCAAGGCGGCGTCGGATCACGCGGCGTCTCCGGTCAGCAAAAGGGCCGTCAGGCCAAGAGCGATGATGAGCAGCCCCGCGAGCGAGGCCTCCGCGACGTCCGCCACCCGGCGATCCACCCGCGGAAAAAGGCGGTCAGCGACCACCACCTGGAAAACGAACCCGCCCGCCGCGATCCCCGCCGCGCCGCCAGAGAGCAGCGCCGCGTAGATCATCCGCTCCGCAGACGCCGCGAGCAGCGCGCCCCCCACGACAAGCAGACCCGCCCACAGCGAGCCGAACACCAGCAGCGCGATCAGATTGGCGGTGCGCACGAAGGACTCCTTCCTCAAAGCCCGCGATCCTCCGCGGGAACGTCGCTACCAGCGTATCGGGCCTGAGCCCCCCGGCGCCTGAACCGTCTCACCCAGAACCACTGATCCAGAACCCCGCATCGGCCGGCCGCCGGCCCGCGCGGGCCCCGTCTCGCGGCCCCCGCCGCGCCGTTCTTCGGATACGATCCCTCTCCCCCGCGTGTTCGGGGGCACGAGCCATTCCTCACGCGCCCGCCCGCGATCCGGGCCCATCTCGGACCCACTCATGACCCGACGCTTCCTTGTCGCCCCGCCCCTCGCTCTCGCCCTCGCGCTGGCCCTCGCCGCGACTCCGGCGCCCGCCCAGTCGCTCCCCGCCGAGCTCGTCCGCCAGACCCAGATCGCCGGCCCCGACCTCCAGCGCGTCCGGACCTTCATCCGCGAGAATGTCGACGCGGCGACCGACGAGGACCCCGCGACGCGCGAGCCCGCCCGCGAGGCCCTCATCTCGCCCCTGCGCCAGTCGCCCTCGCCCTCCTTCCGCATCGAGTACGGGGGCGGCGTCCGCTCGCTCATGCAGCAGATGGCCAACTCCGATCAGACGGCCGACGTCGTCTTCGCCGCCACCCTCGCCGGGCATCTCGCCACCGTCGACGCCCACGCCGTCGTCCTCCGCCTGCTCGACGACGACAGGCCGCCCGTCCGCTACGCCGCGGCCCGCGCCGCCCGACTCCAGCTCGAAACGCTCGACCCAGGCCCCGCCGCCCTCAACGTCAGCCACCGCGACCGCCTCATCGACGCCCTCGCCGAGCGCGTCGCCGTCGAGCCCGACGCCGTCGTGCTCGACGGCCTCCTCACGAGCGCCTCAGAGGCCGTCCGCCGCGAAACGCCCTGGGCCGCGACCATCCTCGAGCGGTTCGCCTCCGCCCTCCCCGACAACATCCGCACCGCCGCAGGCGACTCAGACCGCCTCGCGCACGCCCGCGCCTACCTCCGGCTCGTCGGCTCCGCCCAGCAGCACTTCCGCCGCAATCTCCGAACCGCGCCCGAGAGCCTCGCCCACGAGTCCGCGTTGCTCGCCGGCCACGCCATGGGGTTCGTCGACCAGGCCGCCCGCGAGGACCTCGACGACAGCGTCTCCAGAGCCGTCGGCCAGCTCGCCAAGGCCGCCTACAACCTCGGTTACTTCGCCCACTCCGTCCGCTCCGGCGGTCAGCTTCAGGCGAGCGAGGCCTTCGCCGACGCCGTCGACCGATGGCTCCAGCGCGGCGACGCCCAGAGCCTCCGCCGCGAGATCGACGGCTGGATCGGCGCCGGCGGCATCCTCACCCGCCGACCCTACAACGCCGCTCCAGAGCGATTCCTCGGCGGCTGACCCCGCGCCCCGCCGACGGAGGGACCCGTCGTGACCCGTCTTGTCGCTTTCATCGTCGCGCTCGCCGCCGTTCTCGCCGCCGTCGTCGCGAGCGACAAGCCCCTCCCCCGCGCCGAGCTCGTCTACGCCGACCTCCAGCCCGTCTTCACCCTCGACCCCCAGCGCATGAGCTACGTCCAGGACTTCCGCCTCGCCTACGCGCTCTACGAGGGGCTCGTCCGCTGGGACAACGACACCTTCGAGGTCCAGCCCGCCGCCGCCGAAGCGTGGAGCGTCTCGGACGACCGGCTCACCTACACCTTCCACATCCGCGAAGACGCCCGCTGGTCCACCGGCGAGCCCGTGACCGCGAGCGACTTCGTCTACGCCTGGCGCCGCGCCGTCCTCCCCGACACCGCCGCCGACTACGCCCAGCTCTTCTTCTTCATCCGCGGCGCCGAGGATCTCTTCAACTGGCGCGCCGAGCAGCTCGCCCGGTACGCCGCGCGTCCCGCCGCCGGCCGCACCACCGACGCGGCGCGCGCGCTCCGCGATGAGCTCGACGCCTACGCCCACGAGCGCTTCGGCGTCCGCGCCCTCTCCGATCGCACGCTCGAGGTCCGCCTCGAGCGGCCCACGCCCTTCTTCCTCGATCTCCTCTGCTTCGCCTCCTTCATGCCGGTGCACCCGCCGACGGTCGAGCGCTTCGTGAGCCTCGACCCCGCGAGCGGGCGCATCGAGCAGCAGCACGGGTGGACCAAGCCCGAGTCGCACGTCGGCAACGGGCCCTACACCCTCGAGCGCTGGCGCTTCAAGCGCGACATGCGACTCCAAGCCAGCCCCGCCTACCAGGGCCCCGCCCAGCCCGCGAGCCGCACCATCGAGGTCCGCACCATCGAGGATCCTTCCACCGCCGTGCTCGCCTTCCAGACCGGCGCCATCGACTGGCTCACCGACGTCCACGTCGACTACCTCCCCGATCTCGTCGAGGCCAGCGC
>CAZXGT010000040.1:0-15968 GCA_964639935.1 uncultured Phycisphaeraceae bacterium
GCGCCCGAGTCGCTCACGGGCGGCCGATACGCCGAGAGCTTCTACGAGCTCATGGAAGCGATGGGCGGGCACGGCGAGGGCTCGCCCGACGGCGGGCCGAGCGAGATGGCGGTGAGCTTCTTCCGGGCGCAGAACGTGTGGGACGCGACGATGGCCGACACGGCCGTCCGCGCGCTCGACGCCGGCGCCCGACCGCTCGTGATCGTCGTCGGGCGCTTCCACTCGGACTTCGAGGGCGGGCTCGTCGAGCGGCTCCGCGAGCGCGCGCCGGGGGCGCGAGTCCTGACGCTGAGCGTTCTGGACACGACCGAAACGGACGCGAGCGGGGAGGACGCCGGCCGGGCGGACGTGCTGATCCTCGCCGGCCCAATGCCCGAGTTGAACTGAACCGGCGCGGCGTCCGCGCGGCGTTCGTGTCGGCTCAGAAGAGCAACCGCAGCCCCGCCGTCACCGACCAGTCGCGCTCGAAGCGGTGCGTGACGTCCTGCGCGATCGGGATCTGCACGCTCACCTCCCACGCCCACCCGCTGGCCTCCCACAGGAAGCCCGGGGCGAGCATCACCTCCGCGTCGCCGCCGGTCTCGAAGAGCCCGTTGAGCTCGAGCACGGCGTAGCTCGAGACGGTGGTGTCGGGCCCCCAGGCGTCGGGGGAGAGACGGTAGAGGGCGGAGCCGTTGGCGAAGAAGGCGTCGTCGGCGAAGTCGCCCGGCGTGATCCGGCTCGCGTCGCGCTCGCTCGAGGTGTTGAGCTTGAAGCGGGCGTCGGCGTTGAGCGACCAGCGCCCGACAATCTGGCTGTAGGCCACGCCGATGAAGGGGTCGATGGACTCGCTCGAGAACTCGTCATCGCCCGAGGGGAGCTCGGCGCCGGCGATGACGACCGCCCGGCGGGTGTCGACCGCGCCGGTGTCGTCCTGCCAGAAGCGGTAGCGCAGGGCCAGCGAGGGGTCGCCGAGGCCGACGTCGTCGTCGCTCCCGCCGCCGACGTCGTCCCACGAGCGGAAGTTGACCGGGATCCGGGCCGAGAGGGCGAGGTTCGAGCTCAGGCCGTAGACGACGCTGGTGGTGAGGCGCAGGTTCGAGAGGTCCTCGCGCTGGCCGGTCGGGTCGTCCGAGAACCGGGTGAAGGTCGCGAGCTGGCGGAGGGCGACCACGCCCTCTGAGGGCTGGATGGCCGACTCGGAGTTGATCGCCTGCTGGGCCGCGACGGGCGCGGCGAGCGCGCAGAGCGAGACCGCGGCGGTGGTGGCGTGTCGCATGGCGCGCCTCCCTCAGTTGGTGCGGATGTCGACGAGCGTGTAGCCGCTGTCGGCGACGGCCCGGCGGAGATCCGCTCGCGAGGGGTGGGGCATGAGCGGGCTGAAGGCGAGCGTGACCTCGCCGGAGCCCAGATCGACCCGGACATCCGAGACGCCGGGGATCGCGAGCAGCTGCTTGTCGACGTTGGTCGCGCAGAGGGGGCAGCTCAGCCCGTTGACGATGAGGACGGCGGAGTCCGCCTCGATGGGCCGGCCGTCCGATGCGTGGTCGGTCGTGGCGGAGGTGGTGTCGGTCTGGGAGGTCGAGGCACAGCCGCCAAGAAGCGAGAGCGCGGCGAACGCCGACGCACAGATGATGCGGATGGACATGGAGAATCAGCTCCTCGCGGCGCGAGCGGCGCCGCGATGGTGTGGTGATGGCGAACGAGTGGGGACGCGATCGGCGCGCACGGGTGGCGCGAGGAGGGCGTCGCTACGTTCGCCACACGCACAGGAGCCGGGCGGCGGCGAGGCCGCTGGCGGTTCGGCGGGTGGTGGCGATCTCGGCCGGCCGCACGGACGTTTCGGTGCGCCCGGCGGTCGTCCACGGGGGCGCTTCGGCCCGGATGGCGACGAGATCGAGGGACCGCGCGGGCGCCGCGGGCTCATCGCTGGGTCGGGGCGGTTCGCCGGGGGCCTCGGCAGAGCAGGCGCAGCCGTTGCAGACGCAGAGCGGGCAGCAGACCACCCCGGCCTCGGCGGGCGCCGGCGCACGCGCCGGGCCCGCGTTCGCAAGGGCGAGCACGGGCTGAAGCGCGAGGATCAGCGTCAGCAGGAGGCGCGAGACCACGGGTTTATGGTGCGCGGGCGGGCCCGTGAAGGCAAGCGGGAATGTCAGAAGACGAGGAGGCAGCCCGCGAGCCAGAGAGCGGCGACGACCATGAGCACGGCGGTGTAGCCGACGATGTCGCGGGCCTTGACGCCGGTGATCGCCAGGAGCGGGAGGGCCCAGAAGGGCTGGAGCATGTTGGTGAGCTGATCGCCGTAGGCGACGGCCATGACCATCTTGCTGGCGGGGACGCCGGCGTCGGCGGCGGCCTGGAGCGCGATGGGCCCCTGCACCCCCCACTGTCCGCCGCCCGAGGGGATGAAGAGGTTGACGATGCCGGCGCTGGCGAAGGTGTAGAGCGGGAGGGTCGCGCCGCTGGCCTGCTCGCTCAAGCCGGCGGCGAGCTGCTGGGTGAGCCCGCTCTGGTGCATCATGCCCATGATGCCGGCGTAGAGGGGGAACTGGAGGATGATGCCTGCGCACCCGCGGGCGGCGTCGTCGACGGCTCGGACATAGCGGGCGGGCGTCCCGTGGAGGGCCAGGCCCAGCATGAGCATGGTGAGGTTGACGGTGTTGGGCGTGAGCGAGCGGAGGCCGGAGGGCTGGCCGCCGCTCGGGAGGTAGTAGGAGATCGCCCACGCGCCGATGAGGGCGATGAGCAGGATGTTGACGATGGGCGTGTTCTCGAGAAGTCGGGGGATGAGGGGCTTGTCCGTGGCGGGGGGCGGCGGTGGTTCGGACTCGGCGGTGAAGGCGCTCATGGGCGCGGCGTCGTCCTCCTTGCGAGGGGTGAGCAGGGCCATGACGAGCGGGGCGATGACGAAGAGGCCGCCGGTGGCGACGAGGTTCATGGGTGAGAGGATGGTGTCGGTGAGCGGGATGGGCTGGATGTCGAGCCCGGCGGGGAGGACGTCGGCGAGCTCGCGCTCGGTGGTGACCTTGAGGGGGGCGGTGCCGGAGAAGCCGCCGTGCCAGACGAGCAGGCCGACGTACCCGGATGCGGCGAGGAGGGGGTAGTGGGATCGGACGCCGCGCTTTTCGAGGTCGGCGCCGACGTCGCGAGCGAGGAGTGCGCCCCCGATGAGGCCGAGGCCCCAGTTGAGCGAGCCCAGGACGGCGGCGACGAAGGCGATGAGGGCGGCGGCCTGGGGGGCTGTTCTGGGGAGGGAGGCGAGGGCGCCGATGACGCGACGGGCGGGCGGGCTCGAGGCGAGCGCGTGGCCCGTGACGAGGATGAGGCACATCTGCATCGCGAAGCCGAGAAAGCGCCAGACGCCCTCGGAGGGGTCGGACCAGTAGGCGACGATCTCGGCGGGGCCGGAATCGGTGAAAACGAGGACGAGCGCGAAGGCGAGGGCGGTCAGGAGGACCGCGAGGACGAACGGATCGGGGGCGGTGGCCCGAAAGAAGCCCGAGATCCGGTTTCCGAGAGCCGCGAGCATGGCGGCGAGTGTAGCCGCGAGTGAAATTCGCTTGCTCTGGATCGGCAGAAGGGGATGCTAGTGGGGAAGGATCCGGATCCTGAGGAGACGCGCGATGCTCGCTTTGGAGATGCTGGCGTTTGAGCCCACGGAGGATTTCATCATCAAGGCGCTCGTGATCACGGGCGCGACGGCGGTGATCCTGACGTGGTCGGTGATGAAGACGGTCAGCGAGGTGAGCTCGAAGCGGGCGACGGAGACGACCAAGCGGGAGATCGCGGCGTATGTGGCGGAGGGGTCGATCGCGCCGGAGGACGCGACGCGGATCATCAACGCGGGGTCGCGGTCTGACGCGGAGGAGAAGATCATGAAGGCGGTGGCGGCGGGGGCGATCCCGCCGAACAAGGCGGAGAAGCTGATCATGCGGCTCCGGGAGGATCAGGGACCGGCGAGGGCGTGATCGCTCGCCGGTCGCGCCGGAGGGTAGAGTGGGGCGATGCTCTTCGGATCGCACCTGTCCATCGCCGGCGGCGTCGTCAACGCGCTCAACGAGGCTGAGAGCCTCGGTCTTGACACCGTTCAGATCTTCACGAAGAACCAGCGGCAGTGGCGGATCGCGCCGCTCAAGGACGAGCATCGCGAGGCCTGGCTCGGGAGGCTCGCCGAGCTCGGGTGGGAGGATCGGGCGGTCGCCCACGACTCGTATCTGATCAATCTGGCGTCGCCGAAGGACGACCTCTTCGAGAAGTCGGTGCGGATGATGATCGAGGAGTTCGAGCGGGCGGCGAGGCTGAAGGTGCGGCATCTGGTGAGTCACCCGGGGGCGCACACGGGCAGCGGGCTTGAGGCGGGTCTGGAGCGGATCGCCTCGGCGTACGAGCGGATCTTTCAGGAGGCGGACTCGGACGTCGTTTTGTGTCTTGAGAACACGGCGGGCGGCGGCTCGACGATCGGGCGGCGGTTCGAGGAGCTGGGCCAGCTCCGGGAGATGATCATCGATCGCGTGGGCGCCGCGGCGAAGGAGCGTGTGGGCTTTTGCATCGACACGTGTCACGCGCTGGCGGGCGGGTACGACATCCGCACGAAAGAGAGCGCGGAGCGGACGCTCGAGGAGCTCGATCGCGTTCTCGGGCTCGAGCACGTGCGGGTGCTGCACCTGAACGACTCCAAGGGGGCGCTCGGGAGCCGGCTGGATCGGCACGAGCACATCGGCGAGGGTGAGATCGGGCTCGCCGGATTCGGGCCGTTCGTGAACCATGGGGCGTTCGCGTCAGTACCGATGATCATGGAGACGCCCAAGGGAGAGCGCGAGGACGGGACGCCCTTTGACGCGATCAATCTGGAGCGGCTGCGCCCGCGGGCGAAATCGGCCTCAGGCGCCGGGGTCGCGAGGACCGATAGGACGGGAGCGCCACGATCCCGCCGGAAGGAATGAATTGATGCCCGCACGCTCGCGTATGGCTCGCCTTGCTCTGTTTCCCATGCTGGCTGTTGTTGCGTCGGGGCCTCTCGGTTGCGAGATGCTGAGCCCGGAGCGCCGGGAGGTCGCGGCGGAGACGGCGCGGGGCCGGGTGGCGGAGGCGGAGCGGCTGCGGGATGAGGGTCGCTACGAGGAGGCGCTGGCGGAGCTTCGGGCGGCGATCGCTGAGAACCCGACGCTGACGAGCGCGCACCTGTCGATGGGCGAGCTCTACACGCTTCAGGCGGACTACGAGAGTGCGGCCGAGAGCTATGGCGAGGCGGCGCGGCTCGAGCCGTCGAGCTTCGACGCGCAGTTCAACTACGGGCTGGCGCTGCAGCTGATCGATCGGCTCTCGGAGGCGGTGCGGGCGTACCTGCGGGCGCTGGCGGCCGAGCCGACGGACCCGCGGGCGAATCTGAACCTGGCGACGGCGTACCTGCAGCTGGGCGAGCCCGAGCAGGCCCTTCCCTTTGCGCGGCGGGCGGCGCGGCATGATCCTGAGAGCGGGCCGGCGCGGGTGAACCTGGGGGCGATCCTGACGGCGCTCGATCGGCACGATGAGGCGGTGCGGGCCTATGAGGCGGCGGCCGAGCGGATGGAGCCGACGATCCCGCTGCTGATCAATCTGGCCGACGCGCTGGGCGAGACGGGTCGGTACGAGGAGATGATCAACACGCTCGAGGCGGCGAATCGGATCGAGCCGACGGCGGAGGCGTACGAGCGGCTTGGCTCGGCGCGGTTTCGTCTGGGCCGGTACGACGCGGCGCTCGAGGCGTTCCGCACGTCGGTGGTCGTCGATCCGACGCACTACCCGGCGCTCAACGGGATCGGCGTGAGCCTGCTCAACGAGTTCCTGCGGAGCGGGCGCGAGGATCGGCAGGCGCTCTTTGACGCGCGGGAGGCGCTGCGGGCGAGCCTGAAGATCCGGCGGGATCAGCCTCGGGTGGTGCAGCTGCTTTCGCGCTACCAGTGACGCAAGGGCGGATCCCAGCGGGCTATCGTGTGCGGCTATGCCTGATCCATCGCTTCTTGAGACGTTCCCGACCCCGACGGACTCGCCCTTTACGATCGAGCACGTCGCGGAGGAGTTCACCTCCGTGTGCCCGAAGACGGGGCACCCTGACTTCGGCGTGATCACGCTGCGCTATGAGCCCCGGGCCGCGAGCGAGGGCGGCGTGTGCGTGGAGCTCAAGAGCCTGAAGCTCTACTACCAGTCCTTCCGCAACGAGGGGGCGTACTACGAGGCGGTGACGAACCGGATCCGCGACGACCTGGCGAAGGCGATGGATCCGGTGTGGATGGAGGTCGTGAGCGACTGGCGGGGTCGCGGGGGGATCCGTTCGCGGATCACGGCGCGGCGCGGCGAGCGGTCATGAGGCGGAGCGTTCCGGCGCCGGCGGTGGTTCTCTTGGCGGGGCTGGTTGGCTGCGGCGGGGAGAGCGGTTCGGCGCCGGAGGCGCCCGCGACGGTTTCGGCGGGCGCGGAGCAGCCGGCTCCTTCGGTGGAGCTCGCCCCGCGGTTCAGGCGGGGGGAGGTCTCGACGTACATCCAATCCGAGCTGCGCGTTCAGGGGCAGTCCTCGCCCTTGCACACCGCGCTGCGGGAGGCGGCCGAGGCGCGGGTCTTTGATCTCGAGACGCTCGAGGCGACGGCGGAGGGGGTTCGCCTTCGCCTGACGATGCGGCGGGTGGCCTCGACGCTTCGCGAGAACGGGGCGCCCGTGTATCGCTACGACTCGGCGGAGGAAAGGGGCGATCGGGATCTCTCGGGGCCGTCGCGGGCGCGGGAGCTCCTGGCGGGGCTCGTCGCGGAGGCGCGCCTGAGCCCCGACGGGCGGGTGATCTCGATGACCGCGAATCTGACGCGGGAGCAGGTGCTTTCGATTCCGAACAGCCTGCGACCGCTGCTCGCGGAGAACTGGGCTCGGGCGGTGATCGAGTCGATCTTCCGGCCTTACGGCGAGACGCGGACGATCCCGGAGGACGGGGCCGCGGAGCGTTCGGCGGGGGCGCAGTCGCCGCTTGAGGGGACGCTCGTGCAGATGGTTCGGGTGAGCCGGCGCGGGGAGGGGCGGGCGCTGCTCGAGAGCGAGACGGTGCTGGAGGGGCCGGGGGGCGAGCCGGCGCCGGGGACGTATCGCCAGCGGACGTCGGTGGCGTGGTCGGCGGCTCTCGGGCGGGTGGACGAGCTTCTTCGGCGCGAGGAGGTGCGGCTGGAGCGGGAGATGGCGGGCGTGGAGGCGGTGGAGCGGATCGATCGGCGGTTCTTCATCACGCGGGTGAATTCATCCGAGGAGCTGGACGAGACAGAGAGATCCATGGAGGATCTTCTCGGTCCTGACGGATCGGTCGACGCCGAGGACCCCTCTTCCGGCTGATCGCTCGGAACCCCGGGCCGGCGGGGGCGTCGAACGGTGCTCGATTCGTGGTTTCGGCCCACCTGGTATTCGGAGACTTTGATGATGCGCGCATCGACCCTCGGCCTTGGACTTCTTCTCTCGGTGATGAGTCTTCTCGCGGCGCCGGTGTCGGCGCAGGGGGAGGGCGCGGCGGCGCAGAGCGCGGCGGAGGACCGGTTCGCGCCGACGGAGCAGGCGCTCGAGGCGGCGCAGACCGAGCCAGACGGGATCCGGGCGACCTTCGAGACCGACGCGCGGGTGATCGCGGTCGGGCTGAGTCAGGGGCGGACGGACCGGCTCGTGCAGTTCCTTCGCTCGCAGGAGGTGATCGGCGAGGACAACGAGTGGATCGCGGGGGACGCGCACCTGGTGTACCTGGGCAACCTGCTCGGGTACGGGCCGAAGAACCTGGAGGGGCTTGAGCTTCTCAAGAAGCTGGCGGACGAGGCGGCGGATGCCGGCGGGAAGGTTCACTTCCTGATCGGGAGCACGGATATCTACGCGCTGCGGGGCGTCTTCTCGACGATGACGCCGGCGACCTACGAGCACATGGCGACCGAGGAGAGCGAGGAGCGTCTGAGCGCGCGTCTTGACCGGTGGCTCGAGGAGCTCTGGGAGTACAACAGCAACTTCCCCGACGAGCGGCGCCAGAAGCTGCGGGAGAACTTCGCCCGCTTCTACAAGAAGGCCAACCGCCCCGGCTCGATGGAGTTTCTGGACCTCTACGCGGAGGGCACCGAGCTTGGGGATTGGCTCCGCTCATCGAACACGGTCATTCGGATCAACGACGTCATCTACGCGTCCGGGGGCCTGCACCCGATCTACGGCGAGATCCCCCTTGAGCGGATCAACGCGTACTACCGAAACAAGGTGAACAAGAATTCGGTCTTTGTTCCGGCGATGCTGGATCTGCAGGCGGGCCCGGCGGAGTGGATGGGGCTCTCGGATCCGCGGCTGCAGGAGGTGACGCTCGAGGACATCAACGATGTGCTGGCGGCGCGTGAGGCGCGGCTGCTCGTGGTGGGGCACTCGCCTTCGCGGTTCGGGGAGACGATGCTGCGCGGCCGGGTGGTGCACGTGGACGGCGGTTTCCTCTCGCCGAACGATCAGACGGGGTACAACGGGGTGGTGATCGAGGGCGACCGGTTCCAGATCATCAACACGGGCCGGGAGCGGAAGCTGCGGGTTCCGGCGGTCCCGGAGGCTTCAGGCGACCGTCAGTAAGGCGTCTTCTCGGCGGATCCGATGCGGCTCCGCGCCGGGCGCCGGGCGATCGGGTGGAAGTCGGGCGGATTGGCGACTTGTCGCCCGGGGCTCTCAGGTGTAGATTGTCGGGCCCTGTCGGCTTCGAGCAAGCGTCGGGCGGGTCGCCACCGTAGCTCAGTGGTAGAGCACACCCTTGGTAAGGGTGAGGTCATGGGTTCAAGTCCCATCGGTGGCTCTGGCCTCTCCGGCGCGTGTGACGACACGGCGGGGCGGCGTCGGGCCGCGGTGGGCGTCCCGATGAATCGGCTTGATGACGGTCGCGCGACGGTCGCGCGGTCGAGTTTCCGGCGGGCGCGGCTCGCCGGGCATTTTCGTAGCGACGGCGGCGGCCTGACGCCGCCAGGAACTCGGTTCGGCTCGCATCGGCCCCCCAGATGGACCGCCGGCGAGTTGAGGAGGCTTGGGCGCCATGGCCAAGGAAACCTTTGAGAGGACAAAGCCGCACGTCAACGTGGGCACCATTGGTCACATCGACCACGGGAAAAGCACGCTGACCGCTGCGCTCTCGGCTCGGTCGGCCGCCAAGTACGGCGGCGTGGCCAAGGATTACTCGGAGATCACCAAGGGCGGCACGGTCCGCGACTCGTCAAAGACGGTCACGATCGCGGCGTCGCACATCGAGTACGAGACGGACAACCGTCACTACGCCCACGTGGACTGCCCGGGCCACGCGGACTTCGTGAAGAACATGATCACGGGCGCGGCTCAGATGGACGGGGCGATCCTCGTGGTCTCCGCGGCCGACGGCCCGATGCCCCAGACGCGCGAGCACGTGCTGCTCGCCCGTCAGGTGAACGTGCCGTACATCGTGGTCTTCCTGAACAAGGTGGACCTGGTCGACGACGAGGAGCTCCTCGAGCTTGTCGAGCTTGAGGTTCGCGAGCTTCTCAACAAGTACGACTTCCCGGGCGACGACATCCCGGTGATCCGCGGGTCCTCGAAGGCCTGCGTGGAGAACCCGAGCGACGACGAGGCCTGCAAGGGCATCGACGAGCTCTTCGAGCAGCTTGACAGCTACATCCCCGAGCCCGAGCGCGAGGCGGACAAGCCGTTCCTGATGTCGATCGAGGACGTGTTCTCGATCAAGGGTCGTGGCACGGTCGTGACGGGGCGTATCGATCGCGGGATCGTGAAGGTCGGCGACGACGTGGAGATCGTCGGTCTCACCGAGGCGCCGCAGAAGACCACGATCACGGGCGTCGAGATGTTCCAGAAGACGCTCGACCAGGGCATCGCGGGCGACAACGTGGGCGTGCTGCTGCGCGGGATCGAGAAGGACCAGGTGGAGCGCGGGCAGGTGCTCGCCAAGCCGGGCACGATCACCCCGCACAAGAAGTTCGAGGCCGAGGTGTACGTCCTGACGAAGGAGGAGGGCGGTCGCCACACGCCGTTCTTCGCGGGCTACAAGCCGCAGTTCTACTTCCGGACGACGGACGTGACGGGCGCGGTGAACCTTCTCGGCGGGGCCGAGATGTGCATGCCTGGCGACAACGTCAAGGTGGAGGTTGACCTGGCGGAGAAGCCCATCGCGATGGAAGAGGGCCTTCGCTTCGCGGTCCGCGAGGGCGGCCGCACGGTCGGCTCCGGCGTCGTGACGAAGATCGTCGAGTGACCCGGCCTCCGCTGGCGTAGCGGACAGACCACGCCGGCGGCCTCGGGAGACCGGGGCCGCCGGATTTTCATGCCGAGCCCGCACGCGGCTCGGTTCACCGAGTTCCCAAGCGCCCCGAGCGGGGGCCGGAGCGGCAGCCATGGCCAAGAAAAAGGGCGACGCCCGCGAGCACGTCTGGCTTCAGTGCACCGAGAGCAAGGACCTGAACTATCGCACGTCCGTGAACGTCAAGGGCGGTCTGCCCGAGAAGCTCAAGGACGGGCTCAAGAAGTACAGCCCTCGCCTTCGCAAGCACACGCTTCATAAGATCAAGCGGAAGTAACCCGGGCGCCGGCCCCTTTTTGGGCCGGGTTCACGGACGCCGGTAGCTCAATTGGTAGAGCAGCGGATTCCAAATCCGCAGGTTGAGTGTTCGAGTCACTCCCGGCGTGTTCTTTCCCGAAGGCCCCTTCTGACGCACGAGGAGCGCTCGCGATGGCCGTTGTCTACAAGCCCGGACAGGGATACTGGACCCGCACGATGAGCGCGGTGGCCGCGGGGGTGCTCGCGGTCTCGACCGGCGCGTGGGTGTGGGCGAAGCTCGGTGTCTTTGAGTGGAGCTTCGATCCGATCTACGCGCAGGCGGTGGGCGCGGCGGTCACGATCCTGATCATCGGCGCGGTGGTGTACTGGCTGGTGGGTCGGAAGCGCCGCAGCGCGGAGTTTCTCATCGCGACCGATGCGGAGATGAAGAAGGTGAACTGGTCCACGCGGCGCGAGATCGTGGGGCACACCTGGGTGGTGGTGGGCGTGAGCTTCATCATCGCGATCATTCTCTTCGCGACGGACCTTCTCTTCGCGTCGCTCTCGCGGGCCGCCGGCATCATCGAAACCTGATCCTTTTTCGCCGGCTCGTCGAGCCGGCCCGCGTGGGCTCATCGCGCAGCGGCCCCGCGAACCAATCTCCCCGGAGGCGTCATGCCCGAAGATCTCAAGCAGAACCAGCAGCCCGTGGACGCGACGCCGGAGGACGCCAAGGGCGAGAGCTCCGAGAACGCGGGCGACCCGGGTAAAGACCTCCAGAGCGAGGAGCTTCAGCGGGAGGCGCCCGAGACGTCGGCCGAGGCCTTCGACGGGCGCCCGGACGAGCGGACGGACGTGATCGACGAGGGCGACGAGCCCGTCACGGCCGAGGGGATGAACTGGTTTGTGCTCCGCGTGGCCTCCAACAAGGAGAGCTCGGTTCGGGACACGCTGCTGCGCAAGGTCGAGATCGAGGGCATGCAGCACCTGATCGGGCGCATCCTCGTGCCGACCGAGAAGACGAAGGTCATCAAGGGCGGGAAGCAGCGGATCACCGAGACCAAGCTCTACCCGGGGTATGTCTTCGTCGAGATGCGTCTCGAGGACGACGGTCGCATCCCGCAGGACGTCTTTTTCCTTGTGAAGGAGACGACGGGCGTGGGCGACTTTGTGGGCACGGCGGGTCGCCCGGTCCCGATGGAGCCGCACGAGGTGCAGAAGATGCTGCTCGACTCGCGCAAGCCGGAGGAGGAGCCGGTCGTGCGTCTCTCCTTCGAGAAGGGCGAGGCGGTCACGATCAAGGAGGGCCCGTTCGAGGGCTACGAGGGCGAGGTCGACGAGCTGCTGCCCGACAAGGGTCTTGTGCGCGTGCTCGTGACGATCTTCGGGCGTCAGGCGCCGATCGAGCTCGAGGAGTGGCAGATCGCCAAGACCGACGAGGTCGACTGACCGCGGGAGGCGCGCCGTGTCGAGCGAGATCACGATCGTCGCGCGCTTTGACGCGAGGCCCGCGAAGGCGGAGGCGCTCGAGCGGGCTCTGCTCGAGATGGTCCCCCCGAGCCGGAGCGACGCCGGGTGCCTGCGGTACGACCTGCACCGCTCGCGGACCGAGCCGGGCGTTTTTTTGATCTTCGAGCGATGGGAGAGCCGCGAGCTCTGGCAGGCGCACATGGATCAGCCTCACCTGGCCGCCTTCAAGGGGGCGTCGGAGGGGCTGGTGGAGCACGCGGAGATCCTCGAGATGGAGGCGGTCGAGTGAGCCGGGAGCTGCTCGTCGCGACCGGCAACCCGCACAAGCTCGCGGAGATCCGGGCGGTGCTCTCGCCGCTCGGGTGGGGCGTGGTCTCGCTCGATGACGTCGGCGCGGCGGGGGCGCCCGAGCCCGAGGAGACGGCCGCGACGTTTGAGGCCAACGCGGAGATCAAGGCGGCGGCGTACTCCGTGGCGACGGGTCGGCTGTGTCTGGCGGATGATTCGGGGCTCGAGGTGGACGCGCTGGGCGGCGCGCCGGGGGTCCGTTCGGCGCGGTACGCGGGGGCGGGCGGCTCACGGGTCGAGCGCGACGCGGCGAACAACGCGAAGCTGCTCCGAGAGCTCGAGGGCGTGCCGGAGGATGAGCGCGGGGCGCGCTTCGTGTGCGCGATGTGCGTGACGGACCGGCAGGGGCGCGTGCTCGCGACGAGCCGTGGGACGCTTGAGGGTCGGATCGGGCGCGAGCCGCGGGGCGAGAACGGCTTTGGGTACGACCCGCTGCTGGTGCTCGAGGACGGCCGCACGAGCGCGGAGCTGACGGCGGAGGAGAAGAACGCGCGGAGCCATCGCGGCGAGGCGATCCGCGAGCTGGCGCCGAAGCTGGCCGCGTTATCGATGAAGACGCTGCGCTAGAAGGGCGCGGGCGACTCGAAGACCAGGCGCTCGCCGGTGGCGGAGTCGGTGATCTCGAGCCGCTCGGCGTGCAGGAGCATGCGGGGGTGCTCGCCCCGACCGCCGCCGTAGAGGGTGTCGCCGACGATGGGGCAGCCGAGGCCCCCCTTCTCTCTTGGCGTGGCGGCGGCGATGCGGAGCTGGTGCGAGCGTCCGGTGATCGGCGTGAACTCGACGCGCGTGACGGCCGCGACGCGCTGGAGGGCTCGCCAGCGGGTGAGCGCCTCCCTGCCGCGGGCGTCGTCGAGGATCTGTCGCGGGCGGTTCTCGATGTCGGGGCGATGGAAGAGGCGGATCTCGCCCTCGTCGGCGCCGGGGTCGCCTTTCAGCATGCCGATGTAGCGCTTGCAGGTCTCGCGGCGCTCGAACTGCATCGAGAGCTCCCGGTGCGTCTGGGCGTCGAGCGCCATGACGAGCAGGCCCGAGGTCTCCATGTCGAGGCGGTGGACGAGGACGGGCCCGGCGGCGCGGGGGAAGCGTTCGCGGACGCGGCGGACGGCGCAGTCCTGCTTCTCGGGGCCCTTGCCGGGGGCGGAGAGCATGCCGGCGGGCTTGTCGATCGCGACGAGGCGCTCGGACTCGTAGATGACGCGGATGTCGCCTGTGAACTCGGGGAGCACGGCGTGGCCTCCCATGAAAAAACCGCCCGGAGGCGGTTTGAGAGAGAGAAAGCGGTCGCGGCGGCCTGTGATTAGCGCTTCGAGAACTGGAAGCGGCGTCGGGCGCCGGCTTGGCCGTACTTCTTGCGCTCCACCTCGCGGGGGTCGCGGGTGAGGAAGCCGTGCTCGCGGAGGGTGTCCATGGTGTTGGGGTCGTAGGAGAGCAGGGCGCGGGAGATCCCGAGGAGCAGCGCGCCGGCCTGTCCCATGTAGCCGCCGCCGCCGAGGCGGACGATGACGTCCATCTTGCCGTAGGTGTCGGTGGCCTTGAGGGCGGCGATGGCGTCCTGGCGGTCGCGTTCCTCGGTGAAGTACTCGTCGATGGTCTTGTAGGTGTTCTTGCCGATCTGGATCTTGACGTCGCCGTTGCCGGGCTTGATGCGGACGCGGGCGACGGCGGTCTTGCGCCGGCCGGTGCCCCACCACCATCCCTGCTTGGGCGGATCGGGCTGGCGGACGACGGGCTTGGCGACGGGCTCGGCGACGGGGGTCTCGGTGGCGGCGTCGGAACCGAGGTCGAGTCCCGATCCGAGGGTGAGGCCGGTGGTCGCCGTGGAGGGCTGATTCGTGGGCTTGTTCTGGTCTTGCTCGCTCATGCGTTCTCGCTTCGCTCAGGCGCGGGGCGCCGTGTGATTCGCGCGGACCTGTTTCAGGCCGTCAGGGGCGTGGGCTGCTGCGCCTGGTGCGGGTGATCGCTGCCTCGGTACACCTTGAGTTTCTTGAACATCTGCCGGCCGATCCGGTTCTTGGGGAGCATCCGGCGGACGGCGTCCTCGATGAGCGCCTCTGGGCGGCGGTTGCGGAGCGCGCCGAAGGTCTCGGTCTTGAGCCCGCCGGGGAAGCCCGTGTAGCGCTTGCGGATGGACTGGTCGGCCTTGCGTCCGGTGAGCTTCACCTTCTCGGCGTTGGTCACGACGACGAAGTCGCCCGTATCGACGTGCGGGGTGTAGTCCGGGCGGTGCTTGCCCTGGAGAACCACCGCGATCTCCGACGCCATCCGCCCGAGCACCTGCCCGTCGGCGTCGACGTGGCGCCACGCGGGGGTCGGGTCGCCCGTCTTCTGGAACGTGGTCTGTCGCATGACGCTACCTCTCCTGCGAGCGATCCGGCGTGCCGGCGCCCGCGCAAAACGATCGAGTCCCTCGCCTGTTGCCTCCGGCGGCAACCGCGAGCCTTGAAAGCCCCTCCCATCGAGCAAGAGCTCTTTGGGCGGCCGGGGCCTGCGGTCGTGCTTTCGGGGAGCCGACCCGCGCAGGCGCCGATTGAGGCGGATGTCGCTCGGCTTGCCGTCCCCCACCGGGACGACGCGGCGCGATCGCCGCCGAGCTGAGCGAAGCAGTCTAAGCTACGGCGCGAGGGTGTCAAGGGAACCTCGCGGGAGGGTTCGTCACTGTGGAACCTCCTTCTTCCCGCCCGCTCCCCGCTGGAAGGGGCGAGCGGGCAGAATGCGACCGCTGAGGACGAATCGGCCGATGGAGCCCTGATGCCCGAGCACGGAAGCCAGAAGCAGCCGCCCGAGGACGCCAACCCCCTGGTGGCGGCCGTCGCCCATGACCTTCACCTGGGCGATGAGCCGGGCGGCGGCGGCGGGGACGGCGCGCCGCCGGAGCGTCCGGGAGGCGGGCCGCCGCGGGATCCGGGGTCGCGGCTGTCGGGCATCGTCGCGTGGATCGTGCTCGTTGCGGCGGTGGCGTTCACGGTGTCCGTGCAGTGGGGCCGCGGGACGCCGATCGAGGAGGGGGCGGCGGCGGAGGTTCAAGCGCCCGGGGGCCTGATGGTTCTCGGCGGGCGGTACGCGGTCGGGGCGGACGCCTTCGGGCTCGAGATGGACGAGGCGCTGAGCCGGCAGCTCATCGGGCAGCTCGACGTCTTCGCGTCGACGCCCGCCGACGAGCTTCGGATCGCGATCGTCGAGGCGCAGACGCTCGGCCGCGAGCCGGCGCTCGAGCGGCTCGCGGCGCTCGAGGAGACTCTGAGGGCGGAGGCCGAGGACGCGGAGGCGCCGGCGCCGGCGGAGGAGACGCTGCGTGCTGATCTCGAGGCGGTGCGGGCGCTGATCTCGGGATCGGACGTGGCGCCGGCGGACCCGGACGGGCTGCGCGAGCGGCACGCGTTCTTCGGGCAGCTGGCGCTCGCGCTCGGGCTGCCCGAGGAGAGCCCGGCGCGGGCGGCGGTGCGCGCCAAGGGGCAGCGAACGGTTCTCGTGGCGATCGTCGGGATCACCGGGTTTGGCGCGGTGTGCCTCGCGGGCTTGGCGCTCGGGATCGTCGCGCTGGTGATGCTCGCGAGGGGCCGGATACGCCCGGCCTACGCGCCGCCGTCGCCCGGCGGGAGCGTGTACCTCGAGATCTTCGTGATCTTCGTTCTGGGATTTCTCG
>CAZXGT010000041.1:0-15514 GCA_964639935.1 uncultured Phycisphaeraceae bacterium
CTCGAAGCGTACCGATTCGTACTACGCCTCGCCGACCTGCCCGCCGACGCCCGTCGCGAGGCGCTGCATCGCCTGTGGATGACGCTCGACGCGTCCGCGCTTGACGACGCCGCCCGCGAAACGCCCTCCCCCGATCAACGCGCCGAGTTCCTTGCGATCACTCTGGACGGCCGCAACGGCGCGGGCAGCAACGGCCGTGCTGAGCTGTCCGAGGACCTTCGCGAGACGCTCACGATCCTGCTCGCCGACGCCCGCCTCGAGCAGGATCGCATCGAGGACGCGCTCGTCGCGATCGGGAGTCTCTCCCCGGAGGCTCAGCGCAGCAGCGCGGGCGCCGACGTGATCGCCCGAGCTCTCGCCCGCCTGGTCGCCCGGCGCGAGGGGGGCGAACCCTCGCCGGAGGCCCAGACACTAGCCGCCTGCGCGCCCGCCGCGTGGGCGGAAGCGCTCCACCGGCTCGCCGCGACAGACCCCGCCAGAGCCACAGCGGCCGCGCAGTGGACTGAGCTCGCAGAGCACGTCCGCACCGACGAGGCCGCACGCGCGGTCTTTGACGATGCGGCGCGAACCGCGGGTGAGGCCGTCGCCGGGGATGACAGGGGGCAGGCGGAAGATGACGGAAGCAACGACGAACCGCCTGAACAAGGGGGCGCCAAGGGGCTTCTCCAGCCCGCGGCAGGCCTTTGAACCGCCGTCGCTGGTGATCGAGACCTCCAAGCGACGTGTCGCGAGTCCCATAAAATTGTGCTCGCAAGTGCTTTAGGGTGACAGACCTGCACGTTTTGCGCAGAATCATCTTGCAATAGATGCAGTGTGAGGTCATAGTTCACGATAGTTGCGTGGATCGTCACGCTTCGTCCGCGCGGACGCTTGTTCGCGCAGGCTCACGACTGGTGGGAGCGGGCCTGTGCTGCCCCAAGGCAGTCTTTCCTGCGGTTCCGGCTGACCATCGTGGTCTGTTTCGCGGCCTTGAAAGGAGCGCTCAAACACCGTGATTTCGGTGACGCGCAAGATTCGCTCAAAGACCGCCCTTACGCGAGGGACCACTGTTGTTCCTCGCCAGTCGCTGACGAGTTATCAGTCATTCAAGCCCCCGGAGGCGCCCGCGAGGGCTCCTTTCGGCGGCTTTGTGCTTTGCCCGGTGAGATCATCGCCGGGCGAGTCGTTCCCGGCGGCGTGAGCCGTCGTCATCGTTCGGAACCGGGCGTGCGGGAGCGCGTCCCAGGTGAGGAGATTCTCATGAAGATCAGAATGCTAGTTGGAGCCTGTGGTTTGGCTCTGACCGGAAGTGCGTTCGCCGGCGCCAGTGCGCCCGCGATGCACGAGATGAAGCCCTATCTCAACAAGGCGCTGTCCGCCGAGGAGATGGCCGAGCTTCGCGCGATGCGGGCGGAGAACCCGCCGCGCAAGCAGGTTCGCTCGCTCGCCAACGGCGTCACCCGCGGCCCCAGCTTCGTCTACCGCGACGCCTTTGACGACATGGACGGCGATCAGGCCCGTCCCCAGGAGGTTCCGGGCGCCTACATCCGCCAGATCGGCCTCATCGACACCGCCGACTACACGGGCGACTTCTCGCTCATCGGCCAGCTCGAGCCCGACGGAAACGCCTTCGCGGCGGACGACTCCGAGTGGCTCGGCGTCGTCGACAACTCGGTCGCCATCTCCAACCAGGACGGCGATACCGCCAACGGCGAGTACAACGGGCCCGTCGGCGGCCCGGACCCCATGGGCGTCCGCGGCGGCCTGCTCAACTTCCAGAAGGCCTCCGTCTCGCTCTACGAGCAGGTTGACGCCGGCTTCGGCTTCCAGCACGTGGACGTCGGGACCGACCTCTACACCTCTGGCGCCGGCGAGCCGCTCTTCTTCGAGGTCGACATCTACAAGAACAAGCACGAAGACTTCGTGTGGATGAACCTGATCTCGTTCACCGAGGGCGCCAACGTGCAGGCCATGTACGTCGGCGGCTCGGCCTCCGGCGCGTTCGCCAGCTTCGCGGCGCTCTTCGGCGGCTCGGATGTCATCGAGGGCCCCATCGTCGTCGCTGACGATCCCAACGACATCGACTCCGCCCCCTTCGTCGCGACCCCCTACCAGATCCCCGAGGGCACCTGGTACACCATCGGCTTCCTCACGGACTCGGCCAACTGGCAGACCATGTTCCTCAAGGACAGCGTCACCGCGGGCGACGACAACAACGACGGCACGCCCAACTACGTGATGCCGCAGAACACCGTGACGGGCATGCGCATGTTCGAGGAGTTCGGCCTCGGCCTCGAAGAGGGCTGGGTCCAGATCCTCCCGGGCACCGAGGACGATCCGATGACCCCCGATGAGATCGAGGGCGTCGGGCTCGGCTTCGACATCGACGGCAACCCCACCCCGAACCCCTTCACGTTCGGCGGCAACCAGGTCACCTCGATCTTCTCGGGCATCTCGATCGACTTCTGGCGCTTCTTCCTGGGCGACGACGGCGACAACGTCCCCAACGACTACTGGCTCGACGACATCCGCATGCGCGGCGTCGCCTTCGAGCAGCCCGATCCCATCCCCACCTACCGCATCCCCTACATCGACGACATCGAGCGCTGGAACCCCGGCCCGATGGGTCTCCAGGGCGGTCGCTGGGGCGACATCTCGTCTTCTCGCATCTTCGTGACGGACACCGTCAACGACACGACGCCTCCCGGCACCGGTCCCGACGGCATGCCGACGCAGGCGATCTTCTACCAGAGCACCCTGCTCAACGACGTCTTCCTCAACAACGGTTTCCGCACCGGCGTGCCGACCACCCCGCGCGTCCGCGCTGAGGCCGGCGATCCGGCGATCGTCTCCGTGAAGACCATCCAGCCCAACGACTTCCTGTCCATGACGATCTCGCCGGTCGACAACACGCAGGCGGTCGCGGACTCGGTCGAGCGTTGGGGTCGCTTCCTCACGGCGGCGACCGACGACAACCAGATCCCCGATGGTCTGGCCTACGTCCGTCAGCGCAAGCCGATCGGCACCGATCCCTCCATGGGCGAGTACGACCCGACGCAGCCGCCCGTGCCGCTCTCGGGCCCGAACCTCACCCCGGCGATCGAGGGCTCGCAGAACACCGAGTTCATCAACGTGCTCGCCGCGCCGTCCGGCCAGGCGCAGTTCGACTTCCCGACCGGCTCCTTCGCGACCGTCGAGTTCCAGGTGGAGCCCGGCAGCGGGACCCCGGGTCCCAACGGCGAGGAGCACGTCCTCCGCGTCTTCGTCAATGGCACCGAGCTGTTCCCGAACGGCAACGCCGCCGAGAACTTCACGACCAACACGCTGACGATGGACACGCTCCAGTTCAGCACCGGCAACAACAACGCCGCGGGCTTCGTCGAGGCCTTCTTCGACGACGTCTTCTTCGACGGCCCGACCGACCCGATCAACCAGGTCGACGCGTCGGGCATGCTCGTCGACGCGGAGCTCGCCGATGACTCGCCCTGGACGCTGCCCTTCGTCGACTCGCTGGACACCTACGACACCGGTCGTCCGGCGCCGGGCCAGGGCTTCGCCGATCACCGCCTCGAGTTCCTGCCCCTCGTGGATCCGGACCTGACTCCGATCCCGCAGGACTTCGAGACCATCGAGTTCCTCGATACGGCGCAGACCCTCGCGGCTGGCGACGACGTCGTTCTCTACGAGGTCGTGACCATCGATCAGGGCGCCGCCAACGTGCCCTTCGCTGAGACCGATCTCGTGGCCGTCCCGCGGGCCAACCTGCTCCGCGAGTACGATCCCGACGCGGAGGTCTACGGGACTCTCCCGAGCGCCGATCCCATGAACCCGGTCGACCCGACCGCGTGGTACGTGCTCGACGCCGTCAACGGCACCGAGATCGCCCGAGGCACCTGGTTCCTCGCCGTCGAGAACAACCCGGGCGCCGGTGACCCCAACGGCGTCACGACGTTCGATCCGATGAACCACGTCGACGCCGGGTTCACCTGGAGCTGGCGCAAGAACGCCCGCTACAGCGGCACCTCCACCGAGTCGAGCTTCGTCTCGGCGGCCGCCGAGGGCGTCGATGACGGCTCCCGCGGCGACATCGGCAAGTTCATCGTGAAGAACAACACCAACGCCGAGTCGGAGAACCAGAATCTCCGCCAGAACATCGGCGGCACCTTCGGTGTCTTCATGCCGCTCGCCCAGACCACCCAGGAGGGTGAGACGGCCGAGCTGTCCTTCGACTTCTACGTCGGCCAGTCCAACTTCGAGACCGGCATGTGGACCGTCTTCCCGGGCGGCACGGTCGACGGCGGTGAGATCACCGCTCTCGGCTACGGCGGCAAGGGCTTCGTGTCCGGCAACGACGTCATGGGTGTGACGCCCTTCCTTCCGAACAACGGGAACTTCTTCGTCCGCATCGCCAACCCGCTTGGCGGCGCCGGCAACCCCGAGTTCATCTGGCAGGACACCGGCGTGCCGGTCCCGACCCAGTCGTGGTTCAACGTCACGATGACCGTCAACAACTTCTCCGAGTGGGAGATCCTGATTGACGGCGCCACCATCGCCACCGGCGTGGCTGGCGACGCTGGCAACCCCAACGACAACACCAACAGCCTCGACAGCCTCACGCTCGTCCGGAACCAGTTCGGCGACAACGACGGCAACCCGACCGATGGCGACATCATCTGGGAAGCCCTCGCCTTCGACGCCCCGGCTCCGGTTGGCGGCGACGTTCCCGACGAGTACCACGCCTACCGCGTGGACGAGGTTCTCACCGGCACCGCGCCGCAGATCTGGCCCGTGGATCCGTTCACCGGCACTCCGGACACCGACATGATGGGCATGCCCCTCACCCGTGAGCTCATGGACGGCGACTTCGTCGTGATCGAGAACGCGGACCCGGACAACGGCGGCGCTCCCTTCGATCAGCAGTTCGTGAACTCCCGCTGGCGCGCTCAGGACGACATGGGCGTCGAGCTCGCCTCCGGCACCTGGGACGCCATCGGCCTCCCGGGCGCCGCTGGACAGGGTGGCCTCCAGAGCATCGCTGGCGGCATCGGCAACGGCAACACGCCTCCCTACAACCAGGCCACGCCGTTCCGCACGATCCTGCTCGGTAGCTACGTCAGCATCCAGGACTCGCAGGTCTTCCCGCGGGACACCTGGTACTTCGACAACATCGCGCTCGATCTCGACGCTCAGGCGCCCTGCCCCGGCGATCTCACCGGCAACGGTGTGGTCGACGCTGGCGACCTCGCGGCTCTGATCTCCCAGTGGGGTCAGACCGGCACCTCGGCCGACTTCTTCGGCAACGGTGTCGGCGCCGACGACCTCGCGTCGCTGATCTCCGGTTGGGGCGCCTGCCCGTAACCGAGTCAACGAGACGTCTACGAACGCTACGATCTCTTGATCCACGCTGATCAAACGCCCCGGGGGGAAACCTCCGGGGCGTTCTTCGTTTTGCTCATGCGACGCGCACGAAAAACGCCCGCCGATCCGCTCGGCGGGCGCTGTCGCTGTTCGGAAGCCGGAGGCCGATCACTCGTCGTCGAGAAGCTCCACCGACTCGAGCCGCTCACCCGAGATCATCGCGAGCGAGGCGCCGCCGCCCGTCGAGAGGTGCGACACGCGATCGGCGACGCCGAGCTTGGCCGCCGCGCTGGCTGTGTCGCCGCCGCCGACGATCGAGAGGGCCCCGTTGTCCGTCGCCTTCGCGATCGCCCTCGCCACGGCGCCGGTGCCCACCGCGAAGGGCGGCCACTCGAAGACGCCCATCGGACCGTTCCACACGATCGTCTTCGCCTGCTCGAGCACTCCGCTGAAGCGCGTCTGGGTCTCGGGGCCGATGTCCAGGCCCAGGAACCCGGGCTTGATCTGATCCTTGAAGACCTCGACGTCGCCCGAGCTCGCCGAAAACTGCGTCGAGCAGACGTGATCGATCGGCAGGTGCAGATCGCAGTCCTCTCGAGCGGCAAGCTCGATCATGCGCCGCGCGTCGTCCAGACGGTCGCTCTCGACGCGGCTCTCGCCCACGCCCTTTCCGAGCGCCCGGAGGAACGTATACGCCATCGCGCCGCCGATGAGCAGGTGCTCGGTCCGCGGGATCAGATGCTCGACCGCAGCGAGCTTGTCAGAAACCTTCGCGCCGCCGAGGACCGCCGCGTAGGGCCGCTCGGGGTTCTCCAGCTTCGAGGAGAGAAACTCGAGCTCCGAGGCGAGCAGCAGGCCCGCCACCCGCGGGCGCCCCTCCATCGCCTGCGGCACGGCGACCATCGACGCGTCGCTACGGTGGCTGGTGCCGAAGGCGTCGTTGCAATAGATCTCGCCCATCGCCGCGAGCGTGGCGGCAAAGGCCGCGTCGCCGCCCTTCTCGCCCGGGTGGAAGCGCAGGTTCTCGAGCAGGATCGCCTGTCCATCCTCAAGAGCTTCGGCGGCCTTCTCTGATTCAGCCGACGAGCAGCTCTCAGAGGGCACGCGAACCTCGCTGTCGAGCAGCTCGCTGAGCCGCTTCGCAACGGGCTTGAGAGAGAACTTCTCCTCGTATCCCTCTCCTTCGGGGCGGCCGAGATGGCTCATCAGGACGAGGCGTCCGCCGCGTTCAAGGACGCTCCTGATCGACGGGATCGCCGCGGTGATCCGACGATCGTCGCGGATCTCGCCCCTCTCCACGGGCACGTTGAAGTCCACGCGCATCAGCACGCGCTTCCCCTTGACGTCCACCTGCTCAATCGTTCGCTTGGCCACTGGCGCCTCCTTCGTTGGTCGAGCATGCTACACAAGGGGTATGAATGTGTGGAACGGACCATCCGCATGACCAGGCGATTCCCCGTCATCATGGGGCCGACCGCGGGCGGGAAGACCGCCCTGGCGGTGGAGACCGCGCTCGCCCTGCGCGGGCGCGGGATCGACGCCGAGATCGTCAGCGCCGACTCCGTGCAGGTCTACCGCCATATGGACATCGGCTCCGCGAAGCCCACGGCCGCCGAGCGCGGCGGAGTGCCGCACCACATGATCGACGTCCAAAACCCGGGCGATCGCTTCACCGTCAAGGATTGGCTCGACGGCGCCGAGCGCGCGATCGATGAGATCCGAACCCGAGGCGGCGTCCCCGTCGTCGCGGGCGGCACGCACCTCTACATCAAGGCGCTTCTGGAGGGTCTCTTTGAGGGTCCCGAGCCCGATGAGACCCTGCGTGAGGAACTCCGCGCCGCGTCGCCGGGGGCGCTTCGGGCCGAGCTCGAGCGGACCGACCCCGACGCCGCCAGACGCATCCACCCCGCGGACCTCAGGCGCACCGTCCGCGCCATCGAGGTGCAACGCCTCACCGGGAAGACGATCACCGAGCAGCAGACGCAGTGGGACCGAGGGCGGCGTCGCGACGCCTTTCTCGTTGGCGTCCGCTGGACGACCGAGGCGATCAACCGCCGGATCAACGCGCGCGTCCGGGAGATGATGGAGGCCGGCTTCCTCGACGAGGTGCGGAAGCTCGTGGACCAGAAGGCCCTGGGGCCGCAGGCTCGCGAAGCCCTCGGGTACAAGCAGCTCGCCGAACACATCGCCGGCCGATCCCCCCTCCCCGACGCCGTCGAACGCATCAAGATCGACACGCGCCGCTTCGCCAAGAACCAGCGAACGTGGATCCGCCGCCTCGGGCTGCCCCACGCCGCTGGGGGCGAATCGGATGAAAGCGAAAAATTTGGTTCTCGGACGCCCCCGGACGATTCGCTCACCCTCGACGGCCCCGGGCTGACGTCGCCAAAGGGCATGCAAGATGCTTCTCAGAAGATACTTGAGAGAATCTTCCAAGAGCCCTAGGCGATCGCCTCGACGAGCGCCGATGGCAAGGGCGACGAAGCCTTCGGAAGAGGCCCCGCCGGCGGAGACGGGTTGACAAGCCGCGGACGACGCGCTTTCCTCCCGCGTTCCCAGCGGGGGCCCGGCTCCTCTGGACCTCTTTAGGAACACCAGCGCTCTCGGGGCGCACGCAGGGACGCATGGCCAAGAAGAAGACGAGCACAAAGAAGAAGACCGCCTCCAAGGGCCGCGGCGCCAGCTCCAAGAAGGGCGCCACGCGCAAGAAGAGCGGCGCTCGCAAGGGGCGGCGCCCCGAGAGGATCGACGCAGAGGGCAAGCAGCTCGTCATCGTCGAGTCGCCGGCCAAGGCGCGAACCATCAACCGCTACCTCGGCTCGGACTTCGCCGTCGCCGCCTCCGTCGGACACGTCCGCGATCTGCCGGCCAGGGCGAAGAAGGGCTCCAAGGCGCCCGTGCCGGGCGTCGATCTCGAGAAGGACTTCGAGCCCACCTACGAGGTTCTCCCCGACAAGAAGCAGATCGTCTCCGAGCTCAAGCGAGCGGCGAAGCACGCCACGGAGATCTGGTTCGCGACCGACCTCGATCGCGAGGGCGAGGCCATCGCGTGGCATCTCGCCGCCGAGCTCGGCGTCGACCCCGCCCACGCCAAGCGCGTCGTCTTCAACGCCATCACCAAGGCCGAGATCGAAAAGGCCTTCGCCAACCCGCACACCATCAACCAGGCGAAGGTCAACGCCCAGCAGGCCCGTCGCGTGCTCGACCGCATCGTCGGCTACCGCGTCTCCCCGCTGCTTTGGAAGAAGGTCGCCCGCGGGCTCAGCGCCGGACGGGTGCAGTCCGTCGCCGTGCGCCTCGTCGTCGAGCGGGAGCGCGAGATCAAGGCGTTCGTGCCCGACGAGTACTGGAAGATCACCGCCGGCTTCGCGCTCTCGCAGACCGCCGCCGGGGACCTCGCCCCGCGCTGGCGCGAGCTCCTCGAGTCCAGGGACGAGAAGGGCAAGGGCCCCACGCAGAAGAAGCAGAACGCCTGGCTCGCGGACCATCAGGCCGTGCGCGCCGAGCTCGTCGAGGTCGGCGGCAAGCCCCTGAGCATCTCCGCCGACGGCAAGACCAAGGGGGGCGATCCCGCCGAGCCCACAGACCTCTATGAGGATGCCGCGAGGATCGCCGAGCTCGCCGGGCTGACGGACGCGACCTTCGACCTCGCCGACGACCCCGACGCCAAGGGCCCGGCCCGCCGCCGCGTCGCTGTCGCCGGGGGCGTCGATCCCGCCACCCCCTACCGCGTCAAGAGCATCGAGACCAAGCGCACCACCTCGCGCCCGCCCGGTCCCTTCATCACCTCTACGCTTCAGCAGGCCGCCTCGAGCCGTCTCGGCTTCGGCGCCCAGCGCACCATGCGGACCGCCCAGCAGCTCTACGAGGGCGTCGACATCAAGGGCGAGGGCGCCGTCGGTCTGATCACCTACATGCGCACGGACTCGACGCACCTCTCCAAGGACGCGATCGACCACGTCCGCGGCCATATCAAGGGCCGCTACGGCGACGCCTATCTGCCCGACAAGCCCAACTTCTACGGCTCCTCCAACAAGGCCGCGCAGGAGGCGCACGAGGCCATCCGGCCGACCTCGCTCGAGCACCCGCCGGAGAGGGTCGCCGGCGCGCTCAAGCCCGATCAGCTCAAGCTCTACCGCCTTATCTGGGAACGTTTCGTCGCCTGCCAGATGACGCCAGCCAAGTGGGATTCCACGACGGTCCTCATCGAGGGCGGGACCGATCCCGCGACGCCCGTCACCTTCAAGGCCTCGGGCCGCACGCTCGCCTTCGACGGGTTCTACCGCGTCAGCGGCGTCCCCACCGCTTCCGATGAGCAGACGCTCCCCGAGCTGGAAGAAAACAAGGATCTCTCGCCCTTCTTCGTCGAGCCCGAGCAGAAGTTCTCGAGCCCACCGGCGCGGTACTCCGAGGCCTCCCTCATCAAGAAGCTCGAGAGCGAGGGCATCGGACGGCCCTCCACCTACGCCTCGATCATCCAGGTCATCCAGGACCGCAACTACGTCGAGCAGATCGAGCGTCGCTTCTACGCCACCGATCTCGGCGAGGTCGTCACCGACAAGCTCCTGGAAGCCTTCCCGCACATCATGGAGATCGGCTACACCCGCGAGATGGAGTCCGACCTCGACCGCATCGAGGAAGACGCCGCCGACTGGGTCGAGACGCTCCACCGCTTTTACGGGCCCTTCGAGGAAGCCCTCGAGAAAGCCCACGAGGAACTCCAGCACGCCAAGGCCGAGACGCAGCCCGCGCCCGAGGAATACACCTGCGAGAAGTGCGGCGCGGGGCTCGTCTACCGCTTTGGAAAGAACGGACGATTCCTTTCCTGTTCGCGCTACCCCGACTGCGACTACGCCTGTCCGATCGATCGGGAGGGCAAGCCCCAGCCCATCGAGCACGCCGACGTCGCCTGCGTCAAGTGCGGCGAGCCGATGATCAAGCGCACCGGGCGCTTCGGCCCCTTCTTCGGCTGCTCGGCTTATCCCGAGTGCGACGGCATCCTCAAGTGCGACAAGAAGGGCCGACCGGTCGCGCCCCAGCCGCCGCCGCTCGAGACGGATCTCCCGTGCCCCAAGTGCGAGTCGCCGCTCAATCTCCGCAACGGCGCCCGCGGGCCGTGGCTGTCCTGCTCGAACTTCCCCAAGTGCCGGGGCCGCGGCAAGTGGACCGAGCTCGACGACGAGACAAAGGCCCGATGGGAAAAGGCGCTCGCCGAGCACGAGAAGCAACACCCGATTCCCACCGTGCGCACGCTCTCGGGCGAGCCGCTCACCGACGAGAAGGGCAAGCCCCTCGAGCGCGAGGAGACGGTCGGCGAGGATGAGTCCGCCGCCGCGTGAGCCGCTAGCGGGCGCGGGGAGCAGCGGATAGGTTGACCCGCTTGTCGCACCGTTCGCGACGCTCTTCGCCCATGCCCGAGAAGCTCAAAGCAGACCTTCAGCGCCTCGCCGTGCGTCTGGGTTTCCAGCGCGACTGGTATCTCATCGCGCTCGCCGCCGCCATCGGCACCGTCACCGCGTTCGGCGCCATCGGCTTCGTCGAGCTCGTTCACCTCGTGCAGGACGCCGCCGAGGATCTCGACGAATCCGTCCCCTGGTGGGCGCTCCCCCTCGCCCCCATGATCGGCGCCCTGTTGACCGGGCTGCTCGTGTACTCCTTCGCTCGCGAGGCCAAGGGGCACGGCGTCCCCGAGGTCATGGACGCGGTCTATCGCAAGCAGTCGCGCATCCGCCCCCGCGTCGCCATCGTCAAGTCGCTCGCCTCCGCCTGCACCATCGGCTCGGGCGGCTCGGCCGGCGCCGAGGGCCCGATCGTCCAGATCGGTTCGGCCATCGGCTCGGGCGTCGCCCAGCTCCTCCGCGTCACCCGGGATCAGGCCGGAACGCTCCTCGGCTGCGGCGCCGCCGCTGGCATCGCCTCGGTCTTCAACGCCCCGATCGCCGGCGTCTTCTTTGTTCTCGAGATCCTTCTCCGCGACTTCTCCATCCGCACCTTCACGCCCGTCGTCGTCTCGAGCGTCTTCTCGACCGCCGTCACGCAGGCCGTCCTCGGCAAGAACACCGCGATCTTCGCCGTCTCCGACGAGCTCGCCGGCTACGCCTTCACCCTCCCCGAGCTGCCCTCGTATCTGCTCCTCGGGCTGGTCTGCGGCGTTGTCGCCGTCGGCTTCATCAGGATGCTCTACGCCGCGGAGGGCCTCGCCGATCGCGCGCGCATCCATCCGATCGTCAAGCCCGTCGTCGGCGCCGCCCTCCTCGGCGGCCTCGGCATCGCCTACCTCGCCATCGTCGGCCACGCGAGCGGAAAGGGCTTCGCCCCGCCCTTCTTCGGCAACGGCTACCCGATCATCCGCGCCCTGCTCGACCCCGCGAGCTTCGCCGCCGGCGATATGGGGCGGGGGCTTGACGCCACGATGCTCATGCTCGCGGCGCTCGTGCTCTTCAAGGCCCTCGCCACCTGCTTCACGCTGGGTTCCGGCGGATCGGGCGGCGTCTTTGCGCCGTCCCTCTTTCTTGGGGCGGCCGCCGGTGCGAGCTTCGGCGTGGGCGTCGAGCAGCTCGGGCTGATCCCCGAGGGCGGCTCTCCGGCGGCCTACGCGCTCGTCGGCATGGCCGCCGTCGTCGCCGGAACGACGCACGCCCCGCTCACCGCCATCCTCATTATCTTCGAGATCACGCGCGACATCTACGTCCTGCTGCCCATCATGCTCGCAGCCGTTGTCGCCACCGTCGCCGCCCAGCTCATCCAGCGCGACTCCATCTACACCCTCAAGCTCCGCCGACGCGGCGTCCTCGTCGGCTCGAGCCTCGACCTCACCATCCTCCGCCGGATCGCTGCGCGCGAGATCCCGCTCGCGCCCCAGGTCAGCGTCCGCCCGGACGACCCCGTCAGCAAGCTCCTCAAGCTCAATCGCGAGTACCAGGTCGCCGACTTCGTCGTCATCGGAGACCACCAGGAGTACCTCGGGATGATCACCTCCCAGGACGTCCGAACGGCGTTCCTCGAGTACGAGGCCATCCCGCTGCTCCTGATCGAGGAGATCATGGTGCGGTCGATCCCGACGATCACTCCCGAGGAGAGCCTCGACAGCGTTCTCGAGAAGTTCAGCAAGCACGACGTCTCGAGCCTTGCGATGGTCGAGGGCGACGGCCAGCAGGCGAGAGTCATGGGCCTTGTCACCAGAGCCCGTCTCATGGCGCGGTACCATCAGGCGCTCCGTGAGAACTGATCCAGCGGGGCGGAAGGTCGCCCGCGTGCCCGAACCCTCCCTTCGATTCCCGAGGTCGATGCGGCTCACCCACGCCCGCGAGTACCAGCGCGCCTACGAGCTCAACGCCCGGAAGCACGCCGGACCGATCGTCATCTTCGGCTACCCCGCCGGGCTCGATCATCCCCGCCTCGGCCTCGCCGCGAGCCGGCGTGTGGGCAACGCCGTCAAGCGCAACCGCATCAAGCGGCGCCTGCGCGAGGCCTTCCGCCTCGAGCAGCGCGAGCTCCCGCCGATCGACCTCGTCGTCCGCGTCCGCCCGCACGACGCCTTGAGCGTCGAGGAGTACCGCCGGTGGCTCCTCGGCGCCGCGCAACGCGTCCATCGAGAGCTGAGCCGCGATGAACCGTGATCGACCACGCCCCTCCCTCCTCGCCCGCGGGCTCATGCTGCTCGTTCTCGGGTACCGGGCCACGCTCTCGCGCTGGCTCGGCGGCCAGTGCCGATTCCATCCCACCTGCAGCGCCTATGCGCTCGATGCGCTCCGCGAGCACGGGGCGACTCGCGGCGGCTTGATGGCGGCCCGCCGGGTTCTCCGCTGCCGCCCCTTCGGCGGGTCCGGATACGACCCGGTCCCTCCAGCCGGCCGGGAAGCCGCGGATTTGCGCCCGGGCGGGGGCGGCGCGGGCAAGAAGTGAGTGTACGCTTACCTCGAGGGAGGGAGCGGTTGATGGCCAAGCGCATGCCCGCCGCCGAGCGGCGCCAACAACTCCTCGAGACGGCGGCGAAGCTCTTTGCTGAACGCGGCTATGCGCGCACCACCACCTCGGAGCTCGCCCGAGCCGCCGGCGTCACCGAGCCGATCATCTACCGCCACTTCAAGTCCAAGAAGGACCTCTTCATCGCGCTCATCGACGAGACCGGCGCCGAAACCATCGAGCAGTGGAAGCGGGAACTCACCGACACCGACGGCCCGGCGACCCGACTCCGCCTGCTCATCGGCGCCAACCCCATGGTCCGTGCCCGCGGCGAGAGCCGCTATCGCGTGATCGTCCAGGCGATGACCGAGATCGAGGACGAGGAGATCCTCGCCGCCATCCGCCGCCACATGCAGGCCCTGCACCGATTCCTCGCCGAGCAGGTCGGCGAGGCGCAGGACGCCGGACAGGTCAGCGAGCGATTCAGCCCAGACATCACCGCCTGGCTGCTCATGCACCTCGGCCTCGGCTACGGCGTGCTGGCCCCCGTCGGGATGCCCGGGCACGGAAGAGACGAGACGGGCCAGAGCGTCCGCGACGTCGTTGAGCAGCTCATGCTCGGCGTTTCGGACTGACCGGCGCCTCACCGCGTCTCGGGCGCCATCGCCTGGAGCGTCGGCATCAGCTCGAAGTACGGGCGGATCACGTCCGAGTCCGACTCGGCGAAGTCGCGGAACGATCCGTCGAAGTGGATGCAGCAATCGTGGAGCATGACGACGCGCGGCTGCAGACGGGCGAGCAGGTCCTTGTCGTGCGTGATCACGAGCGACGTCCGCTCGGCCCCGTCGGGGGCCGTCTCGGAATGGGTCTTGGAGATCAGGTCGTGGATCTGCGACGAGAGGCGCGGGTCGAGCCCGCTTGTGGGCTCGTCGTAGAAGATGATGTCCGGCTCCATGGCGATGGCGCGGGCGATCGCGACGCGCTTGGCCATGCCGCCCGAGAGCTCGCTGCGGCTCTTCTGCGCGACGTCCCCGGGCCGGTCAAACCCGACGGCGTGGAGCGAGCTCTCGACCCTCTCGGCGATCTCCTTCGAGCTCAGCGACGTGTTCTGGCGCAGCCACAGCGCGATGTTGTCAAAGACCGTTCCCGAATACAGCGCGTTCCGCTGGAAGACGATCGACCAGTGCAGGCGGATCTCGTCGAGCTCGTCGCTTTCCAGCCGCGAGAGCTCGCGGAGCGGAGCCTCCGGCTCAGAATGATTCGCGACAAAAACCCGACCCTGCGACGGGCGGATCAGCCCGGTCATGATGTCGAGCAGCACGCTTTTTCCCGAGCCCGAGCCCCCCACCAGCGCGACGAGCTCGCCCCGAAGAATCTTGAGGTTGACGTCGCGCAGCACCTCGTGATCACCGAAGGACTTATGGACCCCCTCGAGCTTGATCTCGACCGGATGATGATCGGACGTCTCGGCCACGATCGGAGTGTAAGGGGTTCGCTCCAGCCGCGCCCGTGGGTACAGTGATCCGGTGATCTACCTCGATAACAACGCGACGACCAGACCCAGCTCAGGCGTCCGCGCCGCGTGCGCGGAGATGCTCGAGGAGACCTGGGGAAACCCGTCGAGCCTCCACCGCGTCGGCCAGGCGGCCCGTCGCCGAGTGGAACTCGCCCGCCGGAGCGTCGCCGAGCTCGTCGGGGCGTCCCCGCGCGAGATCATCTTCGTCTGCGGCGGGACCGAGTCCATCGACCTCGCCATTCGCGGATCGCTCGCCGCGCGACGCGATCGCGCGAAGCGGACGATCATCACCACCGCGATCGAGCACGCCGCGGTCGGCAAGCTCGCGGCGGCTCTCTGCGAGCAGGAGGCGCCCTTCGAGCTCAAACTCGCGCCGCTCGTCGATGGCGGGGTCGTCGACCTCGAGGCGCTGGCCCAAGAGATCGACGAAACCGTCGCCCTCGTCAGCGTCCAGTGGGCCAACAACGAGACGGGCGCGATCCAGCCGGTCGAATCGATCGGTGAGCTATGCCGGGAGAGGGGCGTCGTCTTCCATTGCGACGGGACCCAGTGGGTCGGCAAGGCGCCGACGGACGTCAAGAGCTTCCCCGTCGACCTGCTCACCTTCAGCGCTCACAAGTTTCACGGCCCAAAGGGCGCCGGCGCGCTCTACGTGCGTCGCGGCGTGCGGCACGCGCCGACGGTGCACGGGTCGCAGGAGCTCGGCCGACGCGGCGGGACGGAGAACACCGCCGGCATCGTGGGCATGGGCGTCGC
>CAZXGT010000042.1:0-15444 GCA_964639935.1 uncultured Phycisphaeraceae bacterium
GAAACTCTTGCTGACGCCGTGGACCGCGAGCATCGATGCAGTGTACGCGGCGCCGATCGCGGATTCATCGAGAGGCCACCACCGGTTCAATCGTTGTCTCGCCTGACTTCCCGACCGAACGCGCGACGTTTCATCCAACGATCATGAACGCTGCGCAGTAGAGGGGTTCATCCTCGACACAGACGATCGGCTTATTCCTGAGCAGGTATTGATGAAACCCCGGGCGCGGGCGGCGGCCTTGAGCCGCAATCGCCTGCGCCGGAGAGGCTTTGAAAGGAATGACCGTGATGGGAACGAGTAACTTTGGATTGATCACGCGCCTGATCGTCGCGATCGCGGCGATGCTGAGCGTGGCGCTCGGCGCCGGGTGCGAAACCTCAGGCGATCGTGTGGAACGCGATCGTCAGCTTCCGCACAGCGAGACCTCGTCGGACAACCTCGTGGAGATCGAGACGAACCTGCCGGAGCAGGTGTTCGCCGGCTCGGAGTTTGAGTACGAGATGACGCTGACGAACATCTCCGACTTCATGCTTTACGACGTGGTGATGCGTCACTACGAGAGCTCGAAGAGGCCCGAGACGGATGGGCCGAGACGGATGGGCGAGGGCCCGGATCGCGAGGCGCGCGTCGCCTATGACGACTACGAGGTCGGGCGGCTGCGTCCGGGGCAGACAAAGACGGTGCGCGTGCGCTCGGTGGTCGAGGACGCTGGGACGTTCGAGGCATGCACGGCGGTTCTGTACACGCCGGCGGTGTGCTTCGCCGCGTCGGTCATCAACCCGGAGCTGAGCCTCGTGAAGCGCGGTCCGGAGACGGCGATGGTCGGCGAGGAGATCTCCTACGACCTGATTGTGAGCAACCAGGGCGTGGGCTCGGCTCGCGACGTGGTGGTGCTCGACGAGCTTCCGCGCGGTCTTCGCGGTGAGAACGGTCGACAGCGGCACACGTTCGAGGCGGGGACCCTGGCGCCCGGCGAGAGCGAGACCTTCACCGTGACCGCCACGGCGACGCGGACGGGCGAGTTCACGAACCCGGCGACCGCGCGTTCGGCCCGCGGGCTTCGCGCCGAGGCGCAGCAGACGACGGTGGTGCGCCAGCCGTCGCTGGCCATCGAAAAGACGGGCCCGGAGACGGACTACTCGAACATCGGCATCGACTTTGAGATCACGGTGACCAACACGGGCGACGCGGTCGCGCGGAACGTTGTCGTGGAGGACGAGATCCCGAGCTCCGCTCGCTTCCTGGAAGCATCGGGCGGCGGGACCTTCGAGAACGGCGTTGTCTCGTGGCGCCTTGGCAATCTCGATCCGGGAGAGAGCCGAATGCTGGTGACAACGATCGAGGGTGGTGAGCCGGGCCGTCTGCGCAACTGCGTGGTGGCTCGCTCGGACTTTGTGGAGCCGGTGACCGACTGCGCGACCGTGCGGCTCGAGGGCGTGACGGGCCTGCTGATCGAGCTGGCGGACGAGAACGATCCGATCCGCATCGGCGAGCAGGAGCGCTACACGGTGACCGTGCTCAACCAGGGGAACAAGGCGGCGACGAACGTGCGCCTCGCGATGATCCTCGATGAACGCGTCGAGTTCGTGTCGATGACCGGGCCGACGTCTCTCGTTCGGACGGATGAGGGCGTTCGCGCTCGCCCGCTCGACCGCCTCGCTCCGGGCGACTCGGCGACATGGGAGGTGACGGTTCAGGGCCGGGGTGCGGGCGACTCGCGCTTCCGGGTGCGCATGACGGCCGAGGAACTCAACCGCCCGGTCTTCGTGGGCGAATCGACGCGCATCTTCGAGTGAGCGCGACCGAGAGCCTCGCTTGCTGACCGCGCCGCGTCCGGGATGTTGATCTCGGGCGCGGCATTTTCGCGCGCGGGCTCATTCGTGGGGCGATGTCTCGTCGTGCAGCTCGAACCACTGGAGGATGGCGGAGACCTTGGCGGCGAGTCGGCTCGGGCGGGAGGCGATGCCGTGGGAGGCGCCGGGGATGCGGACCATGCGCGTGGGCGCGCCGGCGAGCTTGAGGGCCTGGTAGTACTGCTCGCTCTCGGAGATGGGCGTTCGCCAGTCCTCCTCGCCGGTGAGGAGCATCGTGGGCGTCGAGACGTTGCCGACGAGGGAGAGGGGCGAGCGCTCCCAGTAGTGCATCGGGTCCTCCCAGGGCTGGGCGGGGAACCAGTAGCGGGTGAAGAAGGGGTAGGCGTCGGCGGTGAGGACGAAGCTGGTCCAGTTGATGACGGGCTTGGCGACGACGGCGGCGCGGAAGCGGTCGGTCTGTCCGACGATCCAGGCGGTGAGAACGCCGCCGCCGGAGCCGCCGGTGACAAAGAGCCGCTCCTCGTCGACGCCGCCCAGCTCGATGACGCGATCGACGACGCTCATCAGATCGTCGTAGTCCCGGCCGGGGTAGGCGTGGTGGATGAGGTTGCCGAAGCGCTCGCCGTAGCTGGTGGAGCCGCGCGGGTTGGCGTAGACGACGACGTACCCGCGGGCGGCAAAGAGCTGCATCTCGGCGCTGAAGCGCGGGCCGTAGTTGGCGAAGGGGCCGCCGTGGATCTCGAGGATGAGCGGATGCTTCTCGCTGGGATCGAAGCCCGGCGGGTACATGACCCAGGCGTGGATGCGCTCGGCGTCCGCGGAGGACTCGACCCAGACCTCGCGGGCGCCCGCGAGGTCTTTGCCGGCGAGGACGTCCTCGTTGAGACGCGTGAGGATTCGCGGGTCTTCGCCGGCCCGAGGATCGAGGAGGGCGAGGTCGGCGGGGCGCTCGACCGAGGTGACGATGGTGGCGACGCGACCGCCCGGCCCGACGGTGAAGGATGCGGATGGGTATGGCCGGCCGAGGGTGGCGCCGCCGAGATTTTCAGCGAGTGTGCGGTGGGCGCCGGCGAGGTTGAAGCGCGCAAGGCGCGTGACGCCCTTGTCGTCGTAGGTCGCGAAGAGATGGCGCCCGTCGGGGGACCAGGCGGGGATCGAGACGGAACGATCGAGCGAGCTCGAGATGGAGCGGGTCTCGCCGGACCCGAGGTCCATGACGTAGAGCTGCTCGATCTGGTAGCCCTGGCGGCGGTCGTCGAAGCCGAGGTAGGCGAGGCGGCGCCCGTCGGGCGAGAGAGCGAGCCCGACGTCGGGCCCGTCGCGGTCCGTGAGACGCTCGAGCTCGCCCGAGGCGACATCGAGGCGGTAGATGTTCGATTCGATCGGGTCGAACTCGCGGTCGGGGTCGGTGTTGCCGGAGAAATAGATCGACTCGCCGGTTGGCGACCACGCGATGGGTCCGGACTGATCCATGGCGCCGAAGGTGAGCTGTCGCGGCGTGCCGGCGTCGGCGGGGACGACAAAGAGATGATCGTGACCGGGCGTGAGATAGCCGGCGCCGTCGAAGCGGTAGCGCAGCTCATCGACGACCGTCGGCGGGTCGGCCCACTGGGCGCCCTCCGGTTTGGCCGGCATGGGGACGGTCTCGGGCGGTTCGCCCGGCGCGAACATGCGGAAGGCGACGCGGTCGCCGCTTGGGGACCAGGCGAGGGCGCTCGGCGGGCGCCGGAGCTCGGCGATCGTGCTGACGGCGCCCGAGGGGAGATGAAGGGCGCGGAGTTCGTGGGCCCCGTCCGCCGACCATGCGAAGAGGATCGCGTCGCCCGATGGCGACCATCGCGGGGATGAGACGTCGCCGTGGCGCGGGAGGAGCTGGCGGTGGTTCCCGCCGTCGGCGTCGACAAGCCAGAGGCTCGATTCGTAGCGGTCGGTCATGACGTCGCCCGAGCGGCGCACGTACGCCACGCGCTTCCCGTCCGGCGCGAGGCGCGGGTCGCTGGCGTATTCAAGGTCGAAGACGTCGCGGAGCTCGAAACGCTCGGAGCCCGGGATGGCCTCGGGAGTCTGCGGAGCGGGCTCGGCGAGCGCCGCGGCCGCGGCGACGGTGGCGGCGAGGGCGACGAATCGGCGCATGGGTTCTCCTCCTGCACCACGGCGGTGGGCGCACGGGAGAATAGACCCGCTCGCTCCGGCCTGCGGGATTTTCAGGCACCGACCGCGGCGGCGTGGCCCGCTTACCCGGAGGCGTTTGGAACCGACGAGGGCGATCTCACGGGCTGGCGGGCGGGCTGCCGGACTCACGCTCGGCTCTGTCGGCCCGGGCTTCGGCGAGCTCGATCCAGCCTCCGCCGAAGGCCTTGTAGACGCCCACGACGGAGGCGAGGGCCGAGGCGCGAAGGCGCGAGCGTTCGAGCTCGGCGTCGAAGAGATCGCGCTCGGCGTCGAGGACGGCGAGGTAGCTCACGAAGCCGTTGTCGTAGCGCACCTGCGCGAGGTCGGCGTAGCGGGCGAGCGCCTCGACCTGCTCGGCCTGAGCCCGCTGCTGAGCGATGGACGAGGAGCGGGTGACGAGCGCGTCCTCGGACTCGCGCAGGGCGGTGAGGACGGCGGCCCGGTAGCTCTCGATCGCCTGGCGCTCGACGGCCTCGGCCGCGTCGAGCCGATTCTCGAGAAAGCCGGCGGTGAAGAGCGGGGCCACGGCGCCGGCGGCGATGGTGGAGGTCGTCGCCGATGAGGAGAAGAGGTCCGAGAGCTCGTCGCTCGCGACGCCGAGGGCGCCGGTCAGCGCGAAACGGGGGTAGAAGTCCGCGGTGGCCGCGCCGACGCGCTCGACCGCGGCGACGAGGCGCTGCTCCGCCCCACGGAGGTCCGGGCGGCGGCGCAGGAGGTCCGACGGCAGGCCCGCGGGGATCGGCGGGGGCGCGAGCTCGGCGAGCGCTCGCCCGCGCGGGATCGGGCCGGGCGGTCTGCCGAGAAGCACGCTCAGCGCGTTCTCGAGCCGGGCGATGTCGGCCTCGAGCGCGGGGATCTGGGCGACCGTGCGCTGGAACTCGGACTGGATCTGGGCGAGTTCCAGGCGCGAGATGACGCCGCGCTCGAGCTGGAGGCTGAAGAGCTCGACGGTTTCCCGGCGCGTCTGGAGCTTTCGGAGCGCGATCTCGAGCTGCTCGTCGAGACTGCGCAGCGCGATGTAGCTGGTCGCGACGGAGGCGACGAGCGAGAGGATGACGCCGCGGCGGGTCTCCTCGGCGGCGAGGGTGTCGGCGATGGCGGCGTCGGTCGCTCGGCGGATGCGCCCGAAAACGTCGAGCTCCCATCCGACGCTGAGGTTGGCCTCGAAGAAGTCGCTGACGCGATCGCCTCCGACAGCGCCGATCCCGATCTCTTCTGATCGCCGCGTACGGCCCGCGGCGGCGTCGGCGTCGACCTGCGGGAACGCGGCCGAGCGCGTGACGCCGATGCGCGCAGCGAACTCATCCACGCGGGCCGCCGCGACGCGGACGTCCGGGTTGCTCCGGAGCGCTTCCTCGACCAGGGCGGTCAGCGCGGGATCGTCAAAGCCCCGCCACCACTCGATGTCCGCGGCCTCGAGCGTGCCCTCGAGCGCGAAGCGGAAGGCCGCGGGTTCGGGAAGCGGAGGCCGCTTGTAGCTCGGGCCGACGGTGCAGGCGCCGGCGCCGAGACTCATCAGCAGCGCGGCCGTTGCGATGGTTCTACGCACGGGCGGGCTCCTTCCGTCGCGAGCGGCGCTGCGTGAGGGTGGTCAGGAGCACGTAGAACATCGGGACGAAGAAGAGGGCGAGCGTGGTGGCGCCGATCATGCCGCCCAGCACGCCGGTCCCGATGGAGTGGCGCGCTCTGGCGCCGGCTCCGCTGGCGAGCACGAGCGGGAGCGCCCCGAGGATGAAGGAGAGGGAGGTCATCAGGATGGGGCGGAGGCGGAGCCGCGCGGCCTCGATCGCGGCGTCGCGGGGGGCGAGCCCCTCGGCGTGCTTGGCCTGGGCGAACTCGACGATCAGGATCGCGTTCTTGGCCGACAGCCCGATGAGCGTGACGAGCCCGACCTGGAAGTAGACGTCGTTGTCCATGCCCGCGAGCCACACCGCGACCAGCGCGCCGAAGACGCCAAAGGGCACCGCGGTGACGATCGCCAGGGGAAGCGACCACCGCTCGTACTGCGCGGCGAGGATGAGAAAGACGAGCACGATGCCGAAGGCGAAGGCCAGCGCAGCGGTCGATCCCGCCTGCTTCTGCTCGAACGCCTGCCCGGACCAGGCGAAGGACATGGACTCGGGGAGAGTCGCTCGCGCGGCGCGCTCCATCGCCTCGATGGCCTGCCCGGAGCTGAAGCCCGCCGCCGCGTCGCCCGTGACCTTCGCGGCGGGGAGCGCGTTGAAACGGGAGGCGAGGTCAAGCCCGGCGACGTAGCGCGATTCGACGACGGCCGAGAGCGGCAGCATCGCCCCGGCGCGCTGGCGGACGTAGACCCGGTCGAGATCGCCCGGATCGTCGCGGTAGTCGGCGTCGGCCTGCACGATGACGTTCCAGACGCGGCCGTACTTGGTGTACTGGCTGACGTACGCCGATCCGAAGAGCGCCTGGAGCGCGTCGTAGATCCCTTCCACGGGCATCCCGAGCGTCTCGGCGCGGACGCGGTCGACGTCGATCATGAGCTGGCGCGAGAAGGCGTTGAAGGTGGAGGTCAGGCGGGCGAGCTCGGGCTGAGCGCGGGCCTCCTTGAGAAACGCGCCGAGAGCCTCGGCGAGGCGGCGGGCGTCGTCCTCGCCGCGGTTTTGCACCCAGAACTCGAATCCGCCCTGGCTGCCGAGCCCGGGGATCGAGGGCGGGTTGATCGGGAACGCGATGCCGTCGCCGAGGCGCGAGAACGCCGGGCGCACGTCGGCGAGGAGCGCGTCGAGCGAGAGCTCGGGCCGCCCCTTTCGCTCCTCGAAGCTCCGGAGGGAGACGAACACCGAGGCGGCGTTGGACTTGAACTGGCCGTCGAGGAAGCTGTAGCCGGTGATCTTGGACGCGAACTCGACGGCCGGGTGCTCGGCGAAGGCGCGCTCGACGGCCCGGGCGGCGACGTCGGTGCGGTCGAGCGTGGCGCCGTCGGGCATGAGCACCGCCGCGAGGAGAATCCCCTGGTCCTCCTCGGGAACGAAGCTCGTGGGGATCGTGCGGAAGAGGACGACGATCGCGACGCCGGTGGCGGCGACGAGCACGAGCCCGAGGGCCGAGAGGCGGACGACGAAACGGACGCCCGCGCCGTAGCCGGCGGTCGCCCGATCGAGCGCCGCGTTGAAGAGGCGGAAGGGAGCGGAGATCCCGCGACGCGGCCTGAGCAGCGCGCCGCAGAGGGCGGGCGTGAGCGTCAGCGCGACGAAGCTCGAGATCGCCACGGACACGGCGATGGTGACGGCGAACTGCTGGTAGAGCACGCCCGTCGTCCCGCCGAGGAAGGCGACGGGCACGAAAACCGCGAGGAGCACGAGCGTGGTGGCGATGACCGGCCCGATGACCTGGCCCATCGCCTTGACCGTCGCCTCCTTCGCGTCGAGCCGATCCTCGGCCATGACGCGCTCGACGTTCTCGACGACGACGATCGCGTCGTCGCAGACGATGCCGATCGCGAGAACAAGCCCGAGGAGCGTCAGGAGATTGAGGCTGAAGCCCAGGACGAGCATGCCCGCGAACGTGCCGACGACGGCGACGAGGATCGCGAGGGTCGGGATGAGCGTGGCGCGCACGCTCTGCAGGAAGAGATACGTCACGAGGACGACGAGGATCACCGCGATGATGAGCGTCGTCAGCACCTCGCGGATCGAGGCCTCGACGACCCTGGTGGTGTCGTAGGAGATGGCGTACTCGACGCCCTCCGGGAACGAGGCGCCGAGCTCGTCCATCAGGGCGCGGACGCGCCCGGCGACGGCCAGCGCGTTGGACCCGGGCTGCTGGTAGACCGCGATGAAGGCGGCGGGGCTGCCCCGGGTCTCGCCCGAGCGCGCGACCGAGGACCGCAGGAGGTACTGCTCGAGGCCCACCTCGACGCGGGCGACGTCGCCGACGCGGACGACCGCGGTCCCCTCGCTCGCGGCGCGGACGATCAGCCGCTCGAACTCCTCGGGCTCGTCGAACCGCCCGCCGGTGACGACCGGCACGGTGATCTCGGCGGGTCGCGACAGCGGCGCTTTGGCGACCGTCCCCGCGGCGAACTGCTGGTTCTGCCTCGCGATCGCGGCGCTGACGTCCGCCGGGGTGATGCCGAGGCTCGCCATTCGCTCCGGGTCGAGCCAGATGCGCATGGCCTGGTTGGGCACGCCGAGGATCTGGGCCTGGTTGGCGCCCTCCACGCGCTTGAGCGAATCGAGCACGTACAGGTTCGCGTAGTTCCCGATGTAGTCCTCGTCGTAGACGTCGCCCGGGGAGTAGAGAGCGATCAGCAGGAGGATGCTGGTCGAGCGCTTCTGGACCTTGACGCCGGTGGTGCGGACGGCCTCGGGCAGGCCGGGCAGGGCGAGATTGACCCTGTTTTGCACCTGCACCTCCGCGGTGTCGGGATCGGTCCCGAGGGCGAAGTAGGCGGTGAGCGACATCTGCCCGGCGGCGGAGCTCGTCGACTGCATATAGAGCAGGCCGTCGGCGCCGTTGATCTGCGTCTCGATGGGGGCCGCGACGGCGTTGGCGACGGTCTCGGCGTCGGCGCCGGGGTAGTTGGCGGTCACCGTCACCTGAACCGGCGCGATGTCCGGGTACTGCGTGACGGGCAGGTTCACGGCGGCGACCGCGCCGGCGAGGACGAGCACGATCGACAGCACTGAGGCGAGGATCGGCCGGCGCACGAAGAGCGCCGCCGTCACGACGCCGAGCCCTCGCTCCCATCGCCGGGGAGTTCATCCGGCTCCAGGATCCGTGTGATGGTCACGGGCGTCCCGGGCGCGAGGGCCATCGTCCCGCTGACGATCACGCGGTCGCCGCGGCGCAGCCCGCGCTCGATCACCCAGGCGTCGCCGCGCCAGGGGCCGAGCTCCACCGGTCGCTGCTCGGCGACGCCGCTTTCGCTGACGACCCACACGTAGGGGCCGCGCGGTCCCTCGCGGACCGCCCGTTGCGGCGCCGCCAGCGCATCCGGTCGCACCGCGCCCCCGAGCGTCACGCGGACGTACTGCCCGGGTCGCAGCGTCCGCTCGGGGTTCGGGATCTCGGCGCGGAAGAGCACGGCGCCGGTCTGATCGCTCACCGTCGCGTCAGTGAAGGAGATCCGTCCGGTGTAGGGATGCCGCGATCCGTCGACGAGGTCGATCGCGACCTCAAAGGCGTCGTCCTCCGGGTAGCGCACGGCGCCCTGGGCGCGCGTGCGGGCCCCTCGGAGCAGCCTCGTTTCGGTGACGCTGAACTCCACCCACATCGGGTCGATGCGGGCGACGTAGGTCAGCGGGCCGGTTACGCCGGAGATGTAGGCGCCCTCGCGCTCTCGGGCCGAACCCGTGAGCCCGCCCACGGGAGACGAGATCGTCGTGTAGCTGAGCTGGAGCTCGGCGTCGTCGATGCGCGTGCCGACGGCCTCGACGGCCGCCGCCGCCTCTCGGACCCGGCCGCGCGCGTCGTCGAGCTCCTTGGCCGCGACGGCCTCCATCTCGGCGAGAGGCTCGATCCGCGCGAGCAGCGCCTCGGCGTTCTCGAGCCGGGCTTCCTGCTGGACCAGCTCCGCCCGCGCCCGCCGGAGCCTGGACTCGAAGGGCGCCGGATCAAGGCGAAAGAGCACGGCCCCCTCCTCGACCGCGGCCCCCTCGGTGTAGGCGATCTCATCGAGGAACCCGGAGACGCGAGCGCGAATCTCCACCCGCTGCGAGCTCTCGGTGCGTCCGACGAACTCGAAGGACACCGGCAGGTCCGCCGCTCGGATCTGGACGATCTCGACCTCGCGAGGGGCGGGCGCGCCGCCGGAAGCGCCGGGCGTCGCGCGATCGCACCCCGACATCACCAGCGCCGCCGCCGTCGCCGCCAGGGCCCATCGGGATGGAAAAAGAGGTCTGCCCACCATTGCCAGCTCGGCCGGTCAGCCCGGCCCCTCCGCGTCGATGGAACACCGTAGCGAAAAGGCGGGGGGCCTGCGACTCGGGTTTCTCCGATCCTCCGGATGCGGTCCGGGGACCGACTTATCGCAGCCGAAACTCGAAGGGCAGCGCCACGTCGCCGCTGACCGCCCGCCCGTCCCGGCGCGCGGGGCGAAACCGTCCACGCTCCGCGGCGCCGATGGCGGCCTCGTCAAGGATCGCGTGTCCGGAACTCTCAACAACGGAGACCGCGACCGCGGACCCGCCGGGGCCCACCGTGATCGCGAGCGTCACCGTGCCTTCCCACCCGCGGCGGCGGGCTCGCGTCGGGTAGATCGGCTGGGGAACGTCGATGATCTCGACGGCGCGGCGGCTCCCGGCCGATGGCCGAGCCTCGGGGCTCGCGGCAGAGGATCGCGTGTCGCTCCTCGGCGCGACCCTGGGGCGCGGGGGCGGCGTCCGCTCCTCGGGACGCGTCGGCTCGATCGCGCTTTCGGACGCCGATGACGCCCGCCGCCGCTCGAGGCGTGAGAGGACCCGCTGGAGTGCCGATTCCGCGGCCGATGCGACGGCCGACACGAGGGCCCGATGATCCGGTTCCGCCGTCGCCGGGGCGTCGCGCTCCACCGGCGGCGGCGCATCGTCGGACGGCGTCTCCTCGGCGGGGGGAGCGGAGCCAGCCGCCTCGCTGGACGGGACCGGCTCCGCGGGCGCCTCGAGCAGCACCACGACCTCCAGCGGAACGCCGCGCGATCGCCGGAGCTCCGGGGTCTCGGCTGGGTCGCCGAGGCGCGTCAGCCCGAGAGCGGCGACGAACCCGACGTGCGCGGCGAGTGAGACGGCGGCGCCGAGCGCGAGCGCCGGGACGCGGAGGCCGCCGATCGAGATGCGTGTTTCAGCGCGGGGCACAATCGAGTCTACGCCGGGCGTCGCCGGGGCTCAGAAGGCGACTTCGACGCCGAGGATCAGGTTGATCCCGGGCTCGTTCACGCCCGAGCCGTGAATCCGATAGTTCTCGTCGGTGATGTTCTCGAGCGCGGCGGTGACGGTGAGGTTGTCATCGACCTGCCAGCCGCTCCGCAGAGAGACAACGGCGTAGCCCGGCGTTCCGCCCGGCGGGATGCGCTGGGTGTCGGACCGGTCGCGGGTGGACAGATCGTCCTGCTCATCGGCGATCGTCACGACCCCCTCAAACCACGCGTCCCGGCTCGGCGCGTCCCACCGCAGGCCGATCTGGCCGGTGGTCGGCATGAGCCGGCTGATCGGCTCGCGCTCGAGGGTCGGGGCGGCGGTCGGGAAGGTGTCCACCTCGCCGTCGATCCAGCCGACCCAGCCGAACGCGGTGAAATTGGGATGGAACCGCCAGCTCGCCTCGAGCTCGAGGCCCTGCACGAAGCCGTCGCCGCCGTTTCGCTTGGTCACCTCGCTGTTGCCGTCGATCATGTTCCCGGTCGGCTGGCGGATGATCATGTCGCTGATGTCGGTGTAGTAGTAGCTCGCCTGGGTGGAAAAGTTCTCGTAGCGGCCTCTGACGCCGACCTCGTAGGAGACGAAGCGCTCCGGGTCGAGCCCGGTCGCGGGCGTCTCGATCTCATTGGAGCGCGCCGTGTCGAAACGCGTCAGGTCCGAGAGGTTGGGCGCCCGGAAGCCCTGCGAGACGCCGCCAAAGAGGTTCCAGCGATCGGCCTCGTCGATGGCGTAGATGAAGCGGACGCTCCCCACGAGCGCGTCGTAGTCCTCCGTGATCGAGAACGGGGCGCCCGTGTCGGGATCGGCGACGCGCTCGGCGTCGGCGCGAGCGTGGGTGTAGCGACCGCCGAAGATCAGGTTGAGACGGTCGGTGACGAAGACGTCGTTCTGCGCGTAGAGGCCGATCGTTTCGTAGGTCGCGTCGTCGGCGACCGGCCCCTGCACACGGATGTTCGTGAGCGAGCCGTCGGCGGCGAAGTCGCGGCGGTAGGAGTCGACCTCGTCGCGGTAGTACTCGGCGCCGTAGGTCCACACGCCGATCGGGCTCGAACTTTCGAACTGGGCCCACGCGCCGAAGGTGTCGGCGTCGAAGCCCTGAACGTCGCGCCTTCCGTCGGAGCGCACGCGGTCGCGCTCCTCGGCTTGGGACTGGTAGGAGAGGCTGAAGCGGGCGCGATCGAAGAACGCGCCGCCGTCGTCGAGCAGGAGCTGCGCGTAGGTCAGATCGCGGTTCTGATCGAGGACGCGGCGGAGCTCGTCGCCGACGGTCGTCCCCTCGAAGCGGCGCCCGAAGATCGTCCGGTGGGTGCGCCACGCGTCGTCGATGTCGACGCTCTGATGCGCGAGCACCAGGCGGGCGTTGTCGTCGAGGAGGTACTCCATCTTGAAGTCGCCGTCGAGCTCGTCGTAGCCGGTCATCGGCTCGCGGCCCCCGCCCGATTGCAGATCGCCGAAATGCTTGATCGTTCCGCCGGCGTAGAAGCCGAGATCGCGATCGAAGGTCAGGCTCAGCTCGCCGCGGCCGGTGTGCGACCGCTCGGCCGTCGACACGCGGTAGAACACGCGCCCGCTCTGGTTGAACCCCTCGCCGTAGCCGGTCGGCCCCTTGGTGATGACGTTCACCGTGCCGCCGATCGCGTCAGAGCCGTAGAGCACCGAGCTCGGCCCCTTGATCACCTCCAGACGGCGGATGGAGTATGGGTCGACGGTGTTCCAGTACTGATTCGGCCCGTCGCGAAAGACGCTGTTGTTCAAGCGGACGCCGTCGACGAGCAGCAGCGTGCGAAACCCGGTGAACCCACGGATGAAGGGCGAGCCCTGGCCGTGCCCGGTCTTCTGCACCATGACGCCCGGGATGTCGCGCAGCGCCTCGGGGACCGTGCGGTAGAGCGATTCCCGGAGATCCTCCGCCGAGAGGACGTGAGCGGTCGCCGGAACGTCAAAGAGCTGCTTCTCGCTCCGCGTCGCGGTGACGACGATCGGGTCGAGCGTTTGCCGGGCGCCGACCCGCGCCGCATCCGGGCGATCCGCGGGCTCAGACGCCTCCGCGTCGCCCTGCCCAAGCGCGGCGGGCGGCGCGGCGAGAGCCGAGACCAGCGCGGCGACGGAAGAAACAGAAGGGCGAGACGATGGCGAGAGCGGCATTGAGAGATCTCCTGCGTTCCAGAACGATGCGGGTCATGGGTAGCACAATCCGCCGAATCCACCAACGGGTGTGCAAGATCTGCACACTCCCGCACGGACGGGAGCGATAAGCTCCGCGTTGGCAAGGGAGATCGCCGATGAGCCTCAACACCCGGATGATCCTTGGCGTCCTGGCTTCGGCGCTGTGCACGGCGCTGCTCGCCGCCGCGGCGACGCTCGGGATGTCGCAGATGCGCGGGCACTTCACGGCCGCCGCCGACCAGTACGACGAGCTTCGTTCGATCTACGAGATCGGCCATCGCGCCGCGCTCGTCCGCGCGACGCTCGAGACGCCCGAGCCCGATCGCGCGACGATTCTCCGGCAACTCGCGGCGGCGCAGCGCGAGCTCGATGCGCTCCGCGCCGGCCCGTATGGACCGGGGAGCGGCGGCGCTCTGGACGCGCCGATCGAGGCGATCGCAGCGGATCTCGCGTCGATGCGCCGGCGCGTTGAAACAGCGACCGCTCTCGCGGGCGCGACGGGTGAACTCGACCGGGCGATCGGACGCGTCGCGACCCTCGCGGGCGAGGCGAAGACGTCGATCATCAAAAACCGAAGCCTCGCTTCCGCCGAGTTCGATCGAGCGCAGATCGCCATGGCGCTCTGGCTTGCGCTCGCGATCGCGGTAAGTCTGGCCGCGGGGCTCCTGCAGCGCCGCGCGGTGATGCGACCGGTTCGCGCGCTCGATCGCGCGGTGTCGCAGCTCGCGGACGCCGACTTCACCTGTCGCGTTCCCCCGCAGGGCGCCAGCGAGCTTCGGCGGCTTGTCCAGCGCTTCAACGAGATGAGCGATGAGATCCGGCGTCTTCATGACTCGATGCAGGCGCAGGTCGAGACCCGAACGCGCCAGCTTGCGCGCGCCGAGCGGCTCGCCGGTCTCGGCCGGCTCGCCGCCGGTGTCGCTCACGAGATCAACAACCCGCTCGCGATCATCGCGGGGCACGCGGAATCAGCCGCCCGACGCCTCGAGCGACGTCCCGAGGATCCCGAGTCGAGCGAACGCGCCGCGCAGGCGCTGACGATCATCACGGAGGAGGCGTTTCGCTGCCGGGAGATCACCAGCGAGCTCCTGAACCTCGCTGCGCCCCGCGCCGGGCGCGAGGCGGCGATCGACGCGGCTCGGCTCACGGAACGAGCGGTCCGCCTCGCTCGGGGCCTGCCCTCGGCCGCCGGGCGCGCCATCGACCTGCGCGTCGAGCCCGGCGCCGGCGGAGCCCTCGTCACGGGCGACGAACCGCAGCTTCTTCAGGTCCTGATCAACCTCATCGCCAACGGGCTCGAGGCGTGCGCGGGCGAGGGGGGCCGCGTGCGGGTCGCCGTTCGACGGGAGACCGAGGCGCTTGCGATCGAGGTCGCCGACAACGGCCGCGGCATGACCGAGCCGGAACTCGCCAAGGCGTTCGATCCCTTCCAGACGAGCAAGCCCCGGCGCGGCCTCGCCGGCGCCGGCCTCGGGCTGACCGTCAGCCACGCCATCATCGATCGCCACGGGGGCCGCATCGAAGCGGCGAGCGACGGGCCGGGGAATGGAAGCACCCTGACGATCCGGCTCCCGATTCGCGCCACCGCGGAGGTCGCCGTTCATGCCTGAGCCGAGATCCACGCCGCTGCGCCGAACGATGCGCGTCCTCGTGGTCGAAGACGAGACCCGCTACCGCGAGTTCCTTGTCGGCACGCTCACGGAGATGGGCTGCGAGGCGATCGGGCTCCCGAACGCGGTCGAGGCGCTCGCGCGGTTCGACGGGCTCGCTCCCGACGCCATGCTGCTCGACCTCAACCTCCCGCGACTCGACGGCCTGACCTTCCTCGACCGCCTCCGCCCGAGAGCGCCGGATCTCCCGGTGGTGATCCTGACCGGCGTCGGGGATCTGCCGACCGCGCAGGAGGCGATCCGTCTCGGCGTCGTCGACTTTCTCACGAAGCCGTGCCACCTCGGCGAGATCGAACGCGCGATCGAGCGTTGCGCCCGCCGCGTCGCGCAACGGACGGCCGGCGAGCCGAAACCCTCCAACGAGACGCCGCGGCGCCCGCCGGGCGGAACGATCTCGGAGCTCGAGAGAGAGGCCATTCTCGCCGCGCTGGAGCGTCACAACGGCAACCGCAGCGCCGCCGCCGCCGACCTCGGCATCAGCAGACGCACCCTCTATAACCGCATCGAGCGGTATCGCCAGCAGCGGCGATGGCCGGAGGTTTCAGAGCCCGCCGCGCCGACAGGCCCGCGGCCGACCAGCCCTGCGCCCGCGGCGACCCCAAGCTGTGCTACCCGGTCATTGCGGTGACCGAACAGCGTTTGGACGCCGCCTAGCGGGGCGCACAAACCCCTGGTCCACCCCAAGCGGGTGGATCGGGAGCGAATGCGAGACACGGAAGCGGCGAAAGACAATCCGAGCTTGTGAGCAACAAAGACAACGGCGAAGCG
>CAZXGT010000043.1:0-15436 GCA_964639935.1 uncultured Phycisphaeraceae bacterium
GGAGCATGCGTTGCGACGCCGCTTGCACCTGTGCAACGAAGGCGACGTCTCTCTCAAGTCAAACTACGCCCACGGCGAATTGATCGAGTCGGGAAACCAAGGAAACGACAGCAGATGGCGAAGAAGGCGAAGAGTTTCGCCGCGCGCTCGTTCATGAACAGCGCATGAAAATACGCCGCGGCCTCTCGGTCGCGGCGATTAAGCGGTGCGAAAGAGGCGGGCGAGCCTCAGGCGAGACGACGGCGGCGGAAGCCGGCGCCGAGCGCGAGCGCGGCGGCCGCCACGCCGCCGGACGCCGGCAGCGGGATGATCGTCAGCTCGATGACCAGGTCGCTGAAGTCGCCGTCGTAGATGTTGCCCTCGTTGAGCGGGTCGCCAGCGATGTTGAGCAGATCCTCGAAGAAGAGGAACCAGGAATCGCCCGCGGAGGCGAAGGGGTGATCGCAAGCTCGCCGGGCGCAAAAAAACCCCGACGAGCTGGGCTCGCCGGGGCCAACGTACGGGCGGAAGGATTCGAACCCTCAACCTCCTGATCCGTAGTCAGGTGCTCTATCCAATTGAGCTACGCCCGCAGGCGACCGGGAAGAGTACCCGCCGCGATCCCCTCCGGCAACCGCTCCCCAAGCCCTCTTGCGTTCGACGCGAAATCTGCCATACTGCCCGGCTCGCCGGCGGGCGTGGGGCCCCCGGCGTCGGACGATCGATCACGACCCACCCGCCCCGGGCCGCGCCCGCGGGCCGAGCGATTCAGCCAGGAAGCGGCATGCCCAACAGACTCTCCGCGAAGAAGCGCGTCCGTCAGAACATCAAGCGTCGCAGCCGCAACCGCTGGCGCCTCCGGACGCTCCGCGCCTCGGTCAAGAACCTCCGCGAGCAGATCCTGCACGGGTCCAACGACGCGGCCGACACGGCGCTGCGCGAGACGCAGCAGATCATCGACCGGACCGCCGCGAAGGGCGCGATCCACAAGAACACCGCCTCCCGCATCAAGAGCCGCCTCTCCGCTCGCGTCCGCGAGAAGAAGACGGCCTGACCCGACGCGGAGATCCCTGGTGATCGACCACGGCTCGTCCAGCCGCGCGCGCCCGCGCCGGAGCAGGTCGAGCCGTTTTCTCGCGCCCGGCGAGCGTCTCCCCGACATACCCTGCCGGCGATGAGCCCCGCGACCGCCGCCCAGCGAACCGATTACCTCTCCCGCTCACGCGAGCCGCTGCACATCCTGATCTTTCTCGCCCCGCTTGTGATCGCCTACGAGATCGGCGCGGCCGTCTATCTCGCCGGGGGCGCCGGGGGCGTGGCCGAGGACATCCGCGCTCACCGTCTGCTCGCCGACTTCTTCGAGGCATTCGGCGTCGGCGGCTTCTACCTCCCGGGGATCGCGCTGGTCGTGGTCCTGCTGGTCTGGCAGGTCATCTCGCGCAACCCCTGGCGAATCCGGCGCGGCACGGTCGGCGGGATGCTGCTCGAGTCGATCGTCTGGACGTTTCCGCTGCTTGTGCTCGCGCAGCTTTTCGCCAGCGCCCAGACGCCGGCCGACGACGCCCCACCCCTCGCGGCGTCGATCATCGCTCAGGCCCCGCCGGGGGGCTCGGCGACGCTCGAGGATCTCCCGCTCGCCGCCCGCGCGACGATCGCCATCGGGGCCGGGCTCTATGAGGAGTTGCTCTTTCGCCTCGTCGCCATCGCGTTCCTGCATCTGCTGCTCGCCGACGCGCTGGGCGTGCCGAGCCGATGGGCCGATATTCTCTCGATCCTCGGGGCCGCCATCGCCTTCGCCGCCTATCACGACGATCCCTCCAACTTCGTTTTCTACGCCGTCGCGGGCGTCTACTTCGGCGCACTCTTTATCTTCCGCGGCTTCGGCATCGCCGTCGCTGTTCACGCGATCTACGACCTCGTCGCGCTCTTGCTCTAACATCGTCCCGCCATGAACGAGACCCACGCCGACGCCAAGCTCACCGCGCACCCGGATCATCCGAATCTCCACGTCGTCGTCCACCCGCTCATCGCTCACAAGATGACGCACCTGCGCGACCGCCATCAGGGGCGGCGCACCTTCCGTGCGCTCGCCGCGCAGATCTCCGGGCTCATGGTCTACGAGGCGACCCGCACCTTCGCCACCGCCCGCGTCGATGTTGAAACGCCGCTCGAGCACACCGTCGGCGAGTACCTCCTGGGCGTGCCGACCATCGCTCCGATCCTCCGCGCCGGCCTGGGCATGTCCTCGGGCGTGCTCGAGATGCTCCCGACCGCGCGGGTGGCGCACATCGGCCTCGAGCGAAACGAGGAGACGCTCGAGGCCGAGGCGTACCTCTCGAAGATCCCTGCTGATCTCTCCGCCGGGCCCGTGCTCATGGTCGATCCCATGCTCGCGACGGGCGGGAGCGCCGTTCGCGCCGCGAGCATGCTGCGGGAGGCCGGCGCGACCGATCTCCGCATGATCTGCCTCGTCGCCGTTCCCGAGGGCGTCCGCCAGATGGAGCGGGACCATCCCGATGTGCCCATCTTCGCCGCCGCGCTCGACCGGGAGCTCGACTCGAGCGGCTTCATCCGCCCGGGCCTCGGGGACGCGGGCGACCGGCTCTTCGGAACAGAGGAGTTCTGATGGGACCCGGCTCGGCGTCGCCGGGGACATCCGGGTGTCGAGGGACATTCCGGGACACGGTAAGCGAAAGCGGGGATCTGAAAGGGAGAAGGCTCATGCGGGAGTCCGTCGCCAGGACGCAGGACGCGGGCGCCTCGCCGGGCCGCCGCCCGGGTGTCGCTGAGCCTCCCCGAGACGCTCCGCTTGAAGAGCGGATCCGCTTCTGCCTGCGATACGCGGTGCTCGCGCCCTCGAGCCACAACACCCAGCCGTGGCGCTTCCGCATCGGCGATCGCACCGTCGATGTGCTCGCCGATCACCATCGCACGCTCGGCGTCGCCGACCCCGATGGACGCGAGCGCACCATCAGTTGCGGCGCCGCACTCCACCACCTGTGTCTGGCGGCGCGGCGCTTCGGGATGGACCCGCGCATCGACCGCGTCCCGACGGGCGGGGACGAGTTTCTGGCTCGCGTCACGCTCGAGCCCTCGGCGCGCGAGCTCAGCGAGGCGGAGCGTCGCCGGTTCCTGGCGATCCCCGATCGGCTCACCCAGCGATGCGCCTACAGCGACCGCCCGCCGCCCCAGGAGGCTCTCGATCGCCTCCGCGCGGCCGCCGCGGAGCAGGGCGCCGAGATCGTCGTTCTCTCCGATGCCGAAAGCCGAGCCCGCCTCGGGTCGCTGGTCGCGCAGGCGGATCGTGTGCAGTTCGGGGATCGCGCGTTCCGGCGCGAGCTCGCGCACTGGATGCGACCCAACGGCTCGAGAAGCCGCGACGGCATTCCGGGACGGGCGATGGGCGCCGGCCCCATCGCTTCGGCGCTGGCTCCGCTGATCGTGCGTTCCTTCGATCTCGGCCCGAGTCAGGCGAGAAAGGACCGACGGCTCGTGATCGCGGCTCCGGCCATCGCGGTCATCGGTTCCGGGGCCGATCGCCCCGAGGCGTGGGTCCGCACCGGAGAGGCGCTCTCGGCCGTGACGCTCGAAGCGACCGCCAGCGGACTCGCGCACGCGTATCTCAATCAGGTTGTCCAGGCGCCGGGCATCCGCAACGAGCTCCGCGCGCTCGTTCCCGATCTCCCGCACCCGCAGCTCGTGCTCCGGCTCGGTTTCGCGAGTCCGACGCCGCACAGCACGCCGCGGCGACCGCTCGACGAGGTGATCGTTCCCCACTAGCGCCGGCGGACAGGTTGCGCTACCATGGCGACGATGTCGCCCCGCCCGCTCAAGCCGACCTTCCAGCTCGATGACCCTGACACCCGGGTCTATGTCGGCGACTGCCGCGAGCTGCTCCCGCGAATCCCCGAGGTCCGCGAGTCCTCGGTCGACCTGATCTTCGCCGACCCGCCCTTCAACTGGAATCGGCGCTACGACGAGTGGGACGACAAGCTCCCGCGCGAGGACTATCTCACGTTCACCGCCGAGTGGCTCGATCTCTGCGTCGGCGCGCTCAAGCCGACCGGCGCCATCTGGGTCAACATCCCGGACGACACCTGCGCCGAGATCGTCATGCATCTCAAGGGCGCCGGGCTTCACATGATCAACTGGTGCATCTGGCACTACCGCTTCGGCCAGAACCGCCTGGGCGGGTTCATCAACTCCAAGGTTCACGCCCTCTACTTCGCCAGGGACCGCAAGCGCCGAACCTGGAACGCGGACGACATCCTCGAGCCCTCCGACCGCGCCACCACGTACTTCGATCCGCGCACGCACGCGAAGAAGCAGGGCCGCAACGGCCTCCGCGTGCCGATGGATGTCTGGTACGGCAGGTTCTGGGGACGCATCCAGGGCAACAACAAGGAACGCCGCGCCCGCCACGACAATCAGATCCCCGAGGTCTACCTCGAGCGCGTCATCCGCGCGTGCTCCGATGAGGGCGATCTGGTTCTCGATCCCTTCCTCGGCTCGGGCACCACGGGGCTCATCGCGCGCGAGCTCGGCCGCCGATCGATCGGGACCGAGTTCAGCCGCGAGAACGCCAGGAGCGCCTTTGAGCGCATCGAGGCGGGCCCGGTCCGCGTGCGCAAGGATCATCCGACGGTGCACGAGACGGCGATCTTCGCGCCGCGCCGCGTCCGGCCCGCCGCGCCGATCACCTGAGCCCGTTCACCCCGACCGAGCGTCTTTTCGGCTGGGTGAAACCATGGCAAACATCTCCTCTGGCGCCCGAAAACAACCGCTTTCGCGTGATTCTGCGGAGCGCGAGTTGGCTTTTCGCGTATGGAAGTGAAGATTTTATGACGCTGACCGGTTCAGCACAGCAGTGCTTTCGTCCACCGCCCGTCGGCAATCGACGGCGGCGGCCCGCCCCGGACTGCCCCCGGAGGCGAGGCCCGGACGAACACGATCCGCTCGCTCCGGTCTGACCGGGTTGCGACGGATCTCAGATAGCCGACGCTCCTCCTGATCGGGGAGCGTCGGCTTTTTTGTCGGCTTTTTCTCGTTGGTCGACGGGTTCGCCTCAGGAGACGCCGGCGGGCGTGAGCTTCATCGCCCGGCACATCGCGTCGCCCATGTCGGCCGGCGTCTCGGCGATCTCGAAGCCCGCGCCGCGCAGCGCCTCGATCTTCGTGTCCGCGCCGCCCTCGCCGCCCGAGATGATCGCACCGGCGTGGCCCATGCGCTTCCCGGGGGGCGCCGTGCGGCCCGCGATGAACGCCGCGAGCGGCTTGGTCATGTTCGCCTTCGCCCACTCGGCGGCGGCCTCCTCGTCGGTCCCGCCGATCTCCCCGATCATCAGCACGCCCGCCGTCTCGGGGTCCTGCTCGAAGAGCTCCAGGCAGTCGATGAACCCCATCCCGCGGACCGGGTCGCCGCCGATGCCCACGCAGGTGCTCTGGGCGAGCCCGCGGCTGGAGGTCTGCCACACCGCCTCGTAGGTCAGCGTGCCCGACCGCGAGACGATGCCCACCGCCTTGCCCGCCGGCGCCTCCGAGACGTGCGTGTTGATGTAACCCGGCATGATCCCGATCTTGCACCCCGCGCTTGTGTACGGCGTTTCCTTGGAATCGCCCTCGCCTGTCTTCGCCCCCGGCGTGATCACGCCCGGACAGTTCGGGCCGATCAGAACGATCCGGTCCGCCGGCGCCAGGCCCGCGTTCACCTCGTCCAGGCGCGCCCGGACGGTGATCATGTCGGCGACGGGCACGCCCTCGGTGATCGCGCAGATCACGCGGACGTTCGCGTCGATCGCCTCGAGGATCGCGTCGCCCGCAAAGGGCGGCGGGACGAAGATCATCGTCGCCTCCGCGCCCGTCTCGGCCTTGGCGTCCGCGACGGTGTCGAAGATCGGCAGCCCGTTGTCGTCGTGCTGCCCGCCCTTGCCGGGCGTCACGCCGCCGACCACCTGCGTCCCGTAGTGCAGGCACCCCCTGGTGTGCAGAGCGCCGTACGCCCCCGTGATCCCCTGGCAGATGACCCTGGTCTGTGCGTCGACGACAATGGACATGAAGCGGCTCCGGCGTGGCGTTTGGGATGCTGGTGAGGGGGCAGGATAGGGCGCCCGCGCGGAGGGCTCAAAGCACCGTCTCACGCCCACGGGAACCGATCGCCAAAGTGCCGCTGGTAGAGCCCGATGAGCCGCGCGAGCAGGATCGCCGTGAACAGGAACACGAACTCCGCGAGGAACGGGAAGTCGAAGAGTCGCCACTCCTTCAGGAAGCGGGCGTACAGGTCGCCCCCGGCGAGCAGATCCAGAAGCCAGTCCGGCACGACCTTCCGCGGCACGCGCGACGTGAAGAGGATCAGCCCGCCCGTGAGCGTCATCGCGAGCATCGCGAGCAGCGCGAGGTATTCGAGCGGCGTCCGCCAGACGGCGCGGATCAGCATGTCCACCCGGAACACCATCCCCACGCCGCCCCACGCGGTGGCGACGAACCCGATCGGCACGAGCCCGAAGCCGAGCAGGCCGAGAGCCCACGCCGCGGCGGAGACCCACGGCTCGCTCACGCCCACCTGCGGCGCCGCCAGACGCCAGGCGACCCACGGCGCGATCAGAATGCCGACGGTCCAGAGAAGGCTGACGAGCGGTTCGGCGACGGAATCCCGCCAGTTCGACGCGTCCGGATAGTCGGGCAACTCGTCTTCGCCCGCCGCGGTCGCCGGGATGATCTCAAGGAAGTAGGCGGCGAAGAGCCCGGCGGTGAGCGCGCCGAGCACGATGCCCACAAGCGCCGCGAAGGCGCCGAGGATCGGGAGCGCCGCGGCGAGGTAGGGCAGGCTCAGGAAAAGCGTGAGGAGCCCGAGCATCGCCCAGTTGCGCCACGAGCCGCACAGCCAGAGCGAACGCAGCGCGTCTCGGCCGAAGGCGGCGTGTCGGCGATCGAGCACGGTGGATCTCGCAGGAGAAGCGGCGACCGGGGTCTATACTGCCAGCTCACGCCGCGGGTGGGGCGGCGGAGCACTGAACTTCGAGAGCGCCGCGTCGCGGCAAAGGCGGTTCGTCGTGAAAGCCATCATCACCGGTCAGGTCGGCATGGACAAGACGCCCTATCTCCAGGGCGTCCAGAAGCTCGCCCAGAGCAAGGGCGAGAGCGCCCAGCTCTACAACGTCGGCAAGATGATGTACGCCGAGGCGCCCGACGTCCGCCCGGGCCGCATCCTGGGCCTGCCGCTCTCGCGCCTGCACTCGCTCCGCCGGGCGGTGTTCAAGGACATCATCAACGACGCCCCGAACCACGATCACCTGATGGTCAACACGCACGCGACCTTCCGCTGGCGTCACGGCCTCTTCGCCGCGTTCGATTTCGATCAGCTTCGGGAGCTCGCCGCCGACGTCTACATCTGCCTTGTCGACAACGTCGAGATGGTGCACCACCGACTGCACCATGAGCACGACATCGACGCGACGCTCAAGGACTGCATGGTGTGGCGCGAGGAGGAGATCCTCGCGACCGAGATCATGAGTCAGGCCTTCGGCGGGAAGTTCTACATCGTCGGTCGCGGACGCGCGCAGGAGAACATGCGCACCGTCTTCCGCCTGCTCTGCCGCCCGGACATGATGAAGGTCTACCCGAGCTTCCCGATGAGCCACGTTGTCGGCATGCCCGACGTGCTCGCCGAGATCGATCAGTTCCGCGCCGCTCTCGCCGAGCGTTTCATCGCCTTCGACCCGGGCGACGTCGACGAGAAGCTGATGCTCGACCACGCGATCATGGCGACCAAGGAGGGCCACGACTTCATCGAGCTCGACCCGGCGAACCCGGCGTCGACCTTCGGCAAGATGCCGGGCGACCCCGAGCTCGCGGAGGTGGACACGGTCCGCGTCTCGTGCCGGGAGATCCTCGACATCGCGGGCGACATCGACGGGCAGATCTATATGCGGGACTTCAAGCTGATCGACCAGTCGGACATGATCGTCAGCTATGTGCCGGAACTCCCGGGGGGAACGCCGGGGCTCAGCTCGGGCGTGGAGCGCGAGCTGCAGCACGCGTGGGAGCACACGAAGGACGTGTATGTGGTGTGGAAGCCGGAGAAGAACCCGTCGCCCTTCATCACCGAGACGGCGACGAAGATCTTCCGCTCGACGGAGGAAGCGCTCGAGCACTTCGAGACGAGCGGGATGACGGTCAAGACGCACCTCTTCGATGGCTGATCGAAGAAGGCGCCCATTGGAGACGAGAGAGAACGACCGGCGTTCGTGTCGCCTCGGGAGCCCTGCCCGCCTTCGCTCAAGACAACGGGCAGTCTGCCGGGAGCGCGACGGGCGTCCGGAAGCGAGCGACGCCGGCCAGTGTGTTCTCGGTAGTGTTATTCGCATGTTCTTGCGAACAGTTCCATACTCCGAGGGGTCGCCCACGCCGTGCCGCGCTATCGACTGACCATCGCCTACGACGGAACGCGTTTTCACGGCTGGCAGAAGCAGTTCGCGACGCCGGCGCAGCTTGCGGACACGAACTTTTCGGGTCTTCTCCTGACGGATCGCGAGGCGCCGGGCGCCGGGTCCGATCGAGACGAAAGGGCGGAGCTGCGCACAGTGCAGGGCGTGGTGGAGAGGCGTCTTCAGCGCGTGTGCCGTGAGCCTGTGTCCCTGCTCGGTTCGAGCCGGACGGATTCGGGGGTGCATGCCCTGGCGCAGGTGGCGGCTTTCTCGCGGACGAACGCGGGCGTGGGCCCCGCGGACGATCGGCTGGTCGACGCGATCAACGCGGGGCTCCCGGAGGACGTCGTCGTGACGGAGGCGGCGCGCGTGCCGGACGATTTCGACCCGATCCGCGCGTGCGTGCGGAAGGGGTACGCCTACACGGTGTGCGGCGGCGCGCGACCGCTCTGGAGCCGCCGCTACGCGACGCATATCCGCCAGACGCTCGAGATCGAGCCGATGCGCGAGGCGGCGGGGCATCTCGTCGGCACGCACGACTTCGCGGCGTTCACGAACGTCGGCGCCGAGAGGGAGAGCACGGTGCGCACCATTCATTCCTGCGACGTAAGCGCGGAAGATGGGCTGATTCGCATCAGCGTCTGTGGGGACGGCTTCCTCTACAACATGGTGCGCATCATCGCGGGGACGCTGACCGAGGTCGGCCGCGGCCGCGTGCCTCCCGAGCGTGCGCGCGAGGCCCTCGCGACCGGCGATCGCCGCCTCGCCGGTCCGACGCTCCCGCCCGAGGGCCTGCGGCTCGAATGGATGGAGCACGAGATCGGCTCGGAGCGCGGGAGCGAGATCGTCCGCTCGCCCGGCCCCGGCGCGCTTCGCCTACGCTGAGTCCCGGAGGAGGGCGCCGATGGCGAACATTCTCGTGGTGGGGCCGCACCCCGATGACCAGGAGCTCGGCATGGGCGGGTCGATCGCCCGGCTCGCTGAGCAGGGGCACGACGTGCTGCTGCTTGATCTGACCAACGGCGAGCCGACGCCCTACGGCGATCCGGGCACGCGGTCGCGGGAAGCGGCGCGGGCGGCGGAGATCCTCGGCGTCCGGCGTCTGACGCTCGATCTCATCAACCGCGAGGTGGAGCACACGGTCGCGGCGCGGCGGAAGGTCGCGAGCGTCATCCGCGAGCACCGATCGGAGATCATCTTCACGCCGTACCCGGAGGACGCGCACCCCGATCACCGGGCCGGCACACGGATTGTGGAGGACGCGCGGTTCGACGCGAAGCTCACGAAGACCAAGATGCCGGGGGAGCCGATCTACCCGCGCTGGCTTTTCTACTACTACGCCACGCACCTGCGGTGGGTGGCGGACCCGAACTTCTGCCTCGATATCTCGGGGTACGTCGATCGGAAGATCGAATCGATCGAGGCGTACGAGACGCAGTTTGTCAAGCCCGAGAAGAACCGGCGCGTCGTGGAGTGGGTGCGCTCCGCGGCGGACTACTTCGGCTCGCGCATCGGGACGGCGGCGGCCGAGCCCTTCTACACGAAGGAGCCGATCGGGCTCGATTCGCTCGCGGGCGTCGTGGGGATCGCGTAGGAACCGGGCGGGAGCGGCGGACGTAGGATCGGCCATGACGACATTCCGCCCGATCCTGATCTCGCTTGCGCTGCTCTTTGCGGCAACCTCGGCCCTTTCGGCGACGCCCAGGGCGTTTGAGAGCGAGGCGGGGCTCTTCGCGTGGGCGGAGAACTACTACCGCGCCCCCGAGCCGGATCGCCTGCCCGAGGCGGCGCGGTTCCTGCACGAGCGGCTCGTCTTCGAGGCGCACCCGGAGCGGTACTGGCCGATGTCGATGTTCTTCGGCGGGGCGTACGCCAACAGCCCGAGCGCGGCGCGGGCGGGCGCGGATCAGGCGGCCGCGTCGGACGATCCCTTCATGCAATCCTTCCTGCTCAGCGCCCTGTGGGCCAGCAACGACGCCTTCGCCCGGTCGCAGATCGATCGCGTGGCCGGATCCTTCCGGGACGAGCGCATCGTCGAGCTGCTCGAGCATCTCAAGGAGACCGAGCCGTTTCTCTCGACGGGCGAGACGCCGTCTCGCCCCGTGCACGTGGCGATGCTCTGGGGACGCTTCCACGCGACGGGCGAGCGGGAGGTCGTCGATCTCATCATCGAGGCGCTCCGGAGCGCCGGCGGGACGGAGCTCGAGCGCCGGGCGGCGGAGGCGGCGCGGGCGTCGCTCGCCGAGCGGGCGAAGGCTCACGGAGGCGTCGCTCGGACCATCGACGAGCGGCTCGAGCGGGAGCAGGACGCGAGTATTCGCGGGGCGCTCGAGAAGATCGCGGCGGAGCTTCGAGCGGGGTGAAGTGATCAGTCGGCGTCGCCGAGGGATTCGCGCGTGATGCGCTCGAAGAGGTCCTCCGGCGCGGGGGCCCCGGTCCACTCCTGGAACTGCAGGGCGGCCTGTCGGACGAACATCTCGGCGCCGCCGATGGTCTTGCGGCCGATCTCGCGGGCGCGGCGGAGCAGCGGCGTCTCGAGCGGGGTGTAGACGGTGTCGAAGACGACGGCGTCGTCCGGGGAGCTCAGGAGCAGGTCGTCGGGGATGGGCGTCTCGCCCGGAGCGGGCCCGCCGGTCATGCCGACGGGCGTGGCGTTGACGATGAGCCTGGCGTCGACGATGGCGGAGTAGATGTCGCCGGTGGCGCGGACGCCGAGCTCCCGGGCGAGGGTCTGGGCGCGCTCGGGGGTGCGGTTCCAGATAGCGACGGACCACCCGGCCTCGCGGAGGGTCCATGCGGCGGCGCGGGCGGCGCCGCCCGCCCCGAGGACGAGCGCCCGCGTCGCTCCCGGGCAGTGCTCGGCGACGGCGTCGGCGATGGCGTTGGTGTCGGTGTTGAGCACGCGCTCGCCGGCGATGGTGTTGGCGGCGGCGAGGTCGCGCGCATCGGCGTCGAGGGGCCAGCCCTCTTCGCGCGCAAAGCGCGCGGCGTGCTCCTTGTGCGGGAGCGTGACGCTGGCGCCGGCGAAGCCGAGCTCGTCGTGATCGGTCAGGGCGTGGAGCGTCGCTTTGAAGGGCTCATATCCGGGCGCGACGGGCAGGGGGAGGTAGACGCCGTCGTGTCCGACGCTCTCGAAGCCGGCGTTGTGCACGGCGGGGGAGAGCGAGTGGGCGACGGGGTGACCGATGACGCCGTAGAGCGCGGTGCGTCCGCCGATGGCGCGAAAGCGGTAGCGGCCGAGGAGATCGGCGATGGTCGGCTGGCCCGGCGCGGTGGCGGACTCGTCGCGGACCGAGGCGAAGGTGAGGAACGCGCCGAACTTGCCCGCGAGCACTCGGCTCATGAGCCCGAACTCGCCCATCGCCAGCGCGATCATGGGGCGGTCGCGCTCGGCGAGGAGATCGAAGCACTCGAGGTTGTCGCGGAGGCTCCGGGCGCGGAAGGCGATCTTCAGGACGCTCGCGGATTCGATTGAGCGCAGGTCGGCGAGCCGCCGGCTCAGGTTGGCGGGGCGGCCCTCGAAGTCGTGCATCGACACGATGAGGCCCGGGGCGCCGTCTCGCGCGGCGCGCCGACCCGCGAGGCGTTCGATGCGCGAGCGGAAGTCGGCGTCCGCCTCCAGAGCGCCGAGCTCCACGTCGATCATCCGCGGCGGGCGATCGAGCTCGGCGAGCGCCTCGAAGAGCTCGAGGCGACCGGGTTCGTCCTCGGAGTACTCGCCGCCCTCGGCCTCGAGTCGGCAGGTGGCGATGCAGGGGAGGGGGGACTCGCGCACGAGCATTTTGGCGGCGTTGAGGCCTTCGGTGTGGCCGCCGCCGGTGTAGCAGCCGTCGAGGCGCCATTCGATGAGGTCGGCGCCGGCGAGCGCCGCGTGCTCGGCGTCGCGGCGGGCGGCGATGAGGTCGTCGGTCTGGATCGGTGCGGCGATGAACGTGCGCGAGGCGCGATCAGTGGTCATGGTCGCCTTCGGGGTGGTCGTGCCCCGCGTGGTCGTGCCCGGCGTGGTCGTGGGCGTGCTGCGGCGCGTCGATCGACACGAGGATGAGCTTGAGGACGAGCGTTTCGGTGTGGTGCTCGTCGAGTCGGCGGAAGGGGAGGTAGGTGGTCTGATCGCGGGCCCCGCCGATGCCGTCGACCTGAAAGACGACCAGGTCGTCGCGCATCGAGTGGGGCTTCATGGGCCAATCGCCGAAGTGCAGGCCGTCGCGGACATAGAAGGCGATCATGGCGTCGAGCGGCGGGGCGGGGTTACCGAAGGCCTCGGGCCAGATGCCGTAGAAGGGATGATTGCGGGTGGCCTCGGGCTCGACGACCCAGGAGCCCTCGATCCATTCCATCGGGTCCCAGGCGCGGGCGAGCTCGACGGGCTCGTCCGCGGCGCCCGTGAGCGTGGCGCGCGCGAGGCCCTCGTCGATCGTGAGCGTGAGCTCGTCGCCGTTCTTGAGGGCAATCGTGTGCACGGCGCCGTCGGCGGTGATCTCGGCGGAGGAGATGAGGCGGTCCTCGAGGCCCGTGAGCAGGACGCGCCCGGCGTCCGTGACCACGAATCGCACGCCCTCGTGCTCGCCCGTTCCGGCCCACCGGCCGATCGCGCTCGAGCCGGGGTAGGTGACGCGCTTGAATCGGAAGGCGGGGTGTTCGTCGTAGGGCGCGAAGCCGGCCAGGAGCGTGTCGTCGTCGAGCCGGCGGAGGGTGACCGGGACGTCGGGCGGGGGGTTCGAGATCATCGTGCGGATGGTCTGGCCCTCGACGGCGGGCTCGAGATCGTAGGAGCGGGTGGTTCCGCCGCGGACGGCGAGCGCGCCGCCCTCGGTGATCTCGATAGTCGAGCGCCCCTGGAAGTCGAGAATGTGCTTGAGGCGGCCGGAGTCAGCGAGGGCCTTGATGTCGTCGCGCGTGGCGAGGTGCTCGAAGTCGTAGGTCCAGACGCCGGCGAGATCGGCGAGCGACGCGGCGTCCTGCTGGCCCTGAGCGTCGCGCTGCTCGGTCTGGGCGAGCCCGGGCGCGGCGATGAGAAGCGAGAGCGTCAGAGCGATGGCGTGCAGCGTCATGATGAGGGTCCTCCCGGGATCAGGTTAGAGCGATGCGAGGCGCTTCTCGATCTCGCGACGCTCGAGGGCGGCCGCGAGTTCGTCGAGATCGCCCGCGAGCAGCTTGCTCAGGTTGAAATTCTCGCCGAGGCGGTGGTCGACCGCGAAGCCGTCCTTGAAGCGGTAGGTGCGGATGCGCTCGGAGCGCTCGCCGGAGCCGATCTGGCTCGATCGCTGCTCGGCGCGCTCCTGGCGCTGTTTTTCGAGCTCGAGCTCGTAGAGACGGGCGCGGAGGAGTCGCCAGGCCTTCTCGCGGTTCTGCCGCTGGCTCTTGGTCTCCTGCATGCGCACCTCGACGCCGGTGGGCCGGTGGAGCAGATGGACGGCAGTCGCGACCTTGTTGACGTTCTGCCCGCCGGGGCCCTGGCTCGTGGTGATGTGCTCGTCGACGTCGCCCGGGTCGATATCGAGCTGGACGGCCGTGGGCTCGGGGAGGGCCGCGACGGTGGCGGTGGAGGTGTGGATGCGTCCCTGCGCCTCGGTGGCGGGGACGCGCTTGACGCAGTGGACGCCGGCCTCGTGGGCGAGCGCGGCCCACGCGCCCTCGCCGGTGATGGTGGCGGAGGCGTGCTTGACGCCGCCGGGCTCGGACTCGGCGAAGGCGAGGGTCTCGAAGGTCCACCCGCGGGCGACAGCGTACTTGCGGTACATCTCAAAGAGCTCGCCCGCCCAGATGGCGGCCTCGTCCCCGCCCACGCCGGCGCGGACCTCGAGGATGACCGACGCGACCGCGCGATCGTCGGCCGTGACAAGGTCGGCGAGGATCCGCTCGACGAGCGACTCGGTCTTCGCCTTGAGCCTCGGGAGCTCCTCGCGGGCCATCTCGGCGAGCTCGGCGTCATCGCTCTCGAGAGCCTCGGCGAGCTCGGCGGCCTCGGCCTCGGCGGCCTGAGCGGCGCGGTACGTCTCGATCACGGGGAGGATCGCGGCGCGCTGGGTCGAGAGCTCGCGGACGGCGTTGTGATCCGAGAGAACCTCGGGATCGCTGAGGTCGCGATCGAGGTCGGCGAGCCGGGCGGCGAGCTCGTCGAGCTTGGAACGGACTTTGGGTGGGATGTCGGCGCCGAGGGCGGGCATGAGTGAAGCCTAGCGGCGGCCGGGCGCCGCGTCCTGCGATGAGAGAGGCCCGGGAAAACCGCCGGCAAAGCGATCCCGGGACCGCTCGCAGACCGGTGAGCGGGCTCGTCCATCATGATCCGGCGTCGGTCGGTGAGTCCGCTTGGCTGCGATGGGCTGAGAGGCGTCTGCGGCCGCGCTGGCGCCGTGCGCGAAAACGCCCTCGCAGGCGGGCGAGGGCGCGGTGATCAGTGCCTGGATTCGGAAGCGGGATTCGGGGCCTCAGCCCTTGCTCTTGTCTTTCTTCTTGAAGTAGGAGCCGCCGAACTTCTTCTGGAACTTCTCGACGCGGCCGGCGGAGTCGACGAAGGACGCCTTGCCGGTGAAGAAGGGATGGGACCCGGACCAGACGTCGGCGTGGATCTCGGGGACCGTGGCGCCGACCTCCATGACCACCTCGCCGTTGTAGTAGACCTTGGCGTTCGGGTAGTACTTGGGATGGGTGTCGCTCTTCATGGCGTCGTCCTGCGGCCTGTGGCCTGACCTGATCGTTCCGGGTGCTCGCGCCCCCACCGGGCGGCGAGCCGCGAAGTGTATCGCGCCGCAGGCGTCGGGCCAAGCGGCGAAGGGTGCGGTTTCCCCGGGATCGCGCGGGCACGAGTTGACCGGCGGCGAGAAGGCGATAGATTCTCCTGCTCGGCCCTCGGATTCCGGGGGCGCCATTTCGGTCCCCGATAGCTCAATGGTAGAGCGAGCGGCTGTTAACCGCTAGGTTGTAGGTTCAAGTCCTACTCGGGGAGCTTTCGTCCCATGCCTCGCCTATCAAGGCGGGGCTTTTTTATGCGCCAAGGGGCGATGGCTCAGGGTTGGCCCGAGCGGCGATCGGCTC
>CAZXGT010000044.1:0-3313 GCA_964639935.1 uncultured Phycisphaeraceae bacterium
GCGGCGATGAGCGTCGCGAGATCGGTGGCGCCGACGAGGCCGTCGCCATCGAGATCGGCGTCCGCCGGGAGCGCGGCTTCCGCGAGCCTCTCGATCCACGCCTCAGCGAGCGCGTCGACGCCCGCGGCCGAGTAGTGGTTGGCGTTCGAGCGCAGACCGGCGGCGATCTGATCATCAAGCCCCCCGAAGCGCGGGTCCAGGAGCAGGCTGATCGCCGGCACGCCCGCGGCCTCGGCGTTCTCGAGGATGTAGCGATGCCACTGCTCGCTCGCGCCCGTCCCGTGCTCGCTCTCGCCGAGCCAGAGGACGTCCGCCCCCGGGAGCGCCGCGCGGATCGCGTCGGTGTATCGAAGCATTGATTCGGGCGTTGACTCCTGCTGGGCGAAGACCTGTAGCCAAACGTCGGCCTGGGTGAGGGCCATCCACGCGCTCGTTGCGGCGGGGGTGGCCCGGTCGAGCTGGACGTCGTAGCCGTTGCCGCCCCAGCCGGCGGTCCCGATGAGAAAGCCGCTCGCCTCGGGGTTCCAGGCGTCGAAGGCGAAGACGGGAACGGGCCAACCGGTGGGGTCGGTCTCGATCTTGAGGCCTCGCCAGTCGCGCTCGCCAGCGACCGGCGCCCACTCGTGCTCGATCGTGACGAGGGACCACGAGCCGAAGCGGAGCTCGTCGTTCGGGTTCGGGGGCGCCTGCCAGGGATGGGCGAGCGTGATGGTCGAGTTCGCGCCGTCGAACTCGATCGATCCGATGAGGGCGATTCCGTCGGCGTGGGCGACGGCGTGGCCCGGCTCGACGCCCGTCGGCAGCGGCGCGGCGATCGTCAACGCGCTGGCATCGAGCTGATCGCCGGCGGCCGGATCGAACACGTGCGTGTAAATGGTGGTGTCGAGCGAGAGCGGGATCGGCGGCCCGACGTCCTGTCCCGGGGCGCCCTGGCGCGTGTGATGATTGGGCGTCCAGCGGATGGACGCGGCGCCCGGGTAGCTCAGGAGGTGCGCACGCACAACGAGCGGGGCGTCCGCCGCGGCGCGAGCGAAGGGCGCGGTGCGCAGGATGTAGCCCGAATCAGGGCCCAGCGCGAGCCCATCGCCGGGGCCGGGGCCGTTTCCGGAGACCGAGCCCGTGAAGAAGCGGGAAAAATCGGTGTCGCCGATGTTGGTGACGAGCCCGCTCCGCCACGGACTGCCCTCGATCGTGCAGAAGGCGGCCCACGGATGACGGTTGGTGGCGGCGGGCCGCAGGAGGACCCCCGCGACGCGATCCCCGAGCGTCGCGATGAAGCCATCGGCGTAGTTCGCCGACCGCTCGAACGAGCCGTCGTTGCGCTGCACGGCACGACTGTTGGCGCTGACCAGCACTCGGGTGAGCGCGTCCGGCTCGCCGAGGAGCGACCGCGCCGCTGGCGCGCGACCGGATATGACGGCCTCGGGCGGCAGGGGCTTGTCGAGCGTCGGCAAAGCGGGTGTGAACCGCCCATCGCCAAAGGGCGAGACGTGTGTGAAGCCATGGGCCGCCTCGACGTCGCGAACGACTCGGGTGTCCGATCCGGAGGGGGCGTCGCGGTCGTAGACGTGGGTGTTGAATCGGGTGACCGCCTCACCGACGACGGCGGCGCGCTGCGAGGTGCTCGAGGGGGAGCCCAGGCGGTTGCGCGGTCGCGTGGACATGGCGTGGCCGACCATCCACGCGACGCCGCCCGTCCCGTTCATTTGGCGCTCGCCGGACGTGTCGTCGTGGCGGAAGGCCGCGAGAAAATCGGTTGAGTTCGCGATGGCCTCGACATCGGCTCGGGAGAGCGGGTGATCGCGAACAACCACGAGCCCGTAGAGCCCTGTGACGGCCTCGCCGTCGCCGGCGCCGAGCCGCACGAGCGATGCGTCGTCGGGCAGATCCTCCGGATCGATGATCGCGTGGTCCTCGACGACGCCGTCGCCCTCGGTCGCGACGAAGAGGCGGGCGAGATCGTCCTCGACCGAGAGCGCGACGAGTGACCACTCGCCCGGGGTGAGGTCGCTCGCGATGAGCGATGTGGCGGCGTTTCGGCCGACGGAGGCATGCACGCCATCAGCGCTCGATCGATCGATCGAAAGGATCACGTGCTCGTCGTCATCGAGGATCTGCAGAAGCTGCCCGTCGCCGTCGTCTTCCGCACGGATCCAGAGCATGATGGAGAACTCGGCGTCCTCGATCGGCTCGCTGATGGAGAGTGAGGGGATCAGCAGCGCGGCGTCCGTGTGTTCTGCACGGAAGGAGGCTAGGCTTGGCGGTGCGGCGGCGAGAAACAGAGCGGTCGCGAGGACAGTCCAGATCGGCATAGGCATGATCCTGTCAATTTGTGTCAGAAATTAGCGATGCCGCACGCTAGCGAAAATCTCCTCGGCGATCAAGCTGGCGGGTTGTGGTCGGGGAAGGGCTCGCGCCGAAGGAGGATGGGTTCATGAGCAAGCGAGCAGCGACTGGGCCCTATCCGCCAGCGGTGGATCGGCTTATCGAGGCGTTCGCCTGCCTGCCCGGGATCGGGCGGCGCACGGCCGAGCGTCTGGCGTTTCACGTGCTCAAGTCGCCTGACGCCGAGGCGATGAATCTGGCGAGGGCGATCGAGGCGATGAAAACCTCGGTGCGGCACTGCTCGGTCTGCTTCAACCTGACGGAGACGGACCCGTGCCCGATCTGCTCTGATGAGCGGCGGCGTCGCGGGACGGTGCTGGTGGTGGAGCAGCCTCGTGATCTGATCGCGATCGAGAAGACGGGGATGTACGACGGGGTCTACCACGTGCTGCTCGGGCAGATCGATGCGCTCGAGGGCGTTGGTCCGGCGGAGCTCACGGTCGAGGGGCTGATCCGGCGCCTTGAAGACCCGTCGTCCAACTGCGGGGGCGAGAGGGTGGAGGAGGTCGTGCTGGGTCTGTCGCCGACGCTCGAGGGCGACGGGACGGGTCTGTATCTGGCGGAGCGGGCCCGGGAGCGGGGGGCGCGGGTGGCGCGGCTGGCGCGGGGGCTGCCGACGGGGAGCCAGCTTGAGTACGCCTCCAAGGCGGTGCTGGCCGATGCGATCCGCGGTCGGCAGTCGATGGAGTAGAGTGGCGCGCACCGGCGGCGAGCGCACAGGCGCGCTCGTGCGGCCGGCGTGGGAAGGAGCCCGCGAGCCGATGCGCTTCGAGACGTCGCAACAGATGAAGCTGGGCCAGCAGATGAAGCTGGCGCCCAGGATGATCCAGTCGATGGAGATCCTGCAGCTCCCGCTTTTGGCGCTCCAGGAGCGGATCGAGCAGGAGCTGGAGTCGAACGTCACGCTCGAGCAGGCGGGACCGGAGGG
>CAZXGT010000044.1:3413-15398 GCA_964639935.1 uncultured Phycisphaeraceae bacterium
CTCAAGCGCGAGATGGAGTCGCTCTCGCCGGGGTCGGGTTCGTCCGGCGCGGGCGAGCGGGACGCGAAGATGGACGCGATGGCGTCGACGGCGGCGCGAACGGCGTCGCTCTCGGATCAGCTTCTGGATCAGTGGCGGCTCGCAGAGACGACGCCGCGGACGCGCGAGCTGGGAGAGCTGCTGCTCTCGCATCTCGATGGGGACGGGTACCTGCGGACGCCGATCGAGGAGATCGCGGATCAGGCGCCGGCGGATCTGGAGAAGCCGACGGAGGAGGAGCTCGAGGCGGCGCTCGGGGAGCTGCAGAACGCGCTGGATCCGCCGGGGGTGGCGGCGCGCGACACGCGGGAGTGCCTGGTTCTTCAGCTCGACGCGCACGAACGGGAGGGGACGGGCGTGTCGACGCCGCTGGTGCGCCGGCTCGTCGAGAGGCATCTCGACGATCTGCTCAACAACCGGCTGCCGAAGATCGCGGAGGAGGAGGAGGCGTCGATCGAGGAGATCAAGGAGGCGATGTCGAAGATGCGTCGCCTGAGCGTGGCGCCGGCGCGAATGCTGGTGAGCGAGACGCCGGCGGCGATCGTGGCGGACGCGATCATCGAGTACGACGAGGAGGACGATCGGTACATCGGGTATCTCAATGACGCGGCGCTGCCGAATCTGCGGATCAACAAGAGCTACGCGAAGATGGTTCGGGATGAGGACGTCGACGCGGGGGCGAAGGAGTTCATCAGGACGAATCTCTCGAATGCGCAGTGGCTGATCGACGCGATCGAGCAGCGGAAGCGGACGCTCGTGCGGGTGCTCAACGTGGTGGCCGCGGCGCAGCGGGACTACTTCGATCAGGGGCCGGAGGCGCTGCGGCCGCTTCCGATGACGCAGGTGGCGGATCAGCTCGGCGTGCACGTGGCGACGGTGAGCCGGGCGGTCTCGGGCAAGCACGTGCAGACGCCGCGGGGCGTCGTGGCGTTGCGGAAGTTCTTCTCCGGTGGGATTCAGACGGACGAGGGCGAGGAGATGAGCTGGGAGGCGATCCGCGCGGCGCTGCGGGAGATCGTCGACTCGGAGGACAAGGGCAAGCCGCTCTCGGACGAGGCGCTCTCCAAGGCGCTCAAGGCGCGCGGGATCGAGATCGCCAGGCGCACGGTGGCGAAGTACCGCGACCAGCTCGGCATCCCCGCGGCGAGGCTGCGCAAGCAGTTCTGAGCGGGCACGGGCGTCGCTGTGATTGCAGAATTCGAGGTCCGCTCTCAGCGACCGCAGCGACGCGCGCGCTGATCCGACGTGACTGGTTCGGACACTGAGTGATCGTGTCCGGCCGCGTGGAATCCCCTGGTTCGTCTTCCCAATGCCTTTGCGGACTCATTTATCACCGTGGAGAAACTGTTATGGACCGTGTTCCACTGCACCGCTGGCTGCTCTGCGCGGCCCTCCTTCTGGGCGCCGTCGTGGCGCCGGCTTTCGCGCAGCCATCGCTCGATGCGTTTCTTGAGCAGCTCGACATGCAGATGCGGCGCGGCATCCAGAACGATGAGCCGGGCGTCGCCATCGCCGTCTCCCGCGGCGGAGAAACGCTCTTCCGCGGAGCGTACGGCAAGGCCAGTCTGGAGCTCGGCGTCGATGCGCTCCCCGAGCACGCGTTCTGCCTCGCGTCGGCGACGAAGCCGATCGTCGCGGTCGCGGTGATGGCGCTCGTTGAGGATGGGAGGCTGAGTCTCGAGGACTCCGCGGCGGAGACGCTCGACGGGCTGAACATCGATCCGCGCATCACGATCGAGCACCTGCTCAGCCACACGTCGGGCCTGCCGGACCTCTTCGACCTCGAGGGGTACGGGGCCGAGGCGCAGCACGAGGCCATCACGCCCGAAGCGCTTTGCGCCGCCGCTGACGGCGTCGAGCCGCTGTTCGTGCCCGGAACGCGGCATCGGTACTCCAATCTTGGGTACGCGCTCCTGGGCCGGATCGTTGAGGTTGCAAGTGGTCGGTCGCTCGAGATGTTTCTGGACGAGCGCGTCCTGCGGCCGGCCGGTCTCGAGCGCACGATGTTCGGCGGGGACCGGCGCGTTGTGCCCGGCGCGGTGAGCAACTACACCGAGAGCGAGGACGGCGCCTGGCTTCGCGCTGAGCCGCTGAACTACACATGGGGCTTCGGCCTCGGCGGGCTGTTCAGCACCGTCGATGATCTCGTCGCCTTCGATGCGGCGCTTCGCCGGGGCGAGATCCTGAAGCCGAAGACGGTTCAGCGCATGGAGCGTCCCTACGCGCTCTCCGGCGGGGAGCTTGCCGAGCATGGGCTTGGATGGGTCGTCACGGAACGGCGAGGGATGCGATTTGTTCATCACGGCGGCGGCATCAATGGCTGGCGAGCGTCCATCGTCGCCGTTCCGGATCGTGGGGTTTTCGTCGCGGTGCTCTCGAATCGCGGCGAACGACAGACGCCGGTTGGAAGCATTGCGATGATGGTCGCGGCACAGGTTGCCTCGATGGACTGAGGGCCCCGGCCGCTCTCTGACGAGGCGCTCTCCACGGCGATCAAGATTTGCTGATGGCGACTCGCCCCACCCTCCGATTTCGCGATCGAGGGCCCGCTTCCTCTTGACTGCCGACACGAAAAAATGCTTTGGAGGCCTTGCGGGCGGCCTGCTATGCTGTCGTTACACAAGGGTCCGGGTCGCACACCCGGCGAGAAGTCATTCACTCAGGAGTCAGAGATGAACAAGGTTGCGTTGTTGTCGACGTGCGCCGCGAGCGCACTCGTGGGAGCGTCCGCGCAGGCGGCGCTGGTGGATCTGATGCCCGGCACGGGCGCGGGGCTGAGCGGGACGACCGTCGCCGCCGATCCGGAACTGGGCGGCACGATTCCGCTCGGCGGCGATCTGCTCATCCCGTTCCAGATCCTCGGCGCCGGCGACGCCCTGCTCTACGAGGCGACGCTCCAGACCCGGGTTGTCATTTCCTCGGACACCGGGAACGCTCACTTCCGGTACCGCGTCCGCGACGTGAATGGCTCGCTCAACGGCGTGATCGCGGAGATCGTCACCTCGGACTACACCGGCATGCAGACCCGCGTGGAGTTCCGCCTCGATACGCAGGGCGACCTTGGACCGTCGCGGGCCGAGCGGTCGGCGGACGGCGCCGACGTCACTTATCTCTTCGGCAACGGCTTCCCGGCAGGCGAAGAGTCGCATTTCTTCTTCGCCGCAACGGACCAGTCGAACTGGTCGCTCACCGGCTCGACGACGATCATCCTGACGACCGGCGAGAGTGTGACGCTGACGACGTTCATCCCCGCGCCCGGGGCGGCTGCGCTGTTCTCGGTGGCGGGACTCGGAGTGGTTCGGCGCCGGCGGCGCTGAGTCGGAGCGTCAGAGTCTGGCAATTCTGCGCCGCGCCCGGATGTCTCCTCTCATGAGGCCGTCCGGGCGCGATGCGTTTTTGGGCATTGCTCATCGCGTCCCCGCGAGCTTGCGGACGGTCGTGTCGAAGGATTTTACCAGGGTGATCTTGATGCCCCAGGTCAGTACGAGGTAGGCGGCGGCGGCGACGATGGAGCCGGTGAGGAGGGGGAGCGTGATTGCGGAAGGATCGCCCGCGTCGATGAGCGTGGCGGCGGCGGCCGAGGCGGGGTCGATGCAGATGTGAGCGGCGGTGATGGGCGTGAGGGCGCTCAGGACGGGCCCGAGGACGGGGACGTCGGCGCCGGCGTTCCATCCGCAGAGGCCGAGAACCCCGGCGACGGCGGCGATGACGGCGAAGCTGGAGACGGTGGCGGTGATCACGCCCCTGCTCTTGAGGGACCACTGCAAGCCGACGACGGCGCAGAAGGCGATGAACGGGACGCTTGTCAGCGGCGCGACGAGAATCGAGATGGGGAGGATGACGGGGAGATCCATCGTGGCGGTCCTGACGAGCTCGGGGGTGACGACGGGGTTTGGGCCGCCGAGGCCCCCGGCGAGAACGTAAAGCGAAGCGAAGATGGTGGTTGCGATAGGGACGGCGAGCATGGGCCCGAGGTACCAGACGAGCCCTCGCAGCTTGCCGCCGAGGTAGTCGCTCGGGGTGATGGGGGTGGTGAGGAGGATGTCGAGGGTGCCGTCCTCGCGCTCGGCGGCGATGGTGGATGCGGCGCTGACGATCGCGATGAGCGCGATGACGAGGTACTCGGTGTAGAGGGTCGAGAGGAGCGTGAAGCGGAAGGCGTCCGGGGAGAGGGCCCCGGAGTGGTAGAAGGCGAGAACCCCAAGGCCCCACAGAACGCCGAGGGCGAGAAAGGCCCAGCGGGCGAGCTGGCGGAGGAGCCCGCCGCGGGAGGAGGCCTCTCGCCAGGCGACGGGGTTGCGACCGACGGTCCTGGCGTGGCGTTCGGCGGCCGGGCCTTCGAGGTCGCTTGAAACTCGGCGGAGCTGGAAGCCTCGAACGGCGGCGGAACGGACGCTCCAGACGCTCGCGACGATCAGGAAGAGGCTTCCGGCGGCGGCGAGGAGGGAGAAGGTCTCAACGGGGCTTCCCAGCCAGAGGCGAGCGAGCCAGTTGGCAGTGAGGAGCTCGTCGGCGGTGTGGGATGCGTAGGCAGATGGGGAAAGAACCGAGCGGAGAGTGAGAAAGGGGTTGAGCGGCGTGAGGATGGAGGTTCGACCGACGGGGGCGACGATGGCGTCGGCCGCGGCGGTCACGGCGAGATAGCTGACAACAGCGATGTAGAACGTGAAGACAGCGCGCTGCCCGGCGATACGGGAGACGCAGAGCGCGATGGCGATGGCGCCGACGACGAGCGCCGAGAGGGCGGCGATGGCGTAGGCAAGGAAGATCGCGCTTCCGGGGACGCCGCCGAAGTACTGAGTGACGGCGAAGAGAGGCAGGGAGGCGATGAGGAGCGCGATGATGAAGAAGAGACGACCGAAGAGATTGCCGAGGACGATCTGCGAGGCGGTGAGCGGCGTCGAGAGGAGGATGTCCCAGGTCTTGGGGTTGGCCTCCTGAGCGATGGCGCCGGCCATGAAGAGGGGGGCGATGAGACAGATGAGAGCGACCTGGAGATAGGCGACATACTTGAAGCTGGTGGCGCCGGCGGCGGCGAGCTCGCGGTAGGAGAGGGCGCCTGCCTCGGAGGCCATGAGGAGCGTCCAGAGCAGGACGATGATGAGTACGGCGAGGTAGGCGGAGCGGAGATAGAGGTGGCGGAGCCGCTTGGAACCCCCTTGAACGAGACGGACCGCGACGGGATTGGTGGGCCCGAGGTTCAGGAGGTAGCGGAGGATGGTGGGCACGTCGTGGCTCGCCTTGCGGCTTGTTGTGATGAAAGAGGCGTCAAGATTCGGGTGACGGTATGGTAAAGAGCGGTCCGGCGGGTGTCCGCCGCGATCGTTTCATCCGGACGCCGATCCTCCGATTGTTCTCGGCGGCCGATTCCAGCCCGGGACAGCTCGGGCCCGTGGGCATGGCCTGCGGATAGATGTCACCTGTGCTTGCGTCCGTCTGATCCCGCTGGCGAGAGTCGGCGATCGTGATCCGGGCGAGGAATCTTGTGCGAGCGGCGCGGGTTTGGCGCCGCGGGATCGGCTTGAGCAGCTGGATGGTCGGCCTTCGGGGCGCGGCGCTCGTCGCGCGCGAACCTGAAAGGACCGGCGATGATGCCGATTGATGTTGTTGGCGAGGCGGCGCCCGGGCTGGTGGCCGTCGCGGATGTTGTGGCGACGGGCGCGGTGTCGCTGCTCGTGGGGGTGCTTGTTGGGGTCCTGCTCGCGCGGCTTTTGGTCGGGCGAACGCTGACGAGCGCGAAGGCGGAGGCGGATCGGCTGCTCGAGGTGGCGAAGGCGGAAGGGCGGACGGCACGCGAGAAGGCCGAGCTGGAGACGGAGAAGAAGATTCTCGAGCGGAAGGCGGCCTTCGATGAGGAGGCGGAGCGGACGCGCGGCGAGCTGCGGGACCAGGAGAAGCGGCTGACGAAACGGGAGGATCAGCTCGATCGGAAGTTCGATCAGATGGCGAAGAAGGAGGAAGCCCTTGACGGGCGGGCGTCTGATCTCGATCAGCGCGACGCCGCGCTGCGCGAGACGGAGGCGGAGCTCGAGCGGCTTCGGGATGAGCAGCGAGCGGAGCTGTTGCGGGTGGCGGAGCTCTCAAAGGAGGAAGCGACCGAGCGGGTGATGGTGCGGATCGAGGAGGACTCGCGACACGAGGCGGCGAAGCGTTCGCGGGAGATCCTCGAGCACGCGGAGAACGAGGCCTACGAGGAGGCCCGCGAGATCACGCTGCAGGCGATCCAGCGGTACGCCTCGGAGACGAGCGCCGAGAGCACGGTGCGGGCGGTGGAGATCCCGTCGGATGACATGAAGGGCCGGCTGATCGGTCGAGAGGGGCGGAACATTCGGGCGTTTGAGCGGGCGAGCGGGGTGGATCTGATCATCGACGACACGCCGGGGGTGATCGTGGTGTCGTGCTTCGACAAGGTTCGTCAGGCGATCGCGACCGAGGCGCTGCAGACGCTGGTCGCTGATGGGCGGATTCATCCGACGCGGATCGAGGAGGTGCTCGCGGCGACGCGGAAGGACGTGGAGAAACAGGTTCGCAAGCACGGGAAGGACGCGGTGGTTGAGGCGAACCTGCGCGGGGTGCATCCGAAGATCTCTGAAGCGATGGGGAAGCTGCACTACCGGACGAGCTACGGGCAGAACGTGCTCCGGCACTCGCTCGAGGTGGCGTACATCAGCCAGATCATCGCGGACCAGCTCGGGCTCGACGGCGCCATCGCGCGGCGCGCGGGATTCCTGCACGACATCGGGAAGGCGATGGATCACGAGATGGAGGGGGGGCACCCCAAGATCGGGATGGAGTTCGCCAAACAGCATGGGGAGAAGGAGCCGGTGCTGAACGTGATCGGCGGGCATCACGGCGACATCCCGGCGACCAGCTTCTACACGCCGATCGTGATGGCGGCGGACTCGGTTTCGGGGGCGCGGCCGGGCGCGCGACGGGAGAGTCTGGAGCGGTACATCCAGCGTCTCGAGCAGCTCCAGGGGATCGCGCTGGATCACGACGGGGTGACCGAGGCGCACGCGATTCAGGCGGGGCGCGAGGTTCGTGTGATGGTCAGCGCGGATCGGGTGAGCGACAATGAGGCGCATCTGATCGCGCGGCGCATCGCGGATCGCGTGGCGGAGGAGATGACCTTCCCGGGCGAGATCAAGGTGACGGTGCTTCGCGAGACGCGGGCGATCGAGATCGCCCGATAGGCGCCCTTTGGCCCCCTCCATGGGGTGGACGTCGTTGGTTCTTGGTGGCGTGTGAACGGGGTATTTCGCACGATTTCATGACTCGCTTGCCGCCCGCCTCCAGATGAACGCGTCCGTATCCGAGAGAAGAGTTGGTCCGTGAGTCAGGGAGGGGCCGTTGAACGCACCGCGTCCGAAGAACGAGACCCAGCGGCTTGCGGTCCTGCGCTCCTATCGGGTGCTTGATACGGATCCGGAGGACAGCTTCGATCGCCTGACGCGGCTCGCTGCGCGGCTGCTTGGCGCCCCGATCTGTCTCGTGAGTCTTGTGGATGAGCGTCGGCAGTTCTTTAAGTCCTGCGTCGGGCTTGACGTGCGGGAGACGGAGCGGGACGTCTCCGTCTGCGCGCACAACATCCTGAGCGATGAGCCGATGGTCGTGGAGGACGCGCTGGAGGATGAGCGATTCCGCGAGAACGCTCTCGTGCGCAAGGGTGTTTTTCGATCCTACGCCGGGGCGCCGCTCGTGACGTCGTGCGGCCACCGGCTGGGATCGTTCTGTGTTCTGGACACGGTCCCGCGGGCGTTCTCGATCGATGAGGTGGAGCTGCTCGAGACGTTCGCCCAGGTGGTGGTGGACGAGCTTGAGCTTCGGGTGAGCAAGGAATGCCTCGAGCTGGCGCTGGACGAGGCGCGGCGCGCCGATTCGGTCCGTCGGGCGTTTATCAACAACATCAGTCACGAGCTCCGGACGCCACTGACCGCGATCGTCGGGTTCGCCGAGATGCTGGCTGAGAGCGATACGCCTCCCGAGGAGAGGCGGGCGCTGAGCCGCACGATCCGCGCCGGCAGCGACCGCCTGCTGGGCGTTGTCGAGGATGTCCTCGATTACGCGCGCATCGAGGGCGGGTCGGTGGAGTTTGAGGACGCGCCGTTCGAGATCAATGAAGCGATCCGGCGTGGAATCGAGACCCTTCGCCCGCTAGCGAAGCAGCGGAGCGTTCGTCTCGACGCGACGACGCCGCACGAGGCGAGTCGCGTCATCGGAGACGAAGCCCGTCTGCGGCAGGCCGTCGACCGGCTGGTGGAGACCGCGATCAATCTGAGCGTCGGCGGTTCGGTCGGCGTCGAGCTTCGGTGCCGGGAGGGCCACGGGAGGGTGGGTGTGGACGTGCAGGTTCAGGCGCGAGTTGCGCCGTCTCGGGAGGGCGATTGCCGTCGCCTTGCCGAGGCGCTGACGGCGGAGTACGAGGGTGAGCTGAGCGGCCCGATGAATCTCGGCGTCTCGATCGCCAAGGGGCTCGTGGCGCTGATGAACGGCGAGCTTTCGGCGGATGCGGACGGTTCGACGGCGACGATCCGGCTGCGCGTCGCCTTCCCCGCGGCCGAGCGCGGGTCGGGCGCGCGCGACCCGATGCGGATCGGGCCGCATCAGCTCCACAGCCTCCGGATGCTGGTGGTCGAGGACGGGCCTGACAATCAGCTGCTGCTTCGGATGTTGCTCGAGAAGGCGGGGGCGACGGTCGAGGTGGCGGCGAACGGGGCCGAGGCGCTGGAGATGGCGGGCCCTCTGGCGCCGCACGTGATCCTGATGGATCTGCAGATGCCTGTGATGGACGGCTTCGAGGCGACGCGGAGGCTTCGTGAGAGGGGTCATCGGGGACCGATCATCGCGGTGACCGCCAACGCCTCCGACGAGGATCGGCGACGGTGCGAGCTGGCGGGCTTTGATTTCTTCCTGAGCAAGCCGGTGAACCGCGGCGAGCTCTACGAGCGGTGCGCGTCGCTCGGGCGCGCGGCGTAGGGGTCTAGCCGGCGGGGATGGCTCGGCGGATCCAGCCTCCGCCGAGGACCCGGTCGCCCTCGTAGCAGACGGCGGCCTGTCCGGGCGCGACGGCGTCGAGGGGCTCATCGAAGCGGGCGACGAGTTGATTCTGCGCGTCGATCTCGATCGATGCGGAGGCGGGCTCGGCGTGGGCGCGGAACTGGATCTCGGCCCGGCGCGGCGTGGAGCGGAGCGAGCGGATCTCGTCGTCGGTAATGAGCCAGTTGGTCTCGGCGGCGACGAGCCCGGCGGCGGCGAGGCTCTCGCGCGGGCCGACGACGACGGCGTTGGTTGAGGGGTCTCGGTCGAGGACGTAGAGGGGTCGATCGGCGGCGACGCCGATGCCGCGGCGCTGGCCGATGGTGTAGCGGTGATGGCCGGCGTGCTGGCCGAGGCGTTGGCCGTCGCGCGTGAGAATGGGTCCGGCGGCGGCGAGGTCGGGGCGTCTGCGCTCGACGAGGCCCGCGTAGTCGTTGTCGGGAACGAAGCAGATTTCCTGCGAGTCGGGCTTGTCGAAAACGGGAAGGCCGAAGTCCGCGGCCATCTCGCGGACGGTGGACTTTCGGTAGCCGCCGATGGGGAGCATCATCTCGCCGAGACGCTCGCGAGGAGCGCCGAAGAGGACATAGGACTGGTCCTTCTCGTGGTCGATCCCTCGGAGGAGGCTTGGGCTTCTCTCGGCCGATCCCGGGGGGCGCTCGACGCGGGCGTAGTGGCCGGAGGCGACGGCCTTGGCGCCGATCTGCCTGGCGTACTCGTGGAGCTTGCCGAACTTGAGCCAGTCGTTGCAGCGGACGCAGGGGTTGGGTGTGCGCCCGGCGGCGTACTCGCCGACGAAGTAGTCGATGATTCGCCCGAAGTCGTTCTTGAAGTTGACGACGTAGAAGGGCGCGTTGAGCTGGGCGGCGACGAGTCGGGCGTCGGCCGCGTCGCCGACGGAGCAGCAGCCCTGTTTGCCGATCCGCGTCTTGCCGGAGGCGTCGCAGGCTTCTTCGGGCGGGTCGAGAGTCTCGCCCGGGGAGCCCAGGCGCATGAAGCACCCGACGACCTCGTAGCCGTCCCGGGCGAGGAGGGCGGCGGCGACCGATGAGTCGACCCCGCCGCTCATGGCGACGAGCACTTTTCCTCGGCTGGTGGACATGGCGAGAGTGTAGGCGAGGGCTCGCGGAGATTTGACGGGCGACCTACCGTATGAGGGCGTGGCGCGGCTCGTGTGGGCGGCGCGGCGCCGGCTTGCAATCGGAGATCGTCGTCGATGTCGCTTTTTACTCGCCGATCGTCCAGGGGCTCCGAGACGCCCGCTGGGAAGCCCGCGACCGAGGGCGCTCAGGCGCGCCAGCCGGAGCGGCCTCCGGTGGTTGACGAGGCGGCGATCCGGGAGATCGGCGAGCGCATGCTCGCGAAAGCCCGCGACCACAAGCAGGGGCTGCTCAGCAAGGCGTTCTGGTCGGACAAGCTGATGGACTGGTCCATGAAGGATCACGAGTTCAAGGTGCAGCTGTTCCGGTTCGTCGACGCGTACCCGACGCTCGCGACGCCCGAGATCGTGCACGATCACCTGGTGGATTATCTGACGCAGCCCGGGGTGAAGGCGCCGCCCGGTATGGATCTGGGGCTCCGCGCGGGCGGAGTGGCCAAGAGCATGATGACCTCGACGATCTCGAAGCAGATCACGGGGATGGCGCAGCGGTTCATCGCGGGTCGCGATGCGGCCAGCGCGCTCCCGGGGCTCGAGAAGCTGTGGAAGAACGGGATCGCTTTCAGCGTGGACCTGCTGGGCGAAGCGTGCGTGTCGAGCGCGGAAGCGGACATGTATCAGCGCAAGTACATGGACCTGGTCGGCAACCTGCCGGAGACGGCGTCGTCCTGGAAGGCCAACGAGCGTTTGGAGCGGGATCATCTCGGTGTGGTCCCGCGGACGAACGTGAGCGTAAAGATCAGCTCGCTCTCTGGGATGGCGGACCCGATCGATACGGAGAGCGCGATCCGGGACATCCGCAAGCGGCTAGACCCGGTGCTCGAGCTGGCGCACGAGAAGGGGGTGTTCGTCAACTTCGACATGGAGCAGTTCGAGCTGAAAGATCTGACGCTCGAACTCTTCATGCGGTGCTGCGAGGACATCGACTTCCCGGCGGGTCTGGCGATGCAGGCGTACCTGCGTTCGGGCGATGCGGACGCGAAGCGGATCTGCGAGTGGGCGCGCTCGGCCAAGCGTGAGGTGACGGTTCGTCTCGTGAAGGGGGCGTACTGGGACTACGAGACGATCCACGCGGAGGAGATGGGGTGGGCGTGCCCGGTGTGGGCGGAGAAGATCGACACCGACGCGTGCTTCGAGCGGATGAGCGAGATCTTTCTTGATGCAACGCCCCGCGCGACGGGCGAAGGGGGCGTGAAGCTGGCGATCGGCTCGCACAACGTGCGCTCGATCGCGGCGGCGCTGGCGGGGCTCGAGCGACGCGGGCTGCCGCCCGAGGCGATCGAGATCCAGATGCTCCACGGTATGGCGGATCAGCTCAAGGACGCGGCGAAGGGGATGGATCTTCGTGTGCGTGAGTACGTTCCCGTGGGCGAGATGATCCCGGGCATGGCGTACCTCGTGCGTCGGCTTCTCGAGAACACGTCCAACGAGAGCTGGCTCAAGGCGGGGTTCCTCGACAAGGCAGCGCCCGAGGAGCTGCTCAAGAGCCCGCACCGCAAGGAGCCGGCGGAGGACGCGCTGCTGAGGGAGGCGCCCGAGCGGCACGCGCTGTCGCCCGCGGAACCGGAGCTTGGCGAGGGGCGGCCGTTCTTCACCGAGCCAGTGCGCGATTTCGCAGACCGGGGTGTGCGTGAGTCCTTCGGCGCAGCGGTCGGAAAGGCGACGGTCCCGAAGGTCGCGATCGACGCGACGCCTGAGGACGCGTCTGAGGCCGTCGGCGTCGCCGCTGAGTTCTTCCCGACGTGGCGCGA
>CAZXGT010000045.1:0-10897 GCA_964639935.1 uncultured Phycisphaeraceae bacterium
AACATCGTCCCCGGCGACATCGAGCCCCACGAGCTTGCGCGCCTGCTGAAAGACGCCGCGGTCGACTGGGTCGCCCTCGCCGGATACACGCGGCTGCTCCCCATCCCCCCGGGCTTCGAGGGCCGCGTCGTCAACATCCACCCCGCTCTTTTGCCCAGGCACGGCGGCCGCGGAATGTTCGGCATGAACGTCCACCGCGCCGTCATCGAGGCCGGCGACGCGGAGTCCGGCTGCACCGTTCACCTCTGCGACGACCGCTACGACACCGGTCCGATCGTGCTCCAGAAGCGCTGCGAGGTCAGGCCGGACGACACGCCCGAGGCTCTCGCCGAGCGCGTCTTCGCCCTCGAGCTCGAGGCCTACCCCGAAGCCCTCCGCGGGCTCATCACCGGCTCGCTCACCCCCGCGACCCCATGAGAATCCTCGCGCTCATCCTGGCGTTCGCCCTCGCGACCCCCGCTCTCGCCGTCCCGCCCGCTGAGGAGGCCGCCGAGCTGATCGAAGCGGGCGACCTCGCCTCGGCCGAGCGATTGATCGAGTCGGGGCTCGAGTCGGGGTCGCGATCGAGCGAGCTGCTCTACCAATTCGCCCGCATCAAGGCCCTGCAGGGCGACAAGGAAAAGGCCGCCGCGGGCCTCGTCGCCGCCGTCGCCGCCGGTTTCACCGATTTCTTCCGTCTCGTCCGCGACCCCGCGCTCGAGCCCATTCGAGAAACGCCCGCGCACCGCACGATCGCGCAGAACCGGGCGACGCTTCTCGAGGACCGCGCCAAGGCCGACTTCAAGGCCGTCCGCCGCGCCCTCCCCCGGTACACGTTGCTTCGCGATGAGGACCTCCGCCTCCAGTTCGCCGCCGCTCACGACCGCGCGACGCTCGAGCGGGTCGTCGCCGAGGCGAAGGACCTGCGCGACTGGCTTCGCCCCGTTCTGGGCGAGCCGCCCGCCGACCCGGAACTCGACCCCTGGGTCACCGTTCTCCTGCCGAGCCCGGAAGACTTCGTCCGCCTCATCGGGGGCGCGAACGTCGGCACGGTGGGGGGCTACTACGACCCCGAGACGCGCCGCGTCGTCTCCGCCGACCTCGGGCCGAGCCTTCGCCACGAGCTCGTCCACGTCTTCCACTTCCGCCGCCTCGAGCGACTCGGCGCCTCGCGACCGCACTGGTGGACCGAGGGCCTCGCCACGCTCCCCGAGGCGCTGGACCCCCGCGCGCGCGAGATCAGGCCCGTCGCCTGCTGGCGGACCGATATCGCTCGCCGACGCCTCGCCGCCGGACGGCTCCGCGACTGGCCCGATCTCTTCGAGCAGAGCCGCGACCGTTTCATCGGCCACCGCCCGAAAGCCCAGTACGCCCAGTCCCGCGCGATCGCGATGTTCCTCCACGCGGAGGGCCTGCTCGCCGACGTCGCCAGAGCCTTTGAGAGCGCCGAAACAACCGAACCCGACGGGCGCGCCGTCATCGCCCGCGCAGCCGGCCGCGAGGCCCACAGCGTCGAGAGGACCTTCCGCGGATGGCTGGCCACCCTCGGCGAGGGGGACCCCGACGAGGTCGACGCGACCCGAGCGCTCGGGCTGATCCTCACGCCGGGGCGCGGCGACGGGCCGGTGATCGACCACGTGGAGATGCGGTCGGTCGCGCGGGACGCCCGCCTGCGCCGACGCGACGTGATCATCGGTGTGGGCGACCGCCCCGTGCGCACGATCCCCGAGGTCCTGCGCGCCGTTCGCGCCTTTCACGCGACCGGCGAGCCCGCCGAGGTGACGATCCGTCGCGGCTCGCTCGAAAAAACCTGCGCGCTCGATCCGCCGCGATGAGCGCGATCATTGCCGGAAACCGGGCGCGAGCGTAGAGTCGAGCTTCCGCTCGCCACGCAGCGGCCGGCCGCCGAACGAAACGATCAAGCCCCCACGGAGAACCCTCGGCGTCATGGCCCACGACCGACCACGCAGCTTCCTCGCCGACTTCCGGCTCTTTTTCGTGAAGGGGCTCGGCGTCGTGCTGCCGTCGGTGCTGACGCTCTGGATCCTGATCTACGCCGCGATCTTCGTGCAGCGATCCGTCGCCGAACCCATCAACGCCGGCGCGCGCCAGATCGTGATCTACGCCCTGCCCCAGGTCGTCGATCAGGAACGCCTCCCCGACTGGTTCAACGTCACCGAGGCTCAGATCACTCAGCTCAAGGCCGAGCGGCAGAGGCAGGCCCGGCCCGCGGTGCCCGCCAAGGCCCTCCGCAACTTCGCCCGGGCCCGAAACCTCAAGGAGTGGTGGGACCAGCGCTGGTACCTGCGCATCTTCGGGCTTGTTGTCGCAATCATTCTGATCTACCTCGCCGGTCGATTCCTCGGCGGCTTCATCGGTCGGCGCATCTACGCCAATGTCGAGAGCGCCTTCCAAAGGCTCCCGGTGGTCGCGCAGATCTACCCCCACGTGAAACAGGTGGTCGACGTGTTCTTCGGCAGCGGCGAGGGCGAGCGGATCAGATTCAACCGCGTGGTGCTCGTCGAGTACCCCCGCCGGGGCATCTGGACCGTCGGCCTGCTCACCGGCGAGGGCATGAAGCACGTCGAGGACTCGATGAAGACCGAGGGCGTCACCATCTTCATCCCATCGAGCCCCACGCCCTTCACGGGCTACACCATCACGGTCCCCCGGAACGAGGCGATCGACCTCCCGATCACCATCGACGAGGCGCTCCGATTCGTCGTCTCGGGCGGCGTCCTCGTCCCGCCCAGGGAGGTGCCCGACTACGTCTCCCGCCCCGGCGCGATGAAGGACGACAACACACCCCCGCTGGATTCGACGGCCCCCGAGGCCGAGCCCGGCGCGACCGGGAAGCCGCCTCACTTGGCAGACGGCTCCGGTGACGCCATGATGAAGGATTCGAACGAGCCGGACCGGCCCGACCGTTGATCCCCAGGTCCCGAATGAGAAAGCGTCACCATGCGAACCGAAGTCACCGGCCGACGCCTTGACGTCACCGAGGCGATCCGAGAGCACGCGGAGAAGAAGGTCGAGAAGATCCTGCATCGCTTCGACGGAGTGCAGGAGATCGAGGTGATTCTCGATCAGGAAGGACCGACGGTGTTCACCGCCGAGACGATCGTTCACGTCGTCAAGCACGACTCCTTCGTGAGCAAGGCCAAGGGCGACGACATCTACCTCGCGATCGACAACAGCGTGAACAAGGCGACGCGTCAGGTGCAGGAGTTCAAGGAGCGCCTTCGGGCGCACTGACGGGATCGGGAGAGAAGACACGTGAAGCTCTGTGACATCGTTGTAAAGGACGCGATCATCACCTCCCTCGGCGCCGCCAAGCGCGACGACGTGATCCGTGAGCTCGTCGACGCCCTCGTCGAGGCGGGCGCCGCCCCGGCCGACGACCGCGACGTCCTCGTCGAGAAGGTGCTCGAGCGCGAGAAGCGAGGCTCCACCGGCTTCGGCCGGGGCGTCGCCGTCCCCCACGTCAAGCACGACGCCGCCGAGGGCATCCGGGCGGCCATCGGGCTCTCCAGCTCCGGCGTCGATTTCGACGCCCTCGACAAGCAGCCCGTCTACACCGTGTTCCTCCTCATGAGCCCCGCCGACGAGCCCGAGGATCATCTCCGCGCCATGGAGATCGTCTTCAAAAACCTCTCCCAGGACCGATTCCGGAGCTTCCTCCGCCAGGCCGAGACGGTCGACGACGTCTGGACGCTCCTCGACGAGGCGGACAACGACCTCATCGGCGGCTAACGTGTCGCTTCCCGGCGACGTTTGAGTTCTCCTTTCGATTCTCCTCCTCCCGAAAGCTCACGCGGTGTCTCAACGCGCAGCCGTCACGGTCACGATCTCCAACCGCTTGGGCCTCCACGCAAGGCCGGCGATGGCGTTTGTCGAGACCGCGTCGGAATACGACGCGAAGGTCACCGTGCGGCGCGCGGGCGAAGAGGAACGCGTCGATGGCAAGTCCATCATGCACATGATGATGCTCGCGGCGACCAAGGGCACCGCGCTTGAGATCGTCGCCGAGGGCGAGGACGCCGAGCAGGCGGTCGGCCGGCTCGAACAGCTCGTCAACGACAACTTCGGGGAAGATTGACCCTCGCGGGTCAGACGCCGGCGGGCTGGGCGGACCGCGCCGCCACCGCCAGGCGCTCGGCCCTCGCCTCCTCGGCGTCGATCCGCTCGATCTCCGCGCCCAGGCTCGCGAGCCGCTCCTCGATCCGCTCATACCCGCGGTCGATGTGGTAGACGCGGTGGACGATCGTCTCCCCTTCCGCCGCCAGCCCCGCGACGACCAGCCCGGCGCTGGCCCGGAGGTCGCTCGCCATGATCGGCGCCCCCACAAGACGCTTCACCCCGGAGATGACCACCGTCGGTCCCTGGCGGAACATCTGGGCCCCCATGCGCGAGAGCTCCGCGACGTGCAGGAACCGCTCCGGAAAGATGCGCTCGGTGACGACCGAGTTGCCCTCGGCCAACGCCAGCGCGGCGACGAACTGCGCCTGAAGATCCGTCGGGAAACCCGGGTGGGGCTGCGTCGAGATCTGGGCCGGCCGCAGCGCCCCGCCGCGGCGCACCCGGCACGTCATCCGCATCGGGTCTGACCCGCCAAGCGGAGCGACCTCGACGCCCATGGCCTCCAGGCGATCCGTCGCGGCCATGAGCGCGTCGAGCGGGCAGTTCTCGAGAATGATCTCGCCCCCCGCGGCGGCGACGGCGGCCATGTAGGTCCCCGCCTCGATGCGGTCGGGGACGAGCCGCCTGACCGCCCCACCGAGGCGATCGACGCCCTCGATCGTGATGCGCGGGGTGCCCTCGCCGCGGATGCGGGCGCCCATGGCGCGCAGCAGTTCGGCCAGGTCGACGATCTCCGGCTCGCACGCCGCGTGCTCGATGATCGTCGTGCCGCGGGCGAGCGTGGCGGCGGCGAGGAGATTGGCCGTGCCGAGAACGGTCGGCCCGTTGGGTCCGCCAAGAAAGACGCGAGCGCCGATAAGCCGTCCACCCTCCGGAGCGCGGGCGACGATATCGCCCTCCTCGAGCGTGATCGTCGCCCCGAGGGCGCGGAGGCCTCGCAGGTGGATGTCGACGGGCCGCTCGCCGATCGCGCACCCGCCGGGCATGCTCATGCGGGCCTCGCCTCGCCGGGCCAAGAGCGGGCCCAAAGTGCTGATGCTCGCCCGCATGGTGCGGACGATGTCGTACCGCGCGTGGGAGCTCTCGTCGCTTGTGGTCTGGAGCGTGAGCGTGGAGCCGTCGCGGGAGGACTCGCAGCCGAGCTCGCCGAGAAGCCGCTGCATGTTCGCCAGGTCGTCGAGGTCCGGAACGTCCTCGAGCGCGACCGGCTGGTCCGTCAGCAGGGCGGCGGTCATAAGGGGCAGCGCGGCGTTCTTGGCGCCGCCGACGCGCAGGGCGCCGGCGAGGGGGCGTCCGCCCGTGATGCGAAAGGCGTCCATGGTGCGGCCTCCGGGGCTTCTCGAGTGAGGTCCGATCATAATCGACCCGTTGGCGTCAGCGGCTTGACGATCCGCGGGTCGCCCGCGCAGACCGCAGACCTTGACGCACCGACGCCTCTTCCCCGGGTTCCCCGGTTGGCTCTTCTCCAGCGAAACGGACGGTTTCATCGAGCGGCGGGCGCGCCGCTTAGGAACTCGCCGCACAAGGGGGAGCAGCGCGATGGACAGACAACGGCTTCGGGATCGGGTTTCGGCCATCTTCGGCTTCGCGGCGGCGGGCGCGATTCTCGCCATGCTTGGGCCCGCGGCCAAGGCCGACAGCGGCGCCTCGGATCACCGCCCGCGCGAGATCACGCTCGGCGCCATCGTCCGCGACTTCAACGAGCGGGGGACTCGCGGCGGGCACCCGGACTTCGAGTCGCGCCCCTCGGGCGGCTTCGGTCTCACGCTCGGGCTTCTCGAGAACCAGCTCGATGAGGACGGGCGACCCGTCTTCGCCGGCGACGGGCGCCGCGTGCTGACGCCGTGGCGGAACCCCGAAGGCGAGCCGATCCATCCCGATTTCGCGAGCAGGGTGATGGGCGACGCTCCCGGCGCCTGGGGCACCATCTGCAACGGCGGCGTCCGCTCCCGCCACAGCTTCGGCGCGTGGTTCGAGGACATCCCGGGCGTCAACGACCGGGCCGAGATCGAGCTGACCCTCAAGCGCGCGGCGCTGAGCGACCTGTGGATCTTCGACAACCGCACCGACCCCGGGCTTCGCCAGCGCGGCGGGTTCTTCCCGATCAACGGCCAGCTGCTCGGAAACGCCGACGGCGACGACCGCAACCACCACTTCACACTCGAAGCGGCCGCCGAGTTCACCTTCGATGCGGAGAACCCCGGCTACGTCAAGATCCGGGCGGCCGACGACGCGTGGGTCTTCATCGACGGCCGGCTGGCGATCGACCTCGGGGGCGTTCATTCGCCCGCGAAGCAGACGATCGAGCTCTCACGCCTCCACTGGCTTGAGGATGGCCAGACCTACCGCGTGGACCTGTTCTTCGCGGATCGTCACCGGGTGCAGTCGAGCCTGCGGATCGAGACGGACCTCGAGCTCCGCCCGGCTCCCCCGAAATCGGGGAATGGCTTTGCGGAAGCCGATCTCGACTGACCGCGGAATATAAGACTCTATCAAATAATGACTTAACAACACTTTCAGTCCGAGTCGCCGTCTTCGACGCCGAACGCGCCCCTCACCGAGCGTGTCGGCGTTTTTTGTTTCCGAGGCCGACTGCCTGCGAATACTTGCCTGGCTTCACGCGTTCCAAGGTGAATCGAGGCAACGGATGAACCGCATGGATCTGGCAATCGCGATAGCAGGGGGGCTCACGGGCGTTGCCTCGGCGCAGCTCGAGCTGACGAATCCGTTTGGCGATGATGCGGAGAAGCCGCACGCGTCGATGCGGCTCGCGATGGAGACCGAGCGGGCGACCCCGGGCGAGGCGACCCTCGCCGTGGTCTTCGAGATCGATGAGCAGTGGCACCTGTACTGGAAGAACCCGGGCGACACGGGACTGCCGCCCTCGGTGAGCTTCACGCTTCCGGAGGGGATCGAGCTCGCGGGCGAGCTGCAGTGGCCGGCGCCGAAGCGGTACATCCACGGCGGCGGACGACTCCTCGATTACATCTACGAGGGCGAGATGGCCCTGCTCCAGCCGTTGCGGATCGACTCCTCGCTCATCGGCGAGACGGTGACGATCGAGGCGCAGGGGACGTGGCTGGTCTGCAAGGAGGCGTGCCTCCCGGGCGAAGGCGCTGACGCGATCACCGTTCGAGTCAGCGAGAGCCCGGGCGGTCAGACGGAGGCGGCGCCCCTCATCGACGCGATGCGCGACCGCCTGCCCGTTTCCGCGGAGGAACTGGACGTGAACGCCGCCTGGGAGGGCCGGACGCTCGTGATCTCCGCCCCGGGCGCCGACCGTCTGGAGATTCTTCCGCTGGAGCCGGGTGTCGGCGGCCCGGCGAACCCGATCGATCACGGCGCCGACTTCGGTCCCGAGCTGCGCGTCCTCTACGGCGAGCGAGTCAGCCGGGCGGAGCGCGTGACGGCGGTTGTGGGGGTGTGGCGCGACGGAGCCCGGAGATGGGTGCAGCTGGAGATTGCCGCGCCGAAGTCGCCCGCCGGTTGAATCAACGGATCACCCTGATTGTCAAGACCCGGCGGGAGTCGCCGGGCGGCTCGAAGGCGAGCCTTTTCTGATGAAAGCACACACGCAAGTGAGGAGAACGACCATGACACTGACGAAGATGATGACCGGGATCGCCGCATCGACGGTGGCGGCGCTGACGATCGCCCTGGCGCCCGCGGCGCAGGCGGATCAACACAACGAGAAGATGAACAAGACCGCGAAGGTCGGCGAGAAGGCGCCGGACTTCACGCTCACGGACCTCGAGGGCAAGAAGCACACGCTCGGTGACTACACCGAGCAGGGCAAGTTCGTGGTGCTCGAGTGGTTCAACCCCGACTGTCCCTTTGTGGTGAAGCATCACGAGCGCCACAAGACGATGTACGACCTCAGCCGGATGGTCGAGGACAACGGCGGCGTGTGGCTGGCGATCAACTCCGGGAAACCGGGAAAGCAGGGCACGGGGCACGATCGCAACGTGCGCGCTCAGAAGGATTTCGGCATCGAGTACCCCGTGCTGCTCGATGAGACGAGCAAGGTCGGCGAGATGTACGACGCGAAGGTCACCCCGCACATGTACATCATCGACGAGGAAGGCACGCTCGTTTACGCGGGCGCCATCGACAACAACCGGAGCCCGATGACCCTTGGCGACACGAACTACGTCAAGAAGGCGCTCAAGGAGCACATGGCGGGCAAGGCCATCTCGATGAGCGAGACCAAGCCCTACGGATGCTCCGTGAAGTACTGATTCGTCCCGACAACGACGTCCCTCGAGTCGTGACGGGCGGCCGTTCCCCTTGGCGGGGGCGGCCGCTTTTTTATCGCGCCGCGCGCCGCCCGAGCGCCACCTCGAGGGCGCCATCGACAAGAAGCTTCACGGGGTCGTAGAGCGCGAGCTCTTCCGAATCGTCCGAGAGGAGCAGCGGGGCCTCGGTCGAGCCGAGAATCACGCCCTCGCACCCCTTGCGGGCGAGCGCCTGAAGGATCTCATGGAGTCGCGCGCGCGAGGCGTCGGTCACCGACCCGTGGATGAGCTCGCGGAAAATGATGTCGTTGACCGCCTGCAGGTCCGCCGGCTCCGGAACGATCACCTTGACGCCCTTGAGGCCCAGGACGGTCTGGTAGATGGAGCCGCTCGTGAGCGCCTTGGCGCCGATGAGGCCGACGGTCTTGCGCTCTTCACGGACGACGGCCTCGGCGACCAGATCGATCATGGAGAGCCACGGGAGCGGGCTGTCGGCGCGGGCCATCGGCGCGGCGTGGTGCGCGAGGTTGTCCGGAAGGATGCAGAAATCCGCGCCCGCGGCGTAGAGCGTCTCGCTCGACCAGTGCAGGAGCTGCGCCACCATCTCCCAGTCGTTGTCGTCGATCGCCCGGAGGTAGCGGGTGAAGGGGATGCCATGGAGCGTCACGAGCGGTCGCTCGCTCGCGTCGTCGACGCTCGAGACGCGTTGGGCGAGCGCGCGATAGCACATCGCCGAGCCCTCGGGGCTGACCGCGATGATCCCGATGTGCTTGGACAAGGGCGTTCCTTCCGCAAAGCTACATCGTCGCGAGCCGGCCCAGCGGCGTCAATCGCGCGGGCTACGATAAGCCCCATGAGAAGCGAAGGAGACGAGGACGCGTTCGATGCGCTGGGGATCAGACCGCGGTTCGACCTCGACGAGGCGGAGCTCCGCTCGGCGTGGCTCGGCAGATCGCTCGAGGCGCACCCCGATCGCGCCGGGGACGCGTCGCGCGAGATCTCCGCCAGACTCAACGACGCGAAGCGCGCGCTCGAGGACCCGGAACGCCGGGCCAACACGCTGCTCGCGAGGCTGGGCGGCCCGGCGAAGGAGGAGGAGAAGGGGCTGCCCGGCGGCTTTCTCATGGAGATCATGCAGCTTCGAGAGGAGCTCGAAACAGCGCAGGCGACGGGCGACGAGGCGGCGATAGCCGACTCGCGCCGGCAAGCCGAGCGCGAGCGCGACGCCCGCATGCGGCGCGTCGCTGAGCTGTTTTCCTTGACAGAAACCGATGCCGGCACGCTTCGCACGATCCGCGTCGAGCTCAACGCGTGGCGATACCTCGAGCGGATGATCGAGCAGGCCGAGCCGACCGACCGGGCCTGAAACTCACCCGTTCGGGCCGTACATGTACTGCTCGAGGTAGGTGATCGTCTCGGTCATGACCTCCACCTGGGCGACGTTCAGATCACCGATGGAGATGATCCCGAGCAGACGGCCGTCCTCGACGACGGGGATGTGACGGATGCGCTGGCTGGTCATGACATGCCGCAGCTCCTCGACGGTGGCGTCGGGGCCGGCGGCGATGACGGGCGAGCTCATGACGTCGCGCACAAGCACCTCGCTCGCGGCGCGCTCGCGCGCGACGATCTTCGTCAGGATGTCGCGCTCGGTGAACATGCCGACGATCCGACGGTCGGCGTCCACCACAGGCGTGGCCCCGATGCGATGCTTGTTCATCAGCTTGGCGGCCTCGAGAGCGGTCTGGTCAAGCGTGACGGTGGCGACCTCGCGACCGCGCTGGGCGGCCTTGCGCTCGAGCAAAGAGGAGGCGATCGGCATGACGGAGACTCCTTTCAAAGGGCTTCCGTCGGCGCCCGGCGCACGAACGTGGACGCCGCGAGAGCCGGAATGCCGGACTTTTCAAGTCTCCCATAATCTCAAAGAATGTGTAGGAAAATTCATCCAGCGAGCATCAATCCGCCGTCCAGCGGATCACGTGCCACTTCTTCTTCCCGCGACGCAGGAGCGTCACCTGTCCGGGGAGAAGGTCTTGCTCACGCACGACGTGCTCGGGCTCGACCTTCGCGCCGCTGACGGCGACCGAGCCGGCGCCGAGAAACTCCCGGGCCTCGCGCTTGCTCGAGGCGAGCCCGGTCTCGACGAGCAGATCCACGATCGCCACGCCCGCGCTCAATCGCGAGCTTGGGAGCTCGGTGTGCGGCGTCTCGGCGAAGACCTCGCCGAGCGTTGTTTCATCGAGACCGCGAACGTCGCCGGAGAAGAGCGCCTTTGACGCCGCCTGCGCGCCGGCGAGCGCTTCGCGCCCGTGAAGGAACGCCACGAGCTCTTCCGCGAAACGCGTCTGCGCGAGGCGCTTCCCGGGATTCTCGTTGTGCTCCTTCTCGATCGCTTCGATCTCGTCCTTCGGGAGCAGCGTGAAGAGCTTGAGGAAACGGACGACGTCGTCGTCGGCCGCGTTGATGCACCACTGGTAGAGCTGGTAGGGGCTGGTGCGGTGGGGGGAGAGCCAGACGGCGCCGGCCTCGGTCTTGCCGAACTT
>CAZXGT010000045.1:10997-15229 GCA_964639935.1 uncultured Phycisphaeraceae bacterium
AGTCGTACGCCTGCAAAATCTGGTAGCTGAACTCGGTGTAGCTGATGCCCTGTTCGCGGTTCTCGAGGCGGTCCTTCACCGACTCCTTCTGCATCATGACGTTCACCGAGAAGTGCTTGCCGACGTCGCGCAGCGCCTCGATGTAGCCGAGGCCCTTGAGCCAGTCCCAGTTGTTCACGAAGACGGGCGGCTCAAGCCCGTTGCGCTCGGAAAAGACGCGCTCGAAGATCTCCTTCTGCGCCTCGACGTTCGCGTCGACCTCATCCCCGCTGCGCAGCGCGCGCTCGGCCTCCTTGCCGGAGGGATCGCCGATGCGCCCCGTGCCGCCGCCGAGGAGGACGACGGGCGTGTGTCCGGCTCGGGCGAGATGCACGAGGAGCATGATCGGGACGAGGTTCCCGATGGTGAGCGAGTCGGCGGTCGGGTCGAAGCCGGAGTAGCCGAGCCGCGGGCCCGATCCGAGATGCTCGCGCAGCGCGTCCTCGTCGGTGCACTGGTGCAGCAGCCCGCGCCAGCGGAGTTCTTCGATGAAATCATCGGTCACGGTGGTCGTCTCGCTCATGGGAGAGCGAGCGTAGCAGCGCGGATCGCCCTTAGCGAAGCTGGAGCTCGACGCGGTAGCTCGGGCTCTCGGCCCGCGGCGCCCAGAGCGTCATGTCGCTCGTAATGCGGTCCCAGTCGATCGCCTCGGCGTGACCGTCGAGAAAGACGCCCACCACTCGGCGGTCCGCCACCGGGCGGACGTTGCCGTTGAGGCCCGGATCGGACATCGTGTCCGGCGGCGCGAGCGAGGCCCACGTCGAACCCTGGGAGAGCTCGCTGAAATATGGCGCCTGCACGCGGAAGTAGCCCTCGACCGGCTTGCCGAGGTCGAACCGCTCGCCGCCGTATCCGGCGGAGGTCATCGCCATGAGAGCGGAGGGGCGCGGCGTGTCGTCGAGCCGACGGACCCAGAAGCGATCGCCGAAGGCCTGAACGTCCCGCGACGGCGTCGGGTCGAGCAGAGTCGAGTAGTAGTCCGGCGTCCCGCCCACGAAGGCGTCGTTGATCCCAAAGGCGGTGTAGAGGGTGTAGCGGTAGTAGTCGAAGCCGACCTCGGCGTTTTCGATCGTCCCGCTGATGAAGGGATCGCGGAAGAGCGCGTCGGTGTTGAAGTCGAGGTACGGGGCCAGCCGCCAGAACCAGCGCTGCGCCGGCTCGCCCGTGATCGGGTGGCCGAAGAGATCCTTCGGCGTGGTCTTGACGGCGCCGGGGAAGCGGCGGCTCAGCGCGACTCGGGCCGGGAGCAGGTAGCCGCGGTGATCCTCGGCGAACTGCAGGTAGGCGACCGAGTGGTCGCGCCCGCGCGAGATCTCCTTGGTGACCGTCGCCGCGTCGCGAGCCTTCCCGAGCACCGGGAGCAGGACGCCGATGAGAATCCCGATGATCGCCACCACGACCAGCAACTCCACGAGCGTGAAGCCTCGGCGGGCGTCTCGGGGGAGCGTTCTCTTTGGAAGAAAAAGTGGCATCGTTTCCGTCTCTCGGGAATGATTCTTGTATGGCCGAACCCAAATGTCCAACGGATCGGCTTGACGGGACGATAGTCGTCGCCCTACCTTCTTGCAACTGAGACTCAGTCTCAGGGCGATTGGCCTTGGGCGCTCGTGGGGGCGTCCGGGAGATTTTCGGTCCACCCGCGGCGGATCATTCGCCGCGCTTCGGAGAAAAGAGGAGATTCTCATGCGTATTTCAGCTCTCGTCGCCGCCGGCGCCGTCTCGGCGAGCGCCGCCCTCGGCGGAACCACCACCGTCTCGCTCACTCGGGAGGTTCCGGACCTCGACCGGTGGAACTACCCGTTCAACGCCACGCCCGGCGTCCGCGATGCGACCAACACCTTCGGCGCGCTCGGCGTGCCGTTTCTCGATAACCACGACGCCCAGACGCTCCTCGGTTTTGAAACCGGCGTTTCCTCGCCTGACGGCGTGGGCGTGATCGATGCCGGGCTCGGCGAGGGACGCTACAGCGTCGCCTCCGCGACCGTCCGGATCACGATCGCCGTGGGCGGCGCCTTTGAGTACGACCCGACCTTTGACGCCAGGGAGACGTATCTCGACCCGATGGATCCCGACTTCGTGGCCGATCCAGACGCCGGGCGTCCCATCATGCTCTTCGGCACGGGCTACCGCAACGGCTTCGGCATCGAGCCCGGGACGGTCCCCTATGTCGAGACGACGCCGTTCGCGTTCGCCGATCCGGCCCAGCCGCGCGTCCGCAACGCCTACGCGAGCGATTACCTCGCCGGCGCCCCGCGCGATGTCTCGAACCACGTGATCGACGGCTTCGAGATCACCCCATTCGCGATCGGTGAGATCTCCGCCGGCGGCCAGGAGCTCTCGCCCGGCGCGCTCGTCCCGAGCGAGGCGACGGTGACCTTCAATCTCGACGTCTCCAACCCCGACGTGCAGCAGTTCCTGCGCCGCTCGCTCGACGCCGGCAACCTGCAGCTCTCGCTCACGTCGCTGCACATGGCCTCGGGCGGACCCGGCGGCGGGGATGGCGTGAACTACCCGGTCTACTTCACGAAGGAGGACTCGCTCGCGATCCTTCTCGGGCAGGCGCCCCAGCTCGAGATCGTGGCGGACATCCTCCCGCCGAACCCCGCGGACCTCAACGGCGACGGGCTCGTTGACGCTGCGGATCTCGCCGAGCTGATCGCCTCCTGGGGTCAGACGGGCGTGCCCGCGGACTTCAACGGCGACGGCGTCGGCGCCGACGACCTCGCGGCCCTCGTCGCCGCCTGGGGCTGATCACCAACGGATCTCAGGCCCGCGCGGGCGAGAGCTCGCGCGGGTTGTTCACCTCACGAAGAAGCGGAGACTCCATGAATCGTCGTCAGATGATCGCGACCTCGATCGCCGGCGCCGGCGCTCTCGCCTCGCTCCCCCGGGTCAGCGCGGGAACGGCGCCCTCGGGCGACGCGCCGGGCGCCGCAGACTCGCCCGAGCTCGCCGCCGCCACCACCGCCGGCGTGCGCTACTTCCAGCAGCGCTGCGAGCACCAGCTCCCGCTGCTCCGCCGTCTTGAGAGCGCGATCCGCTCCGGCGATCTCCGCGCGGCCCAGGACGCCTACGTCGATTCGCGACCTCCTTACGAGGAGATCGAGACCACAGCGCTCTGCTTTGAGTCGAGCGACCGCGACATCGACGCCCGCCCCTACGCCTTCGAGGGCGGCGAGCTCGACGAAGACTTCCGCGGCTTCCACAAGATCGAGGCGATCCTCTTTGGATACCAGGAGACCGCCGCGGCCCTGCCCTACGCCCAGGAGCTCATCCGCAGCGTCCAGCGCCTCGGCAAGGAGCTCGCCGAGCGCGACCGCTTCAGCGCCGCCCGACAGTTCGACGGCATGGTGATGCTGGCGACGGAGGTCGCCGCGAAGAAGATCTCAAGCGAGGAAGAGACCTGGTCGGACCAGTCGCTCGTGATCTTCCGGAGCAACTGGATCGGCGTGCGCAGCCAGTTCGTGCCCTTCCGCGGGCTCATCCGCGACGCGAAGGCCGTCGAGCGCGTGGACACGGCCCACCGCGAGGCGATGGCGCTGCTCGAGGATCACTTCGCCCCGGGCCGGGTCGCGGGGACGCCCTACAGCCGGATCCGCATGCGCGAGCGCCGCGCGATGGCCGACGCGAGCAACCGCCTGCGCGACGCGCTCCTCGGCGCGCGCGAAGCGCTCGGGGTCTGATTTCTACTCGGGGATCTCGACGCCGCTGGATTCGAGCAGCGTCGTGAAGGTGTCGCCGAAGACAAAGTTCTCTTCGGGGAGTTCGAGTCCGCTCCGGTTCTGGTCGGCGTGGCTAAAAACGATCTCGGCGCTCCCGATGCGCACCGGTTCGCCGCCGGGCTCGAGGAAGAGTTCGATATCGATCGTGGTATGGGCGCCGAAGTCGTCGAGGCGCACGAGCTTCGCGGTGTAGCGGAGCGTCTGTCCGGGCGCGGCCTCGCGATCGAGCGTCGCCCTGGCGATCTTCGCGAGCAGCACCTTCTGCTTGAATCGCTCAGCATGACCGGCGAGGAGGCCGCCGGTCTGCGCGCACCCCTCGAGGATGAGCGTCGCGGGCATGACGGGCATGGCTTTACGCCCGTCAGCACCCGGGAAATGATCGTAAAGATGCCCCTCGGAGAGCGACACGCCCTTGACGGCGACCATCCGCTCCCCCGGCGCGTGCTCGACGATCCGATCGATCCACATCCA
>CAZXGT010000046.1:0-15168 GCA_964639935.1 uncultured Phycisphaeraceae bacterium
AGCCCGAGCGATAGTCTCGGGCGTGGATCAAGGAGGATCTGGGCATGTCGAGGAAACGTCATTCGGCCGAGGAGATCGTGCACAAGCTGCATCAGGCGGAGGTCGAGCTATCGGAGTGCGGTACGGTGGCGGCGGTGTGCAAGCCGCTGGGTGTGACCGAGCGGATACACAACCGCTGCCGGAAGGAGTAAGGCGGGCTGAAGACCAACCGGACGGAGAAGCTGAAGGCGATCGAGGCGGACAGCGCGGGCCCGCTTGTTTGCTGGGACGTCGCTGGGATCAGCTCAGGCCCAGCGCCGCCATCGCCACGTCGTAGAGCTCGATGTTGTCCATCATCGGGCGCATTCGCTCGCTGCCGGGTCCAACGGCCGTCGCGTGGACCATCTCGGCGGTGTGGTTGCCGCTGATGAACGCGACGCCGAAGTGGTTGGCGAGCACCGCCGAGAGCGCGGCGCCGGCGGAGTTCGCCGAGTCGAACCCGTCGACGCGCTCGCCGGCGAACGCGCGGGCGAGCCACTCGATATCGTCGTCGCGCAACTCAACGGACATCTCCTGACGCACCGCCGCGGCGACAGCGCGGGCGCGCTCGCGAGGCCCGCCCTCTGACGCGGCGCGTCGGATCGCCCATGTCATCGTCCGCCGGCACTCGAGCAGCCGATCGAATCCGTGGTTGCCGGTGTCCCCGTAGAGCGTCAGGTCAGGGCCCGCGCACCCGTGATCCGTCGTGATGATCACGAGCGTGTCGTCGCGACCGTCCGCCCAGCTCATGACGTCGCTGATCGTCTGCTCGAACGCGATCTGATCGAACAGGATGCCGGGGGCGTCGTTGCTGTGCCCGGCGTGATCGACCCGGCCCGCCTCGATCTGGAGTATGAACCCGCCGGGCGCTCGCGAGAGTCGCTCGATGGCTGTCATGGACATCTCGCGGAGGTGCGGCTGCGTCTCGGGCCGATCGAGCTCATAGTCCATGTGGCCCGGCGTGAAGAGCCCGATCAGGCGCTCCCCGTTCTGGGCGCTGGAGCGCAGCTCCGACGCATCGGTCGCCACCGCGTACCGCCCGTCGCGTCCGAGCGCTTCCAAGTCAAAGAACGTCGAGCCGCCGCCGAGCACGACGTCCACGCCGCGATTGATGATCTGCTCGCCGATCAGCCCTTCCATGTTCCGGTGGGGGGCGTTGGCGACGAAGGAGGCGGGGGTCGCGTGGGTCACCCGCGTTGTCGTCACCAACCCGGTCGACAGGCCGGCCCGCTTGGCCGTGACGAAAATCGGCTCCAGCTCCCGCCCGCCGTGGACGTTGATGGCCCTGTTGTTGATGTGCTGGCCCGCGCCCCAGGCGCACCCCGCCGCGGCCGAGTCGGTCACGTGCGAGTTCGCCGAGTGCGTCAGGCACTGTGTGATGGGCGCCCCGCGCTCGTAGAGCCTGACCCACTCGCTCCGCTCGCCTCGCTTGCGCGCCGCCATGTCCGCCATGGTCCAGGTGCCCTGCGACATGCCGTCGACCACCAGGAAGATCACGTTCTTCGCTCGCCCCGCGCGCCCGCGACCCGCCCGCCGGTTCGGCTGTGCGACCGCGGATCCGGCGAGGACGCCGGCGCCGAGAACGCCCGCCGCGGCGGATTTCAGCGCGTCGCGCCGTGAGAGATGCCCCTGCTCCTGCTCGTCCATCACCGATCCGCTCCCCTCTCGATCCGGGCCGTCTCGTTCCGCCCGCAAGCCGCGACGCCTTGATGCAATGCTAGTTGGCGATCCGCCAGCCCATCGGTGCGAACCCTGGCGGGTCTGACGCGGGCGGGTCGCCCGCTCCGGCTGACGCGGCCCGGCCCCGGGACTAAATATGGTTATAAATGCATAGTGGGCAGTGACTTGGGCCAGAGATCCCGCGGCGGCCGTTGTCCTGTCAAATCGGGTTGGACCCTGCAAGCTTCACCGAACCCGAACACTCCTCGGGGCGTCGGTCCTCGCGTCAGGCGGCCGTGGTCTTCAGCCGATTCCAGAGCCGACAGGGCCTCGCCAGTTCCGCGCCGCTTGCGCCCCCTCGTGGGGCGAGCTAATGGCAATCAATTGTTATCAGGCCGGGGCCCGGCTACCGTGTCATCATTCATAATCCCTAGCGGGAGGAGGCGACAATGACACGCTGCTTCGGACTCCGTTTGATCAGCCGGCTGATGCGATCGCTCGTGCTCTTGGGCGTGCTCGCACCGGGGCTCTCACACGCCGCGGCGCCGATCGACGTGCGGACGACATCGTCCGACGCGCGGACGATCGTCGAGGCGGTCGGGGGCGAGGCCGTCGCCGTCGCCGGACTTGTTCGCGCGGGGCACGACGCTCATGTGGTCCGTCCCTCGGGTCGCATGGTCGAGGAGCTGAGCGACGCCGACCTGCTCGTCGTCGTCGGGCACGGACTGGAACGAGCCTGGCTCCCGCGTCTGGTCGCGCAGGCGAACAACGAGCGGATCACGCCGGGCAGCCCCGGCTATCTCGATCTCTCCGAGACGATGGTTTCGATCGCGGGCGCCGGGCACGAGGGGGGCGTGGGATCGTTCCACGAGGGCGACAACCCGCACTACCTGCTTGATCCCATCGAGGGGATCCGGGCGGCGCGAGCGGTCGCCGGCCGTCTCTCCGAGCTGGCGCCCGAGCGAGCCAAGCTCTTCGAGCAGAACTATCGCGCGTTCGCAGAGCAAGTGATGAGCGCGCTGACGGGCCCCGAGCTCGCCGCGGCCTTTGAGCCGGGCGACTACGACGAGATCGCCATCGCCATCGAGAACAACCGATTCGACGAGTTCCTCGCCCGCCGAGGCGTGAGCGTCGAGCTCGCAGGTTTCCTCGCCGGATTCGCCAAGCACCGCGGCGCGCCGATCGTCGGGGATCACGACTACTGGCCGTACTTCGCGCGTCGGTACGGGCTGACCACGCTTGGGTATCTCGAGCCCGAGCCCGGGATGCCTCCCACCCCGAAGCATCTTCAGGCGCTCGTCGCCGAGATGCGGGACCGCGGCGCGAGACTGATCCTGACGACGGGACACTTCGACCCCCGCCACGCGCGCTTCGTGTCTCGCGAGACCAGCGGGATCATCGTCCCGATGGCCGAAGTGCCCGGCAGCCGAGCCGGAACCGACACCTATCTCGAGTTCGTCATCTACAACGCGACGGCGCTTCTCGAGGCTCTCGAGCGGGCCGGCGACGCCGATCAATCGAGTCGCTGATCGGCGCCGACCGGGTGGGTGTGTTATGCGTCAGGAGTCTCCAAGTGAAACTCGCCCGCTGATGTCCTTGCGCGGCGTCTCCCTCGGCTATGGCCGCCGGGATGTGCTTCGCGACGTCGATCTCGACGTCGCGGTTGGCGAGTTCTGGTGCTTTCTCGGTCCCAACGGAGAGGGAAAGACCACCCTCGTCAAGGCGCTTCTCGGCGCCGTGCGCCCCCGGCGCGGCGCGCTGCGGCGGCAACGCGAGATGTTCCGCGCCGGGAAGGTCAGCTACGTGCCCCAGCGGATCGAGCTCAGCCCGACGCTCCCGATGTCGGTCCGGGAGTTCGTGCTGTCCGGGCTCGCGGGCATCCGCGCCGATCGAGAGAGCCGCCAACGGCGCCTCAACCACATCCTCGAGCTTGTCGCTCTCACGAGACTCGCGCGGCAGAGCGTCTGGTCGCTCTCCGGCGGTCAGCGGCAGCGCACGCTCGTCGCCAGAGCCCTCATACGGGACCCGAGCCTCCTGATCGTCGATGAGCCCACGACCGGGCTCGACGCGACGTCGGCGAGCGCCGTCGTCGAGATCCTCAGCGAGCTCTACGCGACGTTCGGCGTCTCGGTCGTCCTCGTGACCCACGATCTCGACATGGCCGCCAGACTCGCGACGCACGTGGCGTTCTTCCGCCGCGGAAGGGTGACGTCGGGTCGCGCCGACGATCTTCTCACGAGCGAGCAGCTCGAGGAGACCTTCGGGCTGACGGCGTCGGTCAGCCGCGACGGCGAGGGCCGATTGCGGCTCGATCGCTCGCACCGCGCGAGCGAGCGCCCCGGTCGAGCGATGGCGTCAGACCTCGAACGGAAGCCATCGGAGCCCGGCTCATGAGTCTGATCGAGTTCGCGTCGTCATGGGGGCTCTTTTGGCGTCCGTACAGTCTCACGCTTCTGGCCGCCCCTGCTCTGTCGCTCCTGGGTGTGTACGCCGTCGCGCGTCGCCAGCTGTTTATCGCGGCGGCGGTCTCGCAGTCGGCGATCTTCGGCTTCGCGCTCTTTACGCTGGTGTTCGGCGCTCGCGCGGTCGGCGCCGACGGGAGCCTCTGGGGCGACGCGCTGGTCCTCCTCTTCGCCGTCGGGGCGGCGCTTGTCGCCACGCTCGGCAGAGAGACCGGGGGTCACGGCGGCCGCCTCAACAACGACGAGCTCATCGCCTGGGTGTTCATCGCCGCCGGCGTCGGCGCCACGCTGATTCTCTCCCATGCGCCGGCGGGCATGGAGCTCGCGCGGCAGCTGCAGGCATCCTCCGTTGTCGGCGCCCGATGGGGCGACGTCGTTCTCTTCGGGATCACCCTCGCGGCGATCGTCGGGACGCTCATCCTGCACGGACGGACCGTGGTGCTGCTCCTCACCGATCCCGTCATGGCCGCGGCGATCGGGCTGCGCGTCGGCGCGTGGAATCTCGGCGTCACCGTGCTCAGCGGCGTGGCGATCGGGATGAGCGTCAGATCGACCGGGATGATGTTCACCTTCGGATGTCTCGTGCTGCCCGTGATGATCGCCAAGCAGCTCTGCGGGGAGGTGCGAACCCTGCTCGTCGCCAGCCCGCTCGCGGCGGTCATGACCGCGGCTCTCGGCCTCTGGGCCGCCTACGAGTGGGACCTCCCGCCCGGGCAGTCGGTCGTGGCGCTGCAGAGCATCGCGCTCGCGGCGGCCGTGGCTCTGCGCGGCGCCTGGAGCCTCTCGGCTCGCTAGCGCTCGCCGCTCCGCATCAACCGAGGCTCGCGTCGCAGACCGCGCTCCGCAGGACCGGGGCCTGATCGCCCTGCTGAAAAGCGTGATGTCGCAACCAGGAGCGTCGCGGCTCCGGGCTCACGGAAAAAGCCTCGAGCCCGCGGTCGCGGGCCCGAGACGCGAGGTCAACGGCGGCGACGGCCTGCCAGCGCGCCCCCAGCGGCCAGCATGACCGCCGTGCTTGGCGCTGGCACGGGTGAGGAGCCGAAGCCGAAGAAGATGACCCCTTCGTTGGCGCCGACGAGCGACCATTCGCCCGTCGCCAGGTCGAAACGGGCGATCCCGCCGAGACGTTCGCCGTCGAAAAAGTTCACCGATCCGAAGAGCGCGTCGAACGTGCCGTCCAGATCCTCGTCGACGCCCGTCAGGGCGGAGAAACCGGAGTAGCCGCCGCCGTTGGCCGCCCCGACGGCGCCGACGGTTCCGACGACCCCCGCCGCGCCCGTGACGCTGTCGATGGCGATGAGGCTGTCGGTGTCGAGGTCCACGCCGTAGAGCGTGTCGCCAATCGATCCGAGACTGATCACGAAGGGGTTCGCTGTGCCCAGAGCGGTTCCGCGCGAGAGATCGATCGCATCTCCCACCGCGCTCGCGGACCCGAGCGCGTTCGCGTCGCCGGTCGTCAGGTCGATGGTGTGAACCTGCTGAGTGTTGAAGCTCTCGTCAAAGGGCATCAGAAAGCCCTGCCCCGAACCGGTGATGTCAAAAGCCGTCGAGCTCAGCCCGTTGTTCGCGCCGATGTCGGTTCTCGACCCGCTGAAGGGATCAACCTCGACAAGCTGTCCGGACGAGAAACCGTACAGATCGCCGGAGGGCGTGCCGGCCAGCGCAGCGGGCAGCCCGGTGGTGACGGGCGACACCGCGGTCGCCACGCCCGTCAGCACGTTGATCTCGTAGATGAAGTTCTCGCGGGTGTCGTCGTGGCCTGGCTCTCCCGGCGGGATGCCGGGGTCTCCGGGGGTCAGCAGCTGCCCGGAGGCGTAAATGACCGGCTGCGCGGAAGCGCTCGCCGCCACGCAAACAGTCAGCGCCGCGGCGAGGATGTTCGAAAATCGTTGCATGGTCTGAATCTCCTTCGTCCCGCCCGATGCTTCGGGTGTCCGGGCTCCACCGCCGAAAACACCGCATTGACACGGGCGCGGAAGACCGTACGCTAATAGCACTAAACTGTCAATAAGGAGACGCCCATGACCACCTGCTGCCCGAACTGCTCAGCGACCACCGCCCTCGGGACCGAAACCCTCTCGGCCTGCGCCGAGTGCGCGAGCGTGTCCATCGCGGGCGGAAGCCTTCCCGTTGGTCTGATCGTCGCCGCGACGCTCGGTACGGGCGCGCTGCTCGTGATTGTCAGGGCCGCGCGTAGAGGGCGATTCGGGCTGATTCAGACGCGATCCCGCCTTGCAACCGGATGAATCTCGAAGCGGCCCGCCCGCCGCCGAGTTCCGCGGAGGCTCACTCGGGCTGACGCGGACGCTTCATCCGGCGCATCGACAAAGAGAGGAGACAAGTGATGCAGTTCTGGACGCTCGACGAGATCGAACGCCATGCGATGGCGGACCATGAGGTCGGCGAAGAGATCTCTCCCGGAGTGACCATCACGCGCCGACGGATCCTCCAGATCGGTTTCGCCGGACTGGCAGGAACGCTCGCGGCGGGATGCGCGTCAACCGCGAGAGGTCGGCCGGAAAGCAACGAGACGGCTTCGGCGCGGCTCACGATCGAGCAGTTGTCCGCGAGGCTTCGGCCGGAGGCGAAGCGGATGATCGCGGCCGATCGCCCGGACGAATCGTCCTATCTCGCCGCGGTGTCAATGCTCCTCTCTCGATACAAGCCGGATCGCCCGTGGGCGATGCGGGACGTAGGCGAAACGGGTTGGAGCATGAACACCGCCGCGTGGATGCCTCCCATCGTGGTGTTCGACATCCGCATGCGTCCCGGCTCGAAGATCCACCTCCACGATCACCGTCACTACAACGGCGCGCTGCTCTGCACCGAGGGCGCGGTCCGCTGCCGAAACTTCGACATCGTTCAGCCGGACGGCAAGCCCCTCGACATCGCCGCCGGCGAGGTCCCGCCGGTTGGCGAGGACTTCCTGATCCAACAGAACAAGGACGCAACGCTCGGGCAGGGCGAGCTCTCGACACTCTCTCGGGATCGAGACAACATCCACCACATCGAAGCGGGACCGGAGGGCTGCTCTCTGGTCGATTTCTTCACCTACTTTCGGCGCGAGGCGCGATCCTACGAGCTCGAATGGGACGAGCGGCCGCTCTCAGCGCGCAGCGATGTGTATAAAGTCGCGTGGAGGTCATGATCGATGACGCGACGCGATACCACGCAGCAGCGGGCCATCCGGGAGGCGATCGAGTCGGCGGGCCGTCCGCTCTCGGTGCAGGAGATCCATGACCACGCGGGCCGAGACGTTCCAAGCCTCGGCCTGCGAACCGTCTACCGGGTCGTGAATCGTTTGCGGGATGACGGCCTCATCGCTCCGGTCATCGTGCCGGGCCAGCCCGACCGGTACGAGCCCGCCGCCGTCGCCGCCACACACCACCACCACTTCCGCTGCGAGAAGTGCGACCGCGTCTTCGATGTCGACGCCTGCCCCGGCGGGCTCCATCGCATGCTCCCTCCCGGCTTCACGCTTGCCGGGCACGAGCTCTCGCTCTGGGGCACATGCAGCCTGTGCGCCTGACGCTCCGCCCGGAACCGACCCCAAGTACGCTCGACCCCGCCGGTCCGAGACGAGCGCATCAGGATGATCGAGGCCGCGATGCGTTCGGGCGGGCGAACTGCAGAACACGATCCCCGGCGAAGCGCGCGCCGGCGGCTCCCGAGGCGTTCACCCGCCGCGTGATCCTGCGCTCTGATCCTCGCGCGACGTCTCGGCCTGCGCAAGCGTCTCTTCGAGCGACGCGAGACGATCGCGGAGGCGCTCGCCGATCTCAACCGGGTAGGGGGGGTCAGCCGGCTCGAGCGATCTCAGTCGAGCCGGAAGGCGATCCAAACGGCCGAGCGCTTCGCTTCGCAGTCGCTCGAGCGGCGCGCGCTCGCTCAGCCGTTTGCCGCCTCGCATGACGGGCTGAAGGAGCGGCTCGCCGCCCGGCTCCTCGCCCGAAACATCGATCACGTCGCGGCTCATCTCGCCGCCCTCACTCAGGCGGAAGACCTGCTTGCGTCCGGGGTAGATCGTCTTGTCGGTCGAGAGCTTCATGCGGGGGCGCCCGTCGTACTCGACCAGCTTGTAGGCCATGTCGAGGTCCGTCGCGTCCTCGGACACCGCGAGCCTGGTGCCGACGCCGAAGCCGTCGATCGGCGCGCCGCGCTCGAGCAGCCTCGCGATCTCGCGCTCGTCGAGCCCGCTCGAGGCGAAGATCGTCACGTCGCCAAGGCCGGCCTCATCGAGCATCGTCCGTGAACGCTTCGCCAGCTCGCCGAGATCGCCGGAATCGAGTCGGATCGCCTTCACGCGGAACCGCTCGCCCCAGCGCCGGGCCAGCTCGATCATCTTCTTCACGCCGCTGATGGTGTCGTAGGTGTCCACCAGAAGCGTGGTCTCCGGATAGAGGCGAGCGAAGGCCTCCATCGCCTCGGCCTCGTCGTCGTGCGCCTGAATGTAGGAGTGGGCCATCGTGCCGAAGACCGGGACGCCGTAGATCTTGCCGGCGAGAACGTTCGAGGTTCCGTCCGCGCCGACGAGGTAGCTCGCCCGCGCGACCTTGAGGGCCGCGTCATAGCCGTGCGCTCGCCTCGATCCGAAATCCACGACGTTCCGCCCCTGCGCCGCCCGCACGACCCGCGCCGCCTTTGTCGCCGCCACGCTCTGAAAGTGAATCTGATTGAGCACGAGCGTCTCAACGAGCTGCGCCTCGATCATCGGCGCCCGAACCTGCACGATCGGCTCGTTGGCGAAGACGGGCGTCCCCTCGGCCATCGCGTCGACGTCGCCGGTGAACCGAAGCGACCGAAGCCGCTCGAGGAACGGCGCGGAGAACTCGTCAAGCCCGCCCAGGTACTCGAGATCCGACTCGCTGAACTCGAACGCCTCGAGCGCGTCGAGCACGCTTTCGATCCCGACGGCGACGACGTAGTTCCTCGTCGCCGGCAACTCCCGGAAGAACAGCTCGAAGACCGCCTCCGCGTTCATGCCCTCGGCGTCGTACGCCCGGGCCATGGTCAGCTCGTACAGATCGGTGAATAGCGCCGAGCGCGCCGGGTGCTCCAGGGTGCGGTCGTCGGTCATTCGTCCGTCTCTTCGATCTTGGCGCCGGCCCGGCGCATGTCCTCAATGGCCCGCTCGCCGTCGCCCGGCTCGGCGTCGATCGCGCGGCACGCGTCGCGAATCAGGTGTGTCTCAAAGCCCTTTTCTGCGGCGTCCAGCGCGCTCGCCCGCACGCACACCTCGAGAGCCAGACCGCCAAGCCACACGCGCTCAACCCCCGCGCGGCGCATCTCCGCTCCGAGACCGGTTCGATCAAACGCGGAGTACTGATCCGTCTCGGGAAGGCTTCCCTTGGTGATGATCCGCGTTCGCTCAGGGAGACTCAGATCGGGATGAAACTCGGCCCCATCGGTCCCCTGCACGCAGTGCTCCGGCCACGAGCCGCCCCGCTCCTCGAACGACGCGTGCCCCTCCGGATGCCAGTCTCGCGAGGCGTAGATCGGCGCGCCCGCGCGCTCGGCCGACTCGATCCACCGGTTGAGCACCGGCACGACCTCGTCGCCGCCCTCGACCGCCAGACGCCCGCCCGGACAAAAGTCGCGCTGCACGTCGATCACCAGAAGCGCGTCGCCCGCTCGAAACTCATGCATTCCATACCCCCGCATTCAAAGCCGTCGTGAATCACATCCATTCAATACTACAGCTTGAAAGGACGACCGGCGGCGTCTCGGCGTGTCTTCTCGAAGCGGCGCGCGGCGACACACGCCCCGGGCTCTCAGCCGCCCCGCTCTGGTGCAACGGCCCCGCGCAGCGCCGCCAGATGCATCTCATACGCCGCGTCGCCCAGGAGAACGAACCGGACGCGCCGGACATGCTCGAGCGTCGGGGCCGTTCGCGCGGCTGTCCTCACTGCGATATCGGCCGCGTCGGACATCGGATAGCCGAACGCGCCGGTCGAGATCGCCGGGAACGCGATCGACTCGATCTCACGAGCCTCCGCGAGCCTCAGCGCTTCGGTGTAGCACGAGGCGAGCAGCTCCGCGGCGGGCTCGTCGGACCGGTAGACCGGACCCAAGCAGTGAACGACGAAGTCGTTTGGAAGATCGAACGCCTCGGTGACGACCGCCTCACCGGGACCGATGGGCGCCAGCGGGCCGCACGCTTCCGCGAGCTGCGGCCCTGCGGCCCGGTGGATGGCTCCCGCCACGCCGCCCCCGGGCATCAGCGCCGCGTTCGCCGCGTTCACAACCGCCCGGATGTCGCGCTGCTCCGTGATGTCGCCCTGCACGAGCTCGATCGTCGTCGATCCAATCGTGACGTCCATGACCTCTCCTCCCGACGCGCGCCTTACCTCGGCGCCGCAAGCCGGAGCCGCGCGCCGGCCGACACGCCGACCCGCTCCAGGTGACCCGTGACGCGCTGGCCCGAGGTCGGATCCACGAAGACGAGATGGGCGTGCGTGCTGGTCGCGGGGTGGGTGAGCGTGCCGACCGCATCGGGCGCAAAGACGCCGACGAGAGTCCCGCGCATGCGGTCCGTCTCCAGCTCATACGGCGCGCTCGCCGGATCAAGCGTCAGGCCCTTGATGCGGGCGTGAACCGGGCAGGCGCCGTTGATCACGTGCAGGTGGACATCGGTGAACTCCCCGTCGATGACGAACATCAGCGGAACCGCATCATCGAGATCGGCTTCCGCAACGGCGCGAGCGACCCAGGCGTCGAAACGCTCCTGCGGAACGCCATACGACGCCTCAACCGTCATCCACGACTCGACCGCCTGACCAACAAGAAGCGCCGCCTCCAGATTCTCTCCGGCGGCTGGGCGGACCGACCCGTCCGGTCCCACCGAGGACGCCGTGACGACCGAGTCGATGATCGTGACCTCTCCCGTCAGCCCCGCGAGCGCGCCCACCGCGTACATGCTGTCCGTTCGTGCGACGTCTTCGACCGCAACGCGCCCCTCGTCCTGCCGCTGACCGATGGCCTCGTGCATCGACCCGTACCGAACCAGCGGCAACGCCTCCGGCCCCGTCATGGACTGGCACCCCGTCATCAACGCAGCGGCGCAGAGACCCGCCGACGCACAACGCTTCAACGTCTTCATGATGCACCTCAACAATCGGCGGCGACCGGACGGGGCACTTCTCTGCAACGCTAGCCCGACGGTGGGGAGTGTTCAACAGCCTCCGCTTACGACCGGCTCGGCCGGAACGCCTCCGGTGGTCTTTTCCGCGTGTTCCGACCTGCTTGAGTCGACCGTAAGCCGGTAGGATCATGCGATGGAGATTGACCTCAACGAGTCGCCGGTCGCCGCAGGAGCGTCCGGGAAGAGACTTGGCCGACGGGCTCGCTCGTATCAAGCAGTCCCGCGCGCAGGACGCAGCTGATGGGGCGTCGAGAGTGGATCAAGCTCGCCTCGCTCGTCGGGCTCTTTCTCGGCGTGTATCTCCTGCCCATCGGTTCAGAGCCGGTGGAGCGGGCGGTCGGTGAGGGGCTTCGCCTGACGCAGTGGTACGCGCGTGAGCACGTCATTCTGTGCCTCTTGCCCGCGTTCGTGATCGCCGGCGCAATCGCGGCCTTCGTGGACAAGGCCGCGATTCTGAAATACCTCGGTCCGGAAGCGAGCAAGCCCTCGGCTTACGGCGTCGGCGCGACCTCCGGATGCGTGCTCGCGGTCTGCTCATGCACGGTGCTCCCGTTGTTCGCCGGGATCTATCGGATGGGCGCCGGTCTTGGCCCGGCGATGGCCTTCCTGTACGCGGGCCCGGCGATCAACGTCCTGGCGGTCATCCTGACCGCCCGCGTGCTGGGCGCAGAGATCGGGCTTGCGCGCGCTCTCGGCGCGGTCGTCTTCAGCGTGTTCGTCGGACTTCTCATGGCGGCGATCTTCGAGCGCCCGAAGAAGGACGGCGAGCCCGCGCCCGCTTTCATCGCGCCCGACGCGGGCGAGGCCCGCCCGCTGCACCAACTCGTCGCGCTCTTCGGTCTGATGGTCGCTGTCCTGGTTTTCGCGAACTGGAGCGGCGCGCCCGACGCGGACGGGGTGTGGCACTTCCTGCACGCGAACAAGTGGGCGCTGACGATCGGTGCGGCCGTGCCCATGGCGCTGACGCTGTGGCGGTGGTTCGCGTTCCCACCGGTCGGTTTGATCGCGGTTGGCTGCGCAGTCGGCGCCGTCGCGTTCTTCTTCCCATCCGTGCCAGATGTCCCATTTGCGGTAGGGATTGTCGGGCTCTGCCTGCTGATGCCCGGAGCCGGCGATCAGGGGCGCGAGTGGTGGGCGCAGACCTGGGGCTACGCCAAGCTCATCACGCCGCTGCTCATCGGGGGCGTGTTCGTCGCGGGGATACTCCTCGGCGGGCCCGGAAGCCGGGGGCTCGTCCCGCCCGAATGGGTCGAACGGGCGGTCGGAGGCAACGGCCTCGGTGCGAATGTCGGGGCCTCGGTCGTCGGCGCGTTCATGTACTTCGCCACACTCACCGAGGTGCCGATTCTTGAGGGTCTTATTGCTTCGGGGATGGGCAAGGGGCCTGCTCTCGCCTTGCTGCTCGCGGGGCCGGCGCTCTCCCTACCCAATATGCTCGTCATCAGGAGCGTCATCGGCGGAAAGAAAACTGTCGCGTACGCCGCCATCGTGATCGTCGGTTCGACCGTCGCGGGCTTGGCTTACGGCGCGCTGTTCTGAGTACTCACACGAAGGAGAAGCCATGGCTATCAGGAAGATCGAAATCCTCGGCACCGGGTGCGCAAAGTGTAAATCTCTCGAAAGCTCGACCCGGGAGGCCGTCGATCGTCTCGGCTTGGATGCCGAGATCATCAAGGTCGAGAAAATGGATGACATCATGGCTCGCGGCGTCATGATGACGCCGGCCCTTGCGATCGATGGCGAAGTCAGGTCCAGCGGCCGCGTGCTCTCTGCCGAGGATGTCGAGAAGCTCCTGACCTGACGTGGCGGCCGCGAGCGATTTGTTCTCTCGCTCAGGCGTCATCGAAACCGCCATGCTTGCATCGGATGACCAAGGCTCCAGTCCCCACTGGCACGACCGCGAGGCGAGCGACGCGCTGACCGAGCTGCGCGCCTCGCCTGAGGGCCTCAGCGAGGACGAGGCGGCGTCGCGGCTCCGGGCTCACGGTCCGAACCGCCTGCCTCCGCCCAGACGGCCCAGCGCGCTGGCGCGATTCCTTCTGCAGTTCCACAACGTGCTGATCTACGTGCTGCTCGGCGCGGCCGTGATCACCGCCGCGCTCGAACACTGGATCGACACCTTCGTCATCCTCGCGGTCGTGCTGGCCAACGCCGTGATCGGCTTCATCCAGGAGGGCAAGGCGGAAACGGCGATGAACGCCATCCGCGAGATGCTCGCGCCCCGCGCCTCGGTCATCCGCGCAGGCGTCCGGCGATCCGTGCCCGGCGAGACCGTCGTTCCGGGCGACATCGTCCTGCTCGAGGCCGGCGACAAGGTCCCCGCCGACCTCCGCCTCACCCATGCGCACGGGCTTCAGATCGACGAGGCCATTTTGACCGGCGAGTCGGTGCCGGTCGACAAGCGGACCGGGCCGGTGGCGCCCGACGCGGCGCTTGGCGACCGAACCTGCGTCGCCTTCAGCGGCACGCTTGTTACGACCGGTCAGGGTCGCGGCGTGGTAATCGCCACAGGCGCCGCCACCGAGATCGGACGCATCAGCGGGATGCTCTCAGAGGTTCAGAAACTCACCACGCCCCTTGTGCGTCAGATGGACGCCTTCGCGCGCTGGCTGACGGTTCTCATCCTGTCCATCGCCGGCGCGCTGCTCGCCTTCGGCTACTTCGTTCAGAACCAGGATTTCGCCGAGATCTTCATGGCCGTCGTCGGCCTCTCGGTCGCCGCGATCCCCGAGGGGCTGCCGGCGATCCTCACCATCACGCTCGCGGTCGGCGTCCGCGCCATGGCGGCGCGAAACGCCATCGTGCGCCGACTGCCGGCCATCGAGACGCTCGGGTCGGTGTCGGTGATCTGCACCGACAAGACCGGCACGCTCACAACGAACAAGATGATGGTCGCCTCCGTCGTCACGAGCGCCGGCTCGCTGTCGGTGGAAGGGCTCGGCTACGAGCCCGTCGGGCGGTTCCTCGATGGCGATGAGCCGATCGATCCGGATCGCAATGCGACGCTTCAGGAGCTCGTCCGAACCGGGGCGCTCTGCAACGACTCAGCCCTGCACCGCCACGAGGGCGGATGGAGGATCGAGGGCGACCCGATGGAAGGGGCCCTGCTCGCGCTGGCGAGACGGGCGGGCGTCGACCCGTCCTCACTCGCCGGCTGGTCGCGCGCCGACGCCATCCCCTTCGACGCGCGACACCGCTTCATGGCGACGCTCGATCGGGATCCGGAAGGGCGCGCCGTCGCCTCCGTCAAGGGCGCTCCGGAGCGCGTCCTCGCGATGTGCCGCGCGCACCGCGCTGGTCCCGATGCGGACGAGCCGATCGACCGCGCCTTCTGGACCGAACAGGCCGACGCCATCGCCGAACGCGGCCAGCGCGTCCTCGCGATCGCCGCGCGCACGCTCGAGCCAGAACAACGAACGATCGACTTCGACGACGTGGAGGGCTCGCTCACGCTCCTGGGCCTCGTGGGGTTGATCGACCCGCCGCGTCCCGAGGCCATCGACGCGGTGGCCGAGTGCCATGCGGCCGGCATCCGCGTCAAGATGATCACCGGCGATCACACCAGGACCGCCGCGGCCATCGCGCGCCAGGTCGGTTTGAAATCCCACGACCGCGTCCTGACCGGCGTCGATCTCGACCGGATGGACGACCCCGCCCTCGCCTCGGCCGTGCTCGAGACCGACGTCTTCGCACGCACGAGCCCGGAGCACAAGCTTCGCCTGGTGTCCGCGCTTCAGTCGCATTCCATGACGGTCGCGATGACCGGAGACGGCGTGAACGACGCGCCGGCGCTGAAGCGGGCCGACGCCGGCATCGCCATGGGTCTCAAGGGAAGCGAGGCCGCCAAGGAGGCCGCCGAGCTGGTCCTCGCCGACGACAACTTCGCCT
>CAZXGT010000047.1:0-15140 GCA_964639935.1 uncultured Phycisphaeraceae bacterium
TTCCGATCTGCCCGCACCGTCCTCGGCGAGCGCAGCGCCGCCGCGACCATGGCGCACGCCCAGCGGCGCCGACGCGCCCGGGCCATGCGTCGCCGCCAAGCCCTGTCGAGCCCGCCCGCGCCGATCGGCGCCGAGCGAAGCAGACGCGCCGCCTCCGCGCCGCTCTCGATCGCCCAGCTCATCCCCTCGCCCGTGAAGGGTTCGAGGTACCCGGCGGCGTCGCCGATCGCAAAGACGGTCCCGCTCGCCGCTCGCCGGCGCCGCGTCGCCGCCGCAGCTCTCGATCAGGCGCGCCGCCGCTCCCGCGGGGCCCCCGAGCTCGCGCATCGCTTCGGGCCGGACCGCCATGGCCGCGTCGACCGTCCCGTCCTCGCGCCGCACAAGGCCGAGGTACCCCTCGCGCCCGCAGCACATCACCACCCGGCCCGTCGGCAGTTCCACCGGCGCCCGCTCGAGCGTCGCCCCCGCGCCCTGCAGCGACCGCTTCGACACCCGCCACCGCATCTCCCGAATCTCGCGCAGGCTGATCCCCCCGATCCCGTCGGCCGCGACGACCGCCGGGCTCGTGAGCCGAAACGAATCGCCGCCCGCGTCGATCCGAACGCGCCCGCCGGGCTCGGCGCGGGCCGAGGCGCCAAGCAGGATCTCGGCGCCCGCGTCTTGCGCCGCCGCGGCGAGGCGCGCGTCGAGCAGGCCGCGCGAGATCACGCGGTAGCCGCGCCGGTTGAGGCGCGCCAGTCGATCGCCGCAGCGAAGCTCGAGCTCGCGCATCGAGGCCGCGCCCGCCGTCGCGCCCTCGAGGCCGAGCCGCTCGAGCGTCGCGATCCCCGCCGGCGCCAGACAGCACCCGCACACCTTCTCGCGGGGAAAGCGCGAGCGATCCACGAGCAGCACGCGCCGCCCGCCCTCGGCGAGCCCCCGCGCCGCGATCGATCCCGCCGGCCCTGCGCCGATCACCACCGCGTCCCAGGCGCGATCGGAAATCGCGCCCGGCTCGAGCGTCGATCGCACGGGCGGCGCGGCGTCGTCGTGTGTCAGGTCGTCTCCCACGTCAGGGTCATTCGCTGCGGCCAGGCGCGCCGGATTCGAACGTCCGAGAGGCCGGCGCTTGCCGCGATCTTTCCAATCTCAGCGCAAGTGTACGCCGCCCGCACCGAAGCCGGCGCATCAAAGCGGACCACCGGCGAGCGGGTCACGACGCGGCTCGCCACAATCGCCGCGAGAAGATTCAGCCGCGTCCGGCGCAGGTCGCTGACCACCACGCGCCCGCTCGCCGCGCGGTCGAGCCGCTCGAGCAGCCGCGCGGCGTCCCGCGGGTCGAGATGGTGCAGGAACAGGCCGCAGGCGACCAGCGCGAACCCCTCCGGGAGATCGTCGGCGAGGGCGTCGGCTCGGATCGTCTCACACGCGACGCCGGCCGCGTCGAAGCGCTCGCGCGCGCGCTGGAGCGCGACCTCGCTCACGTCGCAGAGGGTCCACTCGATCTGGACGCCGCTTCGCCGCGCGCGGCGGGCGAGGTCCAGCGCGATGTCGCCCGAGCCCGTGGCGACGTCCAGAGCGCGCACGGGGCTGGAGCGCTCGGCCGCGGCGAGCCCGGCCTCGCGCCAGACGGCGCCCGCGCCCCCGCTGAGCCGGTTGAGCCTCGCGAGTCCGCGCAGCGCGCTCCGGTGCTCGGCCTCCGGGAGGTCCGGGTCGTCCATCCGCTCCGGAACCCGGATCCGACGCATACGGGGCTCCCGCTAGTTGCTCTCGGGCCGGCGGGACTCGACCGTCAGGTCGATCGTCGGCGCCGCGCTCTCGGGAGCGATGAAGAAGTCGCGGTCGCTCTCGGCGTAGGGCTCGAGCTGGTCGTACCACGTCGCTTTCGGGTTGTACCTCGCGAAGAAGGGCCGGCGGACGAGATCGGGCTCGCGGGCCTGGAGGAACTCGAGGGCGAAGACCTGCTCGCCGGCGATCTGCGTGACGCCGAGGATGTGGCACTTGCCGGGGAAGCAGGACATCGACGGCCCGCGGACGGTGCGGGCCATGCCGCTGACGCGCTGGTAGGCGTTGCGGAAGATGTTCCAGCAGCGGACGAGCGGCATCTCGAAGTAGCCGCGGGCGCCGGTGTCGCGCTCGACGAACATGTAGTAGGGGATGGCTCCGAGGCGGACGCCCGAGCGCCAGAGGTCGGTCCACACGCCCGCGCTGTCGTTGACGTTGCGGACGACGGGGCTTTGCATGCGCACGTTCGCGCCGGTCGAGCGGATGCGCCGCACCGCGTCCTGCGCGACGTTGGTCGAGAGCTCCACGGGGTGCGTGTAGTGGCCCATCAGGGCGAGCTGCTTGCCGCTCTTGACGACGCGCTCGAACGTCGCGAGCAGCTCGTCGGCGTCCTTGTCGGTCACGTAGCGCTGCGGCCAGTAGGCGACGGATTTGGTCCCGATGCGGATGGTGTCGAGGTGCTCGATATCCAGGAGCGGCTCGATGTAGCGGGCGAAGATCTTGGACTTCATCACCATCGGGTCGCCGCCCGTGAAGAGCACGTCGGTGATGTTCGGGTTCGCGCGGACGTAGGCGGCGAGCTGGTCGCCCTCCTTGCTGGCGAACTTCATGTCCTCCATGCCGACGAACTGCGCCCAGCGGAAGCAGAAGGTGCAGTAGGCGTGGCAGGTCTGCCCGTGGCTCGGGAAGAAGAGCGTCGTCTCGCGGTACTTGTGCTGGACCCCGGGGATGGCCTCGCCGTCGACGCGGGGCACGTTGTGGGTCATCTGCCCGGCGGGGTGGGGGTTGAGCTCGAGGCGGATCTTCTCGACGGCGGCGTCGAGCTTCTCCTTGGGCGCCTCGTTGCGGAGCAGGTCGCGCACAATGATGAACTGACGATCCGAGAGCATGCCGCGCTGCGGGAACGTGAGCTGGAACATCGGATCGTCCGGAACCGAGTCCCAGTCGATGAGCTCGTCGATCACGTACTTGTTGGTGCGGAAGGGGAGGACGTGCGAGACGACCTCGATGGCTTCGCGCTGCTCGGGATCCATCGCCCGCCACTGCGGGATCTTGCTCACGGAGCGGAGGGTGATGGGCTGGTACTTGGGCGGATCGGATCGTTGAATCAAGGGTTCGTTGCCTTTCTGGGCGCACCGCGCCCGACCCCGTGGGTCGTTGAGCGGCCTTGCGGAGGGCCTCCTGGAGTGTGAGCGATCAGGCCCCGACCGCGGACGCCTCGCGGGCGGTCTCGCTCAGGATCTGAAGCTGGATGAGATGGTTCAGGATGATGTCGTGCCGGCGCGCGAGCATCGGGTCGTCGGTCTGCTGCTCGCGGACGAAGAGCGCGACGGCCTCGGGGTCGAAGAGCCCGTCGGCCTCGACGCGCTCGGGCGGGATCCACTTGTTCGCGAGGTCCTGCAGCCCGGACGTCTTGGTCTCGCTGGTGTGCGCGGGGGGCGCCATGAAGGCGAACTTCTCGCGCTTGTAGAGCACCTCGGGCAGCACGCCGCGCATCGCCTCGCGGAGCACCCACTTCTCGACGCCGTCCTTGATGCGCAGGTTCGGGGGGACGCGCACCGCGAACTCCGCGAGGTTGTGATCGAGGAACGCCGGGCGGGACTCCATCGAGTTCGCCATGTCCACGCGATCGCCGCCCCAGGTGAGGATCTGGCCCTCGAGCATGGTCTTTGACCAGGTGTACTGGGCGATGTCGAGCGGGTGACGCCCGCGGACCTTGTCGGGGTCGATCGTCTCGGCGATCGCGGCGATGGGGTCGTAGCCCTCGGTCTCGTCGCGGACCTTCTGTGAGAGCAGCGGGCGGATGACCGAGAGGGTCATCATCCATGGCTGGATCCACGAGGGGGTGAAGCCGCAGAGCTCGTCCCACGCCCGGTGATGCTGGCGCTCCTCGGCGAGGATGGCCCCGCGGAAGATGTCGAGCTCCTTGCCGGAGGCCTCGCCGGCGTCCTCGGGGGCGTGCAGGAGCAGGTCGCGCTTGAAGAAGGGGTACCCGCCGAAGAGCTCGTCGGAGCCCTCACCGGTGACGACGACCTTGTAGCCGCACTCGCGGACGCGTTTGCTCATGTGCCACTTGGCGACGGCGAGTGTGTTGTAGAAGGTGCGTTCGGCGTGACGCGTGACGGTCTCGAAGCTCTCCCCGTAGAGCTCGTCGGCGCCGAGACGGAGCACCTCCTGCTCGGCCTGCGTTTCCTCAGCCATCTCCCTGGCGATGGCGAGCTCGTCGTAGCTCTCGTGCTCGAAGCTGATGGTGAAGGCCTTGACGTGGGACTGCTGCACGGCGGTGGCGATGCCGAGGATGGAGCAGCTGTCGATGCCTCCCGAGAGGTAGCACCCGACGGGCACGTCGGCCTCGAGACGGGTGACGACGGAGTCGAGCAGGATGTCCCGGACGCCCTCGACGCAGACGTCGGGATCGATCTCGCGCTGGTGCTCGCTGGCGGCGGGGAACTCGAAGTCCCAGTACTGGACGGTCTTCTTGCGGAGGCGGTCGCCGTCCTTCTCGATGATGAGCATGTGCCCGGGCTGGAGCGTCTCGACGCCCTTGTAGGAGGTCGTGCCCGGGACCATGACCTGCATCATCTGGTTGATGACGGCGCGGGAGTCGAGCTCGGCGGGCACGTCCGGGTGCTCGACGATGGACTTGACCTCCGAGCCGTAGAAGAGCTCGTCGCCCGTGAAGCGGTAGTAGAGGGGCTTGACGCCGAAGCGATCGCGGACGAGGACGAGGCGCTGCTTCTGCGGATCGAAGATGGCGATCGCGAACTCGCCGCGCAGGTGGTGGACGAAGTCGAGGCCGTACCGGCGGTAGAGGGGGATGGCGATCTCGGAATCCGAGCGCGTCTGGAAGCGCTCGCCGTCGCAGGCGAGCCGGGCGCGGATGCGCTTGTAGTCGTAGAACTCGCCGTTGACGGTGAGCACGAGCCGGTCGCCCTGGGAGACGAGCGGCTGGGCGCCGGTTTCGAGGCCGATGATCGAGAGCCTGGTGTGGCCCATGAAGAGACCGCGCTCGTCGTCGACGTGCACGCCCGAGCCGTCGGGCCCGCGGTGGTGAAGGGTGTCCATCATGCAGCGCAGCGAGGTCTCGGCCGTCGCGCGCTCGGCGTTTGGTCGCCAGAATCCGGTGATGCCGCACACGGTGGGTGCTCTCTTTCGTCAGGTCGTGAGAAGGTCCTCGAGCCACTCGGCCCGTCCGAACACGCTCACGAGCAGCGCTTGGCGGGAGAAGACCGCTCCGGCCGCCTGCGCGAAGTACAGGTTGTGATCGGTTGCGTCGAGACTGGTGTCGAGCTCGTCGCGCCGCGCGAGCGGATGCATGACGACGGTCTTGGGATCGAGCCCGCTCGCGGAGGTCAGGCGGAACTTGGAATCGAGCTGCTTGTAGCTGTCGCCGAGCAGCGCGATGGAGTTCATGTAGATGATGTCGAGATCCTCGAGAGCGCCGAGGTTGTGGGCGACCCGGACGGGGACGCGCGAGGCGTCGATCTCGGGGCGGAGGCCGGAGCCGAAGGGGTCGGCCATCTCGCTGACGACGGTGATCTGGCGGACGGCCTCGGGGAGCTTGAGGGCGACGTGCAGGAAGCTCTTGACGGCGCGCATGTTGCCCGGGGTGCCGACGATGGCGATGTGGATCCGGTCGCTCTCGCTTGGCGAGGGGAGGGAGAGCTGCGGGCGCCACTTGAAGATGGCGTACCAGTCGAGCAGCGCCTGGGAGGGGTGGTGCCCCGAGCCGTTGCCGGCGTTGACGAGGGGCCGGGTGAGGTTGACGCGGATCTCGTCGACGGAGGCGGTTTTGGTGTGGCGCATGACCACGGCGTCCCCGTAGGTGTTGAACATCTCGCCGATGTCCCCGAGGGACTCGCCCTTGGCGGCGCCGGTGTGCTGTCCGTCGGGCACGGAGAGGACCTTGCCGTCGAGGCGCTCGATCGCGCTCTCGAAGGAGAGCCGGGTGCGGGTGGAGGGCTCGAAGAACGCGGTGATGACGATCTTTCCGTCGAGGGGCTTTCGCATCTCGACGCGGGTGCTCTCGAGGAGCGCGGCGAGCTTCGCCTGCTCGACCACCTCTTCGCGCGAGAAGTCCCACGCGCTGACGACCGAGCGTCCGGCGCAGGCGTCGAGCAGGGCGAAGTCGATTTCCCGATCGTGCGCGTCGAGCAGCTCGCGCGGGTCGAGCTTCAGGCCGGTCGAGTTGGCGCCGTAGGGCAGATCGTGAAGCGTGGTCATCGCGTCGGGTCGCTTTCGGGCGTGGGTGACGTGAGAGAAAGGATAGCGCTCACCAGATGTTCTTTCGTTTCATGTCGCGAAGAAAGAGCGCCAGGAGCGTGATGAAACCGCCCGAGGCGAGCACGATCCCCGCGTAGATGAGAACGACGAACAGCCAGGCGGGAAAGAGCGTCATGACGCGGTCTCCGGGTTCGCGCCGGCGCCCTCGAAGTCGGGGTCCGAGAGGCGGGACCACTCGAAGGTCGCCGGCAGGAGCCAGACCGTCAGGGCGGTGATCGCAAAGGACACGCCGGTCCCGACGAGCGTCGCCGCGTACCACCCGATCTCGAAGTAGGCGATCAGGCCGCAGGCGGTTCCCGCGATCATCGCCGCCACTGCGCCCTTGCCGCTGGCCCGCTTCATGTAGAGCCCGGTGAGGATCGGCCAGATCGTCGAGCCGACGAGCGGGCCCGCGAAGAAGAGCACGGTCGCGAGCGTTCCGACCGGCTGGCCGAACTCGATGACCGTCTCGTAGAAGTCGGCGCCGTCCTCGCGCAGGAACGTCCCCAGCGCCGGCCACGGCAGGCACGCGATCCACGTGAGCAGGCCGATCGACGCGATCACGAAGCCGGCGACGAGGCGCAGCTTCTCCTTGCTCGCATCGCGGAAGAAGAGCGGGCGGACGACCTCGGTGGTGACGACGTCGCTCGTCGCGGCGAGCAGGCTGTCAATGCTCGAGGCGAGCGAGCAGAAGACGACGATGAAGACGAGGATCGCGCCGACCTCGCCCAGCGTCGCCGCGGCGACGATCGGGCCGACCGTGTCGGGGCGGACGACGTTCACGTCCATCGCGGGCGCCGCGAGCCCGAGAAACCCCGCGACGACGGGGATCGGGAGCCACAGCAGCCCGGCGAGCGCGTAGGCCTTCGTGCCGACGCCCTCGCGCATGGCGAAGGCGCGGCTCCACCAGACGTTGGAGTGGAAGATCTCGCCGATGCCAAAGAGCATGTTGTTGAAGATCGCGATGATCGCCGCCGGGAAGAGCGCGCTTAGGAGCATCGGCCTTCGCTCGACGAGGCTCGCGTGGATCTCCTCGAGCGAGGTCTGGTTGATGACCGCGAGGGCGACCGCGACGACCCCGAAGAGGATGATCGAGCTCTGGATGAAGTCGGTGCCGATGACGGCGAAGAGCCCGCCGAAGAGCGTGTAGATCACGCAGACGAGCAGGATGATGCTCATCCCGTAGACGTAGGGGATGCCCGAGAGCGCTTCGAGGAGGATGCCCCCGGCGATGCCCATCGAGACCATCCAGGTGAGCGAGTAGAAGAGCGAGATGACGAGGAAGACGGCGTAGGCGGTCTTGCCGTAGCGCAGGCGCATGAACTCGACGCTGGTGTAGCCGTTGGGCATCACCTCCCGGATGCGCCTGGCCATGGGGGCGAAGAGAAACAGCCCGAAGGCCGCCGTGGAGTAGGCGAGCATGCCCCAGACGCCGAGCTCGAGCGCGAACTGCGGCGCGAGCATCGTGGTGTTGGAGGTCATCCACGTGGCGACGGCGGTCGCCGTGCCGAGCGCGAGCCCGACGTTTCGCCCGGCGACCATGAAGCCGTCGAGGCTCTTGGCCTTGCGTCCCCAGTAGATCCCGAGCGCTACCCAGATCACGCCCAGAAGCGAGATCAGGATCCATCCGACGTTGGGTGAGAGCACCGCGCCCGTCACTTACGCCTCCACTCGCTTGGGCGCCACGACGACGAAGGCGACGATGCACAGAAAGAGAACCGCGCCGACGCCGGCGAAGGCGAAGGCGACGCGCAGGTCGTGATGCTTCACCGTCAGCGAGGCGGGCGCCGACCACTCGCCCCACTCGTCCTCCTCCGCGGCCTTCGCGGCGATGCGGAAGTGGTGCTCGCCCTGCTCGAGGCCGGAGATGTAAGCCCGCCGCTGATGGCCCTCGAAATAGACCACGGCCCCGTCGAAGTCTTCGTCCGGGCTGCTCTCGACGATGAAGACCGCGTTCTCGGCGTCGGTCTCCCACGCGAGCGAGAAGTGCCCGGCGCCGAGCTCGCCCTTGACGAGGCGGCGTGATTCCTCGAGCTCGGGCGGGAAGAGGAAATCGGCGGTCGGCGTCGTCGGGGTGGGCTGGGCCGCGGTTGACGCGGCGATGGCCGCCGTCAGCGTGATGGCGGCATGTCCGAGGCTCAGGCGGCTCACGTTGGCCTCTCGACGCGGGACGAAGACTGGACAAACCCGGCCGCACGCGATCGATTCACGCTCATGGCGCGACAATCCGGCGCGACGCAGCGAAGATCCTAAGGGTATCGCAACGCGGAAATGAGGGCAATATCAGCGGCTTGGCGTGAAGCGTCGTTCATCCGGCGGGGAGCTCGTAGAGCGTCGGCGCGCCCGGGCCGACCGGGAATCCGAGCAGGAAGACCCACGTGTAGAAGAGGATCGTCCACCCGATCAGGAAAAAGATGGTGTAGGGGAGCATCGTTGCGACCATCGTTCCGATGCCGAGGTCGCGTTTGTATCGCGTGGCGACGGCGAGGATGAGCCCGAAGTAGCTCATCATCGGCGTGATGATGTTCGTGGTCGAGTCGCCGATGCGATAGGCCGCCTGGATCACCTCGGGGCTGTAGCCGATCGTCATGAGCATGGGGACGAAGATGGGCGCGGTGACGGCCCACTGCGCGCTCGCCGAGCCCAGCATCAGGTTGACGAAGCAGCACATCAGGATGAACGGGATGAAGACGAGGGGGTTGTCGAGCTTCATCGCGATGAGCGCGTCGGCGCCGAGGACGGCGAGGATCTGTCCGAGGCCCGAGTAGTTGAAGAAGGCGACGAACTGCGCGGCGAAGAAGACGAGCACGATGTAGAGGCCCATGGATCGCATGGCGTCGGCCATGGCGTCGATGATGTCGCGGTCGTTCTTCATCGTGCCCACGACGCGTCCGTAGACGAAGCCTGGCACGACGAAGAAGATGAGGATCATGGTCACGACCGAGCGCAGCATCGGACGGAAGCTCTCGGGACCGGTGACCGCGAGATCCGGGTTGCGCAGGACGCCCCAGCCGGGGAGCCAGTCGAGCCACTGGAGCGCGGCGACGCGCGGGCCGGCGAGGACGACGAACCCGAGGCTCACCACGATCACCGAAAAGAACGCCCAGAAGAGACCCCACTTCTCCTTCGCCTCGAGCCGGCCCATCTCGGGCGTTTCCTGCAGGTCCTCCTCGGCTTCGCTGGGGTCGTACTTGCCGAGGCGGGGCTCGACGATGCGCGCCGTGACGAACCAGCCCAGGCCCGTGATCAGGAAGGTGCTCGCGATCATGAAGTACCAGTTCACCGCCGGGTGGACCTCGTACTGCGGGTCGATGAGGCGTGCGGCCTCCTGGGTGATGCCGGCCAGGAGCGGGTCGACGGTGCCGATGAGCAGGTTCGCCGAGTACCCGCCTGAGACCCCGGCGAAGGCGGCGGCCATCCCGGCGAAGGGGTGACGCCCGAGCGCGTAGAAGATCGTCATGGCCAGCGGGATGAGCACCACGTAGCCCATCTCGCTCGCGGTGTTGGAGACGATGCCCGCGAACACGATGACCACCGTCACGAGCTGCTTCGGCGCCGCGAGCACCAGGCCGCGGATGACCGCGGTGAGCAGGCCCGACTTCTCCGCGACGCCCACGCCGAGCAGCGCCACGAGGACCGTCCCGAGCGGAACGAACTCCACGAAGTTGACGACGAGATTGGTGCTCATCCACCGAACGCCCTCGGGCGAGAGCAGCGACCTGGTCGTGAGCATGACGCCGGAGCCCTCGGGTGTTCGCGGGTCTTCGACGGCGAGCCCGGCGGCGGTGGCGATCGCGCTGATGATCACCACCGCCAGCGCAAAGAGCGCAAAGAGCGTGACCGGGTGCGGGAGAACGTTCCCGAGCCACTCGACGCCGCTCAGGAAGCGGGCGAACCAGCCGCGCTTGGCGACGGCGTCCGGGCCGGACGAGGAGGACTTCCGCGAAGGGGGTGTAGCCATGGCGAGAAGATAGACGCTCCCTCGCCCGGCTACAGTGAAGCCCAGCCGGAGCCCTCGTAGACGTGATCCCCCGCCTTCAGCCCGAACTGACCGTCGAGCCCGTGGTCCGCGACTTCGCCCGCGAGATTCGCTCCCGCGGCTTCACCGGCGAGGTCACGACGCGATATTGCGACCGGTTCGTCCGCTCGACGGACAACTCGCTCTACCAGTTCGTGCCCCAGGCGGTCGTGATGCCGCGCTCCCACGAGGACGTGCGGCTTCTGGCGCGCGTCGCGAGCGACGAGCGGTTCGGCGCCATCGCTCTGACCGCGCGCGGGGGGGGCACCGCGACGGCCGGGCACTCGCTGACGACCTCGGTCGTGGTCGATTTCTCCGACGCCATGAACCGCGTCCTTGAGATCGATCCGGACGCCCGGACCGCCCGCGTCCAGCCCGGCGTGGTGCTCGACGCGCTCAACGCGGCGGCGGGCGAGCACGGTCTGCTCTTTGGCCCGAACTGCTCGACCAGCAGCCGGGCGACCCTGGGCGGGATGATCGCCACCGACGCCGCGGGCAAGGGATCGATGGTCTACGGCAAGACCTCGGGTTCGATCATCGAGCTGCGGTGCGTCTTCGCCGACGGCGCCGAGTTCCTCTCGCGCGCGCTCGATGATGAAGAGCTCGAGACGCAGAAGGGGCGAAACGACGCGGTCGGCGCCTTCTGTCGCGAGGCGGAAGCGATCGCGACGACGCTGACCGACGAGATCGAGCGCGCGTTCCCGAAGCTGTCTCGCTACCCGAGCGGCTACAACCTGCCGATGATCCGCGACAACCCGGACGGCCGCTTCAACGCGAACTATCTCATCGCCGGGGCCGAGGGGACGCTCTGCCTGGTCACGGAGGCGCTGCTGCGTCTGGATCCTCTCCCGAAGCGCCGGACGCTCGTCGCGCTCAAGTACGCCTCGTTCGATGACGCGGTCGACTCGGCCTCGGACCTCAGGCCGCGCGAGCCCGCGGCGATCGAGACGATGGACGAGCACCTGCTCGAGCTCGTGCGCGGCGACGAGGCGTACCTGCCCGTGAAGGAGGACCTCGAGTCGGGCGAGCCGCCCGCGGCGATCAACCTTGTCGAGTTCTTCGCGGACGATCCGGATGAGCTCGAGCGCCGCGCCGGCGCGCTCGTCGAGGACGTTGCGGCCGGCCGCGAGAAGGCCACCGGGGCGGTGCGCCTCGACGATCCGGTCCGGGCGGGCGCGTTCTGGACCCTGCGCAAGCGGGCCGTCGGGCTCATGGGGAACCTCCCGGGCAAGCGATCGCCCTCGGCGTTCGTCGAGGATGCGGCGGTGCCGGTGGAGCGCCTCTCGGAGTTCGTCCGCGGGTTCCGCGAGATCCTCGAGCGCGAGGAGCTCCCCTACGGCATGTACGGGCACGTCGACGCGGGCGTGGTGCACGTCCGCCCGGCGCTCGACACCACCGATCCGACGGACGCGGCGATGCTCCGGCGCGTCTCCGACCGGGTCGCGGAGCTCTCGAAGCGCTGCGGCGGGGTGATCTGGGGGGAACACGGAAAGGGCGTGCGCGGCGAGTACAACGAGATGTTCTTCGGGCCGACGATCCACGGCGCGATGGAGCGGCTCAAGGGCGCGGCCGATCCGGGGAACCGGCTCAACCCGGGGAAGATCGCGGCGCCGCCGGAGTCCCGTGCGGTGATGCTGACGATCGAGGCCTCGACCCGCGGGAACTTCAACGCGCAGACGCCCGACCGGGTGCGCGAGGAGATCAACGACCCGTTCCGCTGCAACGGCAACGCGCTGTGCCACAACGAGGACGCGCAGATGGTGATGTGCCCCTCGTGGAAGCAGCAGCGCGATCGGATCCACACGCCCAAGGGCCGGGCGGACCTGATGCGCGAGTGGCTCCGCCAGCTTTCGCTCGCCGGGGCCTCGATGGAGCCGCTGCTCTCGCCGGCCTCGGCCCCGCGCTCGAGCTTCCTGAGGCGCTGGGCGAACCGGTTCTCGAGCGGTTCGGACTTTTCCCATCAGGTGTACGAGGCGATGGAGGGGTGCCTGGCGTGCAAGGCGTGCGCGGGGCAGTGCCCGGTGAAGGTGGACGTTCCCAGCTTCCGGGCGCGGTTCATGCAGGCGTACTTCGATCGCTACCCGCGCCGCGTGCGCGATCTGCTCATCGGGGCGACCGAGCACCTGCTCCCGCTGACGGGCGCGGCGCCGTGGACGACGGGGATCGCCCGGACCGCGCCGATGCGGGCGCTCTCGCGAGCCGTCGGGCTGGTGGACCCGCCGCGCGTCGCCACGCCGACGCTGAGGCGGCTCCTCAAGGGCGATCCGGCGCGGCGGTTTGACGAGAGCGCCGTCGGGGCGGGCGACGTGGTGGTCATTCAGGACGCGTTCACCACGTATTTCGAGCCGAGCGCGGTCATGGCGACCCTGCGCGTGGCGCGCGCGCTCGGCCGGGACGTGCATCTCAAGCCGTACGCGCCGACGGGCAAGCCGCTGCACGTGAAGGGCTTTTTGCGCGAGTTCGCGAGGCTCGCGGCCCGGCGCGCCGCGGAGCTCGACGCGCTGCTCGATCGCGGGGCGACGCTCGTCTCGATCGATCCCGCCGCGACGCTCATCTTTCGCGACGAGTACCCGGAGATTCTTCAGCGCGAGCCGATCGACGTGAAGCTCCCGCAGGAGTGGCTCGCCGGGATCGACTTTTCTCTCTCGGACCGCGGCCGCGCTGCGCTCTTCCCGCACTGCACCGAGCGGGCCGTGGAGCCGGCGACCAACGCGCTCTGGCGGCCGGTGTTCGAGAAGGCGGGGATCGAGCTGCGGCTTGTCGAGGCCGGGTGCTGCGGCATGTGCGGCGCGTATGGGCACGACCGCGACCACTACGAGCACTCCCGAGGGATCTACGGGTTCGGCTGGGCCCCGGCCCTCGAGAAGCTCGCCGGGGACGAGGAGGCCCTCGCCCCCGGCTACTCCTGCCGGTCGCAGGTTGAACGCTTCGGGGGGCGTTCGCTTCGTCATCCCATCGAGCGTCTGGCCGACGAGCTCGAAGGGGCGGCGGGCGCTAGCCCGCGATGATCGCGACGTCCTTGGCGAACGCGAGCGCCGCCGCGACGATCTCCCGCGCCGAGTTCGCGGACTCGACCTTCTCCAGAAGCTCCCGGCGGGCGGTTGCCGCGGCGGCGAAGTCGTAGGTCACGGGTTCGGCATCGTCGCCGGCGCCTGAGAGCGCTTCGGTCGCGGCGCTCTCGGCGGCGTCGAGCGCGACGCCTCTGGCCTCGAGGAGCCGCTCGAGGTGAGCGGCGCGACGCTCGGCGGCGGTCAGGGCGACCAGACCCGCGCGGATCAGCGAGCGATCGTCGGCGCCGAGAAGAACCGGCTCGTCGCGATCCAGGAGTTCGGCAAGCCGCGCGACGGCGGCCTCGCTTGGGGCGCTCTTCATTGCGCGCCTCCTTCCGCGCTTGTGGGCAGGAGTCGATCGAGGATCCGGTCGACCGCGTCGCGCCTCTGGGGTTCGTCGATGCGGGTTCGCAGTTCCTGCTCGTAGATCTCCCGGAGCAGCTCGATGGGTGACGGCGCGCCTGCCCGCCCGGCGACGGCGGCCTCGACGGCGGCGGTGGAGGCGAGCAGGTCGGCGAAGAGGGCAGCGGTCTGGGCGTGGCGGCGATCGAGCGCCGTCAGGAGATCGGCCGCGGCCTCATCGAACCGGGCGACCGGCGGCAGTTCATCGACGAGGGCCCGGCGCGCAGCGCCCTCGGTGGCGACCGCGTCGAAACGATCGAGCCACCCGGCGGCCTGCTCGTTGGGCCAGCCCTCGACCCGCCACGGCTCGCCTGCGAAGGAGGCCTCGAGCGCGGCCGTCTCGAGTCGCGCGACCAGCGTTGCGCGTCGCACCTCGAGGAGAGCTTCGGTCGCGCCGCGCAGCGCGATCGCGTCGCGCACGCTCCGCTGGGCGAGGGTCTCGGCGGCCTCGCGCTGCACCTCGATCACCGGTCCGGCCTCTCGCGCCGGCGCGCAGCCTGCGGGGCTCAGCGCGAGCCCCGCCATCGTGATCATCATCCATCGCTTCATGCATCGCTCCGTTCCGCGGACGCTTCGTCCGCAGGGAGAGCATCGCTTGGAGCGACGGGAATGACAGTGAAAAACGGCGCGTCGCGGTCAGCGGGCGCACGCGCGGCGGCGATCGCTCGCGGCGCGCGCGCCGGGTCAGACGATGGCGGCCTCGGGCGCGTAGTGCTCGTCGAGGACGGCGCGCCACTCGTCGAGGGTCTTGACGGCGATGAAGCGCCTGCGGACGGTCTCGGCGTCGGGGTGATGGGCGGAGAAGCGCACGCCGAACTTGCGCATGAGGAGCCCGGCGGCGCGCTCGCCGTTGACGGCGGCCGAGAGCCGGAAGTGATCGAGCAGGACGCGGCGCTGCTCCTCGATGGTGGGGGGGAGGGGGTCTTTCCCGGCCATGAGCGATCGGGCCTGGCGGAAGATCCAGGGGTTGCCGATGCACCCGCGCGCGACGCTCACGCCCGAGAGGCCCGTGAAGCGGATCATGCGGAAGATGTCCTCGGCGGACCAGATGTCGCCGGAGCCGAAGATGACGCGGTCCGGACGCGACCGCGCGAGGTCGCGGAGGAAGACCCAGTCGCTCGGGCCGACGTACTTCTGTTCGACGCTTCGCCCGTGGACGGTGACCCAGGCGTAGCCGAGGTCGTAGGCGGCGTCGAAGACCTGGCGAAAGTCGCGCTCGGCTTCGGGTGAGTCGTCGTAGCCGCGGCGCATCTTGACGGTGGTGGGGATGGAGGCGGGGAGGGCGTCGCGGACGGCGCGGAGGATCTCGGTGGCGCCCTCGGGCTCTCGGAGCCAGTGGCCGCCGCGGGCGCGTTTGCGGATCTTCTTGACGGGGCAGGCGAGGTTGACGTCGATGGCGGCGAAGGTCCGCTGCGATTGGTCGG
>CAZXGT010000048.1:0-15001 GCA_964639935.1 uncultured Phycisphaeraceae bacterium
GCCCGCCTCGGACGCGACCTGCTCGAGCAGCTCGAGAACCCCGGCGCCTCGTGGGTCAAGCTCGAGGTCCTCGGCGACACCAAAACGCTCCTGCCCGACCCCACCGGCACCCTCCGCGCCTGCGAAACACTCGTCAACGACGGCTTCGAGGTCATGGCCTACACCAGCGACGACCCCATCGCGGCGCGCCGCCTCAAGGACGCCGGCGCCACCTGCGTCATGCCCGCCGGCTCACCCATCGGCTCGGGTCAGGGCATCCTCAACCCCGCCAACATCGCCCTCTGCCTCGAGCTGCTCAAGGACGACGACCCCGCCTACCCCGTCATCGTCGACGCCGGCGTCGGCGCCGCGAGCGACGTCTCGGTCGCCATGGAGCTCGGCGCCGACGGCGTCCTCTGCAACACCGCCATCGCCCACGCCCAAAGCCCGCCCCTCATGGCCAGCGCCATCCGACACGCCACGATCGCCGGACGCGAGAGCTACCTCGCCGGACGAATCCCAAAGAAGAAGTACGCCACGGCGTCGAGCCCCTGGGAAGGCGTCATCAGCTACATCCCGGGGGAGTGACCGGCCCTCAGCCCGGACGCACGCCGCGGAAGAGCTGCTGCACGCGCTCGGCCTGCTGCTTGCGCACGTTCTCGAGCGTCAGCCGCGGGATCCGCCACTGCGGGTCCTCGTCCGTCACGTTCGAGCAGTGCTCCTGCACGCAGCGGTAGAGCATCTTGAAGGCGTCGCGCGGCTGCTGCATCTGATCGAGCCCGTCCACCACGTCCTGCCGGTTCACGTCCTCGTCGAAGAGATCGATCAGATTGACCGGTTCGGCCGACGGATCGCGGCACGCCCGCAGGCGCGCGTTGCACAGATCGTAGAGCGTCGCCCCCGTCCACCGGAGCTGCTCGACCAGGTTCTGCTTGTCCAGCCGCGCCTCCTGGAAGAACGCCGAGGACTCGCGAAAGAGCGCGTGCCGCAGCTCGATCGGCAGCAGCATCTTGAGCCCGAAGCTGTTCATCTGGAGGAACTTGTTGTTGAGGAGGGGCCACGCGACGGCCTTCATCCGCTCCGGATCGCCCGAGATCAGCATCGGCTCGTCGAGGCGGTCGATGACGATCATCATCGCGCGAAAGCCCATCGCCCGCTGCACCCGGGCGAGCCGCGCGAACATCGCGTACCGCGCGTCGTCATCCTGACTCATCGGCAGATCCTGAGGCGCCCGGTCCTCGGCCGGGAGCTGCGCAAGCGACGCCGCGAGCGACTCCGGCGAGCGCCCAAGCACCCGCAGCTGCGACGCCACGTGCCGCGCAAGCCGCCCGAGCGTCCACCGGTGAAAGAGCACATCGACAAAGAGCCACTTGAGCGACGCGAGCAGCCACAGCAGCCCGAGAACGAAAAAGAGCCACTGCCCGAAGTCGAAGCCGAGAGGCGGGATCTCGCCCATGCGATCGAGCGCGAACACCAGCGCCGCCGGGATCCACCCGAGCGCCACGATCAGATCCCACGTCGTCCGCCCCGCGGCGCGCGGCGCCTTGATCAGCTTGCGCAGACGCGTCGTCCGCGACACCGAATCCACCGGGCGGTCGTAGAGCGCCTGCAGCGCCAGCATGTCGCGCCGCACCGCCGCCGGCGCCTTGCGCAGCGCCGACGCCTCGCCCGCGCCAAGGCCCGCCTCCGGGTCCGCCCGCGGATCCGCGAGCAGCGCATCGACGATCCGGATCGTCGCCGAGTGCAAAATCGCGTCCATGTGATCGCTCAGCGTGAACCGCTTGAGCGTGTCGAGCTCGCTCGCATCGTCGCGCCGGCCCGCCGCCTCGACGAACCGATCCAGCACCGCGTTGAGATCGTCATACGGCGTCAGCAGGATCCGCTCGTTCGGGTGCGCCTCGTTGTGCTCCGCCACGCGCCGCTCGATCTGCAGACGGATCGCCGTCTTCCCGCTCCCCTTCTCCCCGAAGACGATCGCCGAGGACGGACGCGAGATGTCCCCGAGGATCTTCTCGAAATCGGGGTGACGCACCCGCTCGGCGCCGAGACGCTGGAACACCGCGTCGTGCCGCGCCTCCTCCGCCTGAAACGGATTCTCGCGGATGCCCCAGTGATCGAAGAATGTCGCGATATTCATGAGGTCGCTCCCGCCGGGGACATCAGTGCGCCGCCGGCTCGCCGAGCATCGGCGCCAGCTCGCCCACCATCCGGTCGCACAGCTCCCGCGTCTTCGCCTCGAGGTTCAGACGCAGCAGCGGCTCGGTGTTGCTCTTGCGCACGTTCGCCCACCACCCCTCGCTCTTGAAACAATCGATCGTCACCCCGTCGAGCTCGTCGATCTCCCCGCGATCCGCGAAGTGCTCGAGCAGCTCTTCGAGCGCCCCGTCCTTGTCCTCCACCTCGAAGTTCCGCTCCCCGGACTGCGCGTACCGCGCCACCGGCGCGATGCGCTCGCTCAGCGTCCCCTCGCCCCGCGCGAGCTCCGAGAGCGCCGCCGCCAGCGCGATCACGCCCGAGTCCGCGTTGAAATTGTCGCGGAAATAGAAGTGACCGGAGAGCTCGCCGCCGAAAACGCCCCCGTGCTCGGCCAGCGCCTGCTTCAGGAACACGTGGCCCACGCGCCCCTTCACCGGCTTGCCGCCCGCGGCGAGCACGTCCTCCTCCACCGCCTTGCTCGAGCGAAGGTCGTACACCACCGCCGCGCCGGGCGTCTCCCGCAAAAACGCCCGCGCGAGCCACCCCGTCATCAGGTCGCACCCCACCATCCGACCCTTCTCATCGACCAGCACGCACCGGTCCCCGTCGCCGTCGAAGCACACCCCGAGATCCGCTCGCTCCTGAACCACGCGCTCGCGCAGCGCCGCCGTCGCCGAATCAAGCAGCGGGTTTGGCTCGTGCACGAACTCACCCGAAGCGATGTCGAAATTCATCTCGATGATCTCGAGACCCTCCACGCTCGACCCGCGAGAACCAAAGATCTTCGGCAGCGTCCGCCCCGCCATCCCGTTGGACGCGTCCACCACGATCTTCAGCGGCCTCTTCGCGATCGCCCCCTCGTCGAGAAACCGCCGAACGTGCTCGGCGTACGCCTCCCACAGGTCCCGCTCCTCGGTGCGCCCCTTGTCCGCGGGCTCGGCCTTGTGCCGATCCGGCCGCGCCATCGCCGCGAGCTGGCGGATCTCGTCAAGACCCGTCTCCTTGCCCACCGGCTTCGCCTGTCGCTTCGAGACCTTGAACCCGTTGTACTCCGGCGGGTTGTGGCTCGCGGTCACCTGGATCCCGCCCGCGCAGTCGAGCGTGTTGATCGCGAAGTAGATGAACGGCGTGTCCACCAGCCCGACGCGCACCACGTTCCCGCCCTGATCGGTGATGCCGTCGCAGAGCTCCTCCTCGAGCTTCGGGCTGCTCTTGCGCATGTCGCGGCCAACGACGATGTAGCCCATCATCGGATGCGTCTTGCCCGCCTTCTCGGCGTCCTCGCGAAGAAACCGCGACGCGCCGTACCCGATCTGCCACGCCATCTTGTCCGTCAGCGGCGACGGGTACACGCCTCGAACGTCGTACGCCTTGAATACGTTGCCGAGCATCAAGCCTCCATCTGTCTCAGGATCACCCACACCGCGTGAATCACGCCGGGCAGCCATCCGAGGATCGTCAGAATAATGCTGATCACAAACTGAAGCCCGATCCCCTCCACCAGCGCCACCGCCAGGGGCGGGAGCAGGATCCCGATGATCACCAGGAGCAGCGTGTTGGTGTCCGTCGTCGTCTGAGGCATCGCCCGATCCTTTCAATCATTCAGAAGACGGCGGAAACTCTAGCAGAGACCTGTGAACAGGCTCTCAGCGCCGCGGCCGCAATCACACGCGCACCCCCTCCGGGAGCGCTTTCAGGAACAGCCCACCGTACCGCGTCGTCACCAGCCGCGGGTCGAGCACCACCACCCGTCCGCGATCTTCCGACGAACGAATCAGCCGCCCGAACCCTTGCTTGAACCGGATGATCGCCCGCGGGAGCGCGTCCTCCATGAAAGGACTCCCCCCGCGATCGCGGATCATCTCCGACCGCGCCTCGACGATCGGCCGGTCCGGCGGATCAAACGGCAGCCGCGTGATCACCACGTTCCGCAGCGCCGACCCGCGCACGTCCACCCCCTGCCAGAACGACGCCGCCCCGAAGAGCGCCGCGCGCTGAGCCTCCCGGAACCTCGCCAGAAGCAGCGACCGCGGCCCGTCCTCGTTCTGCGCCAGAACATCGATCCCCCGCCGCGCAAGCTCACCCCGGCACCGACCCGCGCAACGCCGGAGCGTCTCGAGCGACGTGAAGAGCACGAACGCCCCGCCGTCCGTCGCGCTCACGTGCTCGATCACCTTCTCCGCCAGCGCCGCGTCGTACCCGCGATCCCGCGGGTCCGGCATCGAACGCTCGACCACCAGCTCCACCTGCGTCGCGTACGCAAACGGGCTCCCGAGCGAGAGCGTCCTCGCCCGCTCATCCTCGAGGTCGAACCCGAGCCGCGACGCGACGTGCCCAAACCCCTTCTCAGACGCCCCCGTCGTCAGCGTCGCGCTCGTGAGCGTCACCGAGTGCTTCCCCTCAAAGAGATGCTCGCGAAGCACCGGCGACACGTCGATCGGGCTCCCCGCGATCGTCGCCCGAACGCTCCGCCCGCCCAGACTCGGCTTCACCTCCACCCAGTACGCGCACCCGGGCATCGACTGCTCCACGATCATCTCCGCCTCGAGCGCCGCCGACGTCGCCCGCTCCGCGTACGCCGAGAGCTCGAACGCGTCCTCCTCGCTCACCACCTCGCCCAGACGCCGGAGCGAGACGCCCAGCGCCGCCATCGCCGGGGTCAGCGTGTTCTCCACCGCGCTGGGCTCGCGCAGACGCCGGCTGATCGCCCTGATCGACCCGCCGCCCGCCAGATCGATCCACGCGTCAAAGAAGACCCGCGTCGCGTCCGCCGCCTCCCGCGTGCGCGCCACCGCGCGCCGAAGCGGCTCGTCGTCGTCGCCCGTGACCTTGAGCTGCCCCAGATACCCCTTGCCCGTCGGCTCGTGAAACAACGTCGAGAGCAGATGCTGCACGCGCCCCTCCGCGAGCGACGCCCCGAAGTGCTCCGTCGCCACGTCCTCCACCCCGTGCGCCTCATCAAGAATCACGTGGTCGTAGGGCGGCAGGAACCCGACGCCCTTGGCCCGCAGCGCCAGATCCGAGAAAAACAGCGAGTGATTGCAGATCAGCAGCTGCCCGTGCTCCATCCGACGCCGAGCCTGCTGATAAAAACACCGCTCGTACGTCGGGCACCGCCGGCCCATGCAGTTGCCCGAGTCCGACTGCACCCGGTCCCAAACGCCCGGCCTCTCGAGCTGCGGCAGCGTCGCCAGCGTCCCGTCGCTCGTGTCGTAGGCCCAGTCCTCGATCGCGTGCAGCGAGCGCCGGCTCGACAGATCCGCAAACAGCCGATCCTGACGCTTGCTCGCCATCTGAAGCCGCCGCAGCGACACATAGTTCCCGCGACCCTTCACGAGGACCGCGGAGAACTCATGCGGCGTCGCCGCGCGCAGCAGCGGAACGTCCTTCTCGAGCAACTGCTCCTGCAGCGCGATCGTGTTCGTCGCGACCACCACGCGCTCGCCGTGCTCCACGATCCGCCGGATCGCCGGGAGCAGGTACGCGAACGACTTCCCGACCCCCGTCCCCGCCTCGACCATCAGCCGACCGCGCGACGCCATCGTCGCCTCCACCGCCTCGGCCATCTCCACCTGCTGCGGCCGCGCCTCAAAGTCGCCCCCGAGACGCCTCGCGATCGCCCCCTCCGCCCCCAGCATCTCCCGAACGCCGTCTGGCATGGGGAAAGTGTAGCTTCCCGCGCGCCGCCGCCGTGCGCCGCCGACGCGACCGGCGCACGCAAAATCCAGAGGCCCGAGTCCCTCCGCCTACAGCGGCTCCCGCTTCGCGTCCCCCGGTCGCCTCGGGTACGTCCCCGGCGTCTTCCGCGGCTTGTCGAGCACCACGATCTTCCCCGTCGGCGTCTCCACCACCCCCGCCACGGGCGTGTGCAGCTTGTGCAGCGCCGCCCGCGCCTCAGCGATCTCCTCCGACGCCCGCTGCCCCTTGATCAGCAGCGCCACGCCCCCCACCCGCACCAGCGGCGTCACCCACTCCGCCGCCACCCGCAGCGCCCCAAGCGCCCGCGCCGTCGCGGCCGCGTAACGCTCCCGGTGCGCCGGATCGCGACCCACCACCTCAACCCGCCGGTTCTCAACCTCGACGTTCTCAAGCCCAAGCGAGTCCGCCGCTCCCGCCAGAAACTCCGCCTTCTTCCCCACCGATTCCACCAGCGTGAACCGCAGCTCCGGCAGCGTGATCGCCAGCGGGATCCCCGGCGCCCCGCCGCCGCTCCCCACGTCCGCCACACGCTCGCCCGCCTCGAGCTCTCCCAGCATCGCCAGCAGCGTGAGCGAATCCAGAACGTGCCGCTCCCACATCGCCTCGGGCCCCGTGATCCGCGTCAGGTTGAACCGCCGGTTCGCCTCTTCGAGCAACTCCAGATACCGCCCCAGCCGCTCGAGATCGCCCTCATCGAAGGAAATGCCAAGCCCGTCGGCCTGCTCGAGAAAAGAACCCGGAGGAGTCATCGACATGCGGGCGTTATACCCGGTCGACGCTGGGCGATCGGCGCCGCACGCCCGCGATCCCGCTCCACCCCTGTATCGTTCGCTCATGAACCGCAGACTCCCGCTCCTGCTCGCGTGGATCGGCCTCGCCCTCCTCGCGATCATCGCCCTGCTCGCCTATTCGCCAAGCGAGGAGGAGCACCTCGCCGCCATCAACGAGACGCTCGACGCCTTCCACGCCGCCGCCGCCGAGGCCGATCTCGACGGCTACTTCGACCTGCTCGCCGCCGACGCCCGCTTCCTCGGCACCGACGCGACCGAGCGATGGACCAGGAGCGAGTTCCACGCCTACGCCCTCGAGCGCGGCGCCTTCGACGAGGCCCCCGCCTGGGTCTACGCGCCAAGCGCCCGCGACGTCGCCCTCGGCCCCGCCAAGAACGTCGCGTGGTTCGACGAGATCCTCACCCACGAGCGCTACGGAACCCTCCGCGGCTCCGGCGTCCTCACCCGCACCCTCGGCGCGAACTGGAAGATCGCCCAGTACAACCTGACGTTCCTCGTGCCCAACGAGAAAGCCGCCGCCGTGGTGGAAGCCATCGCCTCCCCCCTCCCGGAGGACGATGGCGCCGGGGTCACTCCGTCTCGTCGAACTCAAAGCTCTTCCGCTGCAGATACGCCGGGCGACGCATCGCCACGTTGAAGATCAGCCCGACCATCAGGAAGCTCGCCACGAGGCTCGATCCGCCGTAGCTCACGAAGGGCAGCGTCATCCCGGTGATCGGCAGCACCCCGACGGTCATGCCGATGTTCACCCCCGCCTGCGCCGCGACCAATCCCGCGAGCCCCACGCACACCAGCCGCCCGTACGGGTCCTTGCACCCCGCCGCCGTCAGCAGCGCCCCGCCCGCCCACGCGAGATAGAGCCCGAGCGTCGCCAGACCGCCCACGAACCCGAAGCGGTTGACGATCACCGCGAAGATCATGTCGTTGTGGTCCTCGGGCAGCTCGTTGAAGTCCACGATCGCCCTGCTTTTCTCGGCCCCAAGCCCCGCCGCGCCGCCGGCGCCGACGAGCGTCATCGCCCGATCGCCCTGATAGTTGATCGAATCGTTGAAGCGGTCGTCGCCCTGGATCTGGTTGATCAGCGCCTGCACGCGCGCCTTCTGGTGCGGCCGTAGCGCCGGGTACATCGCCGGCGCCACCGAACCCATCACCACAATGATCAGCGCCAGATGCCAGAGCTTCGCCCCCGCCGCCACCAGCATCGCAAAGAGCATCGGCAGGAACAGAACCGCCGTCCCCAGGTCCGGCTCCACCACGATCAATCCCATCGGAACGAGCGTGATGAGCGCCGGCGGGATCAACCCCCGGAGCGTCCGATAGTTCTTCCGAAACCGGAAGTAGCTCGCCATCGCCAGCACATAGGCGATCTTCGCCAGCTCGCTCGGCTGAAAATCCGTGAAGCCCAGGCTGATCCACCGCCGCGCGCCGTTGCGCGGCTTGACGATCGCCTCCGGCGCCCACGGGACCAGCACGAACACCAGCAGCGCCATCGACGCCGCCACCAGAAGCGGCGTGAACAGCCGGATCAATCGGTAGTGCGGCGCCGCGACGATCGCCCCCGCGAGCAGCCCGATGAACAGGAACACCGTCTGACGAACCGCCAGCGCGCTGAGCCCCTCGGCCCCGACCCCCGCCGTCAGATCGATGCAGTAGATCCCAAGCGCTACGAGCCCGAGCGACGCGAGAAGCGTGATCCACGCCGGATGACGCATCGTCACCTTCGGGATCTGCGCCGCCGGCGCCGTGTCCGTCAGCGTCCGCGCCGAGCCGATCACCGGCTCGCGCTTCACCCGCTGCATGGGCGTCTCCCGCAGCGCCTCGCCCGCTCGCACCCCGCTCACGGGAGCGATCCCGCGAGACCTCCGGGCCCGTCGCCATCCCCGCCGGGCAGATACCCCTCCGCCTGCAGCGCCCAGATAATTTGATTCGCGATCGGCCCCGCCACGCGGCCTCCCGGACCGCCGTGCTCGACCACCACCGCGATCGCGTACTCCGGCGGGCCGCCCGCGGCGCCCACGAGCGCCACCGTCCACGCGTGCGTCCCCTCCCGGATCACCGGCCTCGTCTGCGGGCCGTCACCGTCAGGATCCTCGCCCAGCGTCGCCGAGGCCTGCCCCGTCCCCGTCTTGGCCATCACCCGAACGCCCGGGACGTTGAAGATCGGCTCACGCAGCGTGTCATACGTGATGTGGTGCGCCGTGCCGTACGGCTCGTCCACGCCCGCCTCGAGACCGGCGAGGGCCGCGTCCACCGCCTCCGCGTCCCACCCGAGGTTCGCGTAGTCCGGACGCTTGCGACCGCGGATGAGCGACGGCTCGATCCGCAGACCCCGCCGCGCAAGCGTCGCGTACGCGTCCGCCGCGTGCAGGGGCGTCCACGAGATGGGCCCCTGCCCGATCGCCATCATGATCGCCTCGTTCGGCTCGATGCGCTCGCGCCCCCGGTACCCGAGAAACCCGGCGCTCGCGCCGGGAAGCCCGAGGTCGTAGGGACGCGTCACCCCGAGCGATTCGTAGAACGCCCGCGTCCCCGCCCCGCCGAGCGCCTGACCGAGCGTGTAGAAGTAGATGTTGCACGACCGCGCCAGTGCCTCGGGCGCCCCGAGCGGACCCCCCGTGATCGACGAGTGCGTGCTCATCCCGTACCGAGGGCGGTAGATCCAGCACCGGAACTTGCCCGGGAGATTCGGGAAAAAATGCCCGGTGCACTCGATCGGATGGTCCAGCTCGTGCTCCTCGCGCGTCACCGCCTCGACGAGCACGAGCGGCTTGACGATCGACGCCGCCGGGTACGGCCTCGCCACCGCCCGGTTCACCCACGGCGCCAGCAGCGGGTCGCGGAAGACCGAGTCCGGGTCCTCCTCGATCCGCTCGCGATCGAAGGTCGGCGAGCTCGCCATCGCGAGGATCTCGCCCGAGGAGACATCGAGCGCCACCGCCGCCGCCGCGAGCTCCTCGCCCAGCGGCACTGTCCGGTTCCCGTGCCAGGGCTGCACCCTCGTCAGCCCGAGCTCGGGATCCATCGCCGCCAGAATCCGCGCCTGGAGCCGCACGTCGATCGTCAGCGTCAGGTCCTCGCCCGGCGTCGGCTCGATCGCCTCCACCGCGCCGGTGTCGAGCCGAAGCCGGCGCTGCCCGCGCTGCCCGCGCAGGTGATCCTCGTGCGACGCCTCGACGCCCGCCGAGCCCACGCTGTCGCCCTCGCGGTAGTGACCGAGATCCAGCTCGCCCGTGGCCGGGTCGACCCGGGGCCGCCGCGCCAGGTCTTCGGCGAACACCCGGTCGCGCATCCAGCCCAGCGCGTGCGTCGCCACGCCCCGGACCGTGACGGTCTCGAAGCTCTCGCTCCGCAGCGGCCTCGGGAACGTGCGCCGATCGACCGCGATGTCCATCGCCTCAAACGGGTACCGCCGCCGGCCGCCGTCGACGATGCGCAGCAGCTCCGGGTTCGCCTCCGCGAGCTTGCGCATCTCAAAGGCCGCCTCGTCGCGCACCCCGCGGAGAATCCGGTGCGCCGACGCCTGCTCGCGGATCGGTCGCGCCACGTCCGCGAGCGTCGGCGGCTCGAGCGAGCGATCGCGCGACCGGCTCCACTCCCGGAGACGCTTCAGACGCCGCGCCTCCCACACGCTCGCCGCCAGCTTCTGCGTGCGCTCCACGATCCGGTTCCGCCGCGCGTCGAGCTCCTCGCGCTCGACGCCCGCGATCTCCGCCAGACGCCGCCACATCATCTCGAGCTCGTGGACCCGCGCCGGGAGATACTGCCGAACGAGCGCGTCGCGCGCCGTGTCGCCGAGCTTTCCCCACTCGTCTGCGTGCCTCGTCCGCGCGTCCCGCGCCGCCTGCGAGTACGCCCACGAACCCGTGATCACCGAGTAGTGCGCCTCGACGTCGAAGCTCGGCCGATCCACCGCCAGCGGGCGGCCCTCGCGATCCAGAATCCGCCCACGCTGCGTCTCGATCCACCGCTGGCTCACCAGCGCCCGCTCGGCCTCGGCGAGCAGCTCGTCCCCGCTCGCGAGCGTCAGGCGCGCGAGCTGGCCGATCAAGAGCGCCATCGCCAGCGCGATGAGCGACGCCAGCACCAGCAGCCGCCGGTGGAACATGCTCTGAAGCCGCAATCCGGCCATGAAACGCCGCCTCCGGGCGGTGTTATCGGCCACCTCGGGCCGCGGGTTCGCCCGCAGAGCAGAGTATGCGGAAGATCAGCCAAAAGCGTCCGAGAAAAGCGGCGCCCGACCGATCGCGCCCGGCCTGCGGCCCGCTCAGCCCTTCGCCTTGTCCTTGATCACCTGCGCGTAGGCGCTGTGATTGTGGATCGACTCGAAGTTCTCGCTCTCGATCTGGTACCACGTGATCCGCGGCTCGTCGTCGAGGGCGAGCGCGAGGTCCCGCACGATGTCCTCAACGAACTTCGGGTTCTCGTAGGCCACCTCGGTCACGTGCTTCTCATCCGGCCGCTTGAGCGTGGCGTACACCTCGGCGCTCGCCGCCCGCTGAAGGATCTCCGCCAGCTCCTCGATCCAGATCGGCTCATTCATGCGGACGCGGGCGGTGATCTCGCACCGCTGATTGTGCGCCCCGTACTGGCTGATCTCCTTCGAGCACGGACACAGGCTCGTCGCCGGCGCCCGGACCTCCATGATGAAGTCCTCGTGATCGTTGGCCACCGCCTCGAAGGAGACCTGGAAGTCCATCAGGCCCGGCGTCTTGGTCACCGGCGCCAGCTTCTGGATGAAGTACGTAAAGCTCGCCTCGAGGTGCGCGTCCGCCGCGTTGAGCCGGCTCTTGATCTCCCGTGCCACGTCCAGAAAGCTCTCCGGCGTCAGGCCCTCGGAGCGCTCGTTGAGCACCTCGAGGAACCGGCTCATGTGCGTGCCCTTCTGGTGATGCGGGAGCGACACGTACATGTTGATGCTTGCGACCGTCGATTGCGTCCCGCCGTCGGGCGTTTGGAGCGTGAGCGGGTAGGTGACGTCCTTCACGCCGACCTTGTCGATCGCCACGCGCCGCTCGTCGCGGCTGGACTGAACGTCGGGCATGGTCTCGCGAGAGGTGGTGGACAAACTGAACTCCAGAACTTTTTCAGCAGAGATGGGACCGAGGCATCCTACGCGCCTTGGGTTCGCCCGTCCGCCGCGTCCGGATGCTCGCCCGCGTGCCGCTTCTCGACCATCGAGCCCGCCCACGTCATGCCGATCGGCGCCCCCATCAGGACCCCGCTGGCCCAGTCCATCGGGGCCAGCCGCCCCAGGCGGGCGAGCGATCCGCCGAAGTTGTCGGAAAAGAGACCGAGCAGCATCCGCTCGGCGCCGAACTGCATCGCGAGGATCGGCCCGGCGACGCCCGCGAGCATCGCGCCGAGAATCACGGTCCACCCCTGGGCCCGGTGGGCGAGGACGCGGGCGAGGATGCCCGCGGCGATCCCGCCGAGAGCCGCCGCGAAGACGGTCTGCCCCTTGTCGTCGCTTTGGGCCGCGAGCCACGCCGCGAGGCCCGCCGCGACGAACGCCGCGGCCGTCGACAGCGCCGTCTCGCCGGAGATCGCCTTCTCCTGCTCGCCGCGGACCTCGTGCTCGCGGTCCCGGCAGACGATCCACGCGAGAGCCGCGACCGCCGCGGCGAGGATCACGCTCTCGATCATGAGCGTCCCGAGCGCCCCGGGCCCGATCAGCGGGAGCAGGCGCTCGACGCTCCCGGTCATCGCCGCGGGCCAGGCGAGCGTCGCGCCGGCCGCGAAGAGCCCGAACCGCCCGCTGGTGAGCCTCGCCGCGAGCCAGCCCATGCCCGTCGCGAGCGCGAGCGCGACCAGGTGCCCACCGATCCCCGCCGCCGCGCTGGATCCGAGCAGCATCGACGCCTCGCCGGAGCCGTCGACGCCGCGGCTGAGGCTCGCCGCCCATCCCGCGATCGGCCCGACCACCAGCACCGCGATCGCCCCGAGAACCCACTGGAGAATCAGTTTCATGGTCGCGTGATACCGCTCGGCGGGCCTTGTGGCAAACCTCGGGCGATCCGGGCGCACGGAAGCGATCGTGCGGCCGCGGCGGGTTGCCGCTCTCCCCGCGCGTCGCCACACTGCGCGCATGGGTCATGACACCGCCGCCCCCGTGCGCCTCAGCGGCGCCCCGCTCACCCCCGCGCAGGTCGCGTCGGTCGCCCGCGATCGCGCGCGGGTCGAGCTGACCGAAGCCGCACGCCGGGCCGTCGCCGAGAGCCGCCGAACGCTCGAGACCGCCATGGGCGACGGGCGCGCCCATTACGGGTGCAACACCGGCTTCGGCGCCTTCGCCCGGACCCGCATCGGCGACGATCAGCTTCAGGAGCTCCAGCACAACCTGCTCCGCTCGCACGCGGCGGGCGCGGGCAAGCCTCTGGCCGGGGACGTTGTTCGCGCGATGCTCCTGCTCCTTGCGGCGTCGCTCTGCCGGGGGCGCTCCGGGGTGCGGCTCGAGCTCGTCGAGCGTCTCGTCGCGCTGCTCAACTCGCCGGTGGTCCCGGTCGTCCCTTCGATCGGGTCGGTCGGGGCCTCGGGCGACCTGGCCCCGCTCGCGCACGCCTGCCTGGTGCTCCTCGGCGAGGGCGAGGCGATGGCGGACGGCGAGAATCTGCCCGGCGCCGAGGCGCTGCGGCGCGGGGGCCTCGAGCCGATCGAGCTTGCGGCCAAGGAGGGCCTGGCGCTCATCAATGGCACGCACCTGATGGCGGCGCAGCTCGCGCTGCTCTCGATGGACGCGACCGCGCTGACCGACGCCGCGGTCGTTGCGACGGGGATGAGCATCGAGGGCGCGGCGGCGACGCACGCGTTCCTCGACCCGCGCGTCTACGAGGCGCGCCGGCAGCCGGGCCCCGCCCACGTCGCCGAGCGTCTGCGCGCGCTCCTGGACGGCTCGCGGATCGCCGAGTCTCACAAGGTGGACGACCCGCGCGTGCAGGACCCGTATTCGTTCCGGTGCGCGCCGATCGTGCTCGGCTCGGCGCTGCGACAGATCGATCACGTCCGCGACGCGCTCGAGCGCGAGCTCGGCGCCGTGACCGACAACCCGCTCGTCGACGGGGGCGAGGATCGACCCGAGATCATCTCCGCCGGGAACTTCCACGGGATGCCTGTGGCGCTCCCGCTTGACGTCTTTGCGATCGCGCTGGCGCACATCGCGGGCGTGGCGGAGCGCCGGGGCTACTTCATCCTGGGGGCGTTCGACGACGCCTCGGGCCTGACGCCGTTCCTCTCGCCAAAGCCCGGGCTGCACTCGGGCCTGATGATCGCGCAGTACACCGCCGCCGCGTGCTGCAACGAGCTGATCGGCCTGGCGAGCCCGGCGAGCGTCGTCAATCTCCCGACGAGCGCCGGGATGGAGGACTACAACTCGTTCGGCCCGCGCTCGGCGTCGAAGGCGCGCCGAGCGCTCGATCGGGCGCGCACGGTCGTCGCGATCGAGATGATCATCGCGGGCGAGGCGATCCGTCGGCGGCGCCCGCTCGAGACGGGGGTCGCGCTCGAGCGCGCGATGGCGCCGGTTCTCGAGGCCGTTGCGCCCTACAACGCGGACCGGCCCGTTTCCCCGGACATCGCGCGGGTGGAGCGTCTCATCGATTCCGGCGCCTTTTCCCGCGCGAGCGAATAGCGAACGAATCTCCCCGGTTGAACCCTGCGTACCACTCATCGGACGCACCAAACCCGGAGGAGATGATGATCACACACGCCCTGCACCGCCTTTCTCTCGGCGCCTTGGCCGGTTTTCTCGTCGCGCCCGCCTTCTACCTCTCCGCGTGCGCCGCGGCCGATTCGGGCGCTCGCGCTCCGGCGCCCGGGCTGCTGGATCCCGCCGAGACCGTGCCGGGCCTCCGAGCGGGCGACACGGCCCCCGCGGGCGTGCTGCGCGACCCTGAGACGCAGACCGTGGCGCTCGCCGACCTCTACGCCGAGCAGCCCGTCGTCCTCGTCTTCTACCGCGGCGGCTGGTGCCCCTTCTGCAACCGCGACCTCAAGAACTGGGAAGAGGGCGTGCCCGAGTTCCGCGAGGCCGGCGCCCGCGTCGTCGCCGTCTCCACCGAGACGCCCGAGCATGCGATCGAGACCGCCGAGAAGAACAAGCTCTCCTACGACGTCTTCGTCGACGAGACGGGCGAGCTCGTGCGCGCGTTCCGCCTCGGGTTTGAGCTCGATCAGGCCACGCAGCGGCGCTACCGGGGCTTCGGCATCGACCTCGCGGAGATCAACGCCACGAACGAGTGGTCGCTTCCGGCGCCGGCGGTGTACGTGATCGACACCGACGGCGTGATCCGCTACGCCTCGGCGGACTGGGATTACCGGGAGCGCGAGGGGTGGGAGGACGC
>CAZXGT010000049.1:0-14808 GCA_964639935.1 uncultured Phycisphaeraceae bacterium
TACCGCGTGATGCTCTCGCCGTCCGCCAGTTCCATGACGAAGCAGGGACGCTGCTCGCGCAGTCCGGCATCGATGATCTTCGCAGCGCAACCGACCAGCGCTCGCGCCTCCGGTCAAGACGCACGAGCCTCCTGTGGGCTCGGCCCAGCGCGCTTCCTCGTGGGCGTCGAGCAGACGCCGGAGACGCGCGCGGAGCTCACCCTCGATGTCCTCCCGCTCCCGGAGCAGCCGTTCCGCCTCGCCCCGCGGATGATCCGCGAGCTCAAGGAATAGCGACTGCTCACGCGCATGATCAACGGTCGCCACGGCTCACGCTCCCTGAACGCTCGCTCGTTCAGTTCATAGAGTGTGCGCGTCCGTGCATCTCCGCTCCAGACGAGGAAGTCCGGCGCCCGCCCGTGATGTGAAGAGGCGGCCGGGTCATCATGGACACTCGCCCCACGCGGCGACGAGAGACGCGATATCGCTCGCGCCGACGACGCCGTCGCTATCGAGATCAGTTGGGGTGTTCAAAACAGCAGGACCCCACGCGGCGATGAGCGCCGCGAGATCCGTCGCGTCAACGATCCCGTCGCCGTTGGCGTCGCCGGGGCAGGACGCGGTGGCGCAGGACACACCGAAGATGCGTACATCGTCGATGGCCGCCTCCACCAACGAGCCGTCGCCGAGGTCGCTGGCGACGAACTTGACGCGAATCGTTGAGGTCAGATCGACGAAGTCGCCGACGACGAACCCCGTCTCGATCCAGCCGCCCGACGTCCCCGGGCCGGCCGGACCGACCGTTTCAACGAGCACGTAGGTCTCGCCGTCGTCGTCCGAAACGAACACCTCGAAGACGTCCGCGTTCGGTGCGGCGCCGGTGTCGTTGGAGTACCAACGGGCGTATGAGATCGTCGCGAACTGGGTATCGCTCAGGTCGATCTGGTTGCTCACCAGCGATGTGACGCCGTCATCGACGTCGTTCTCGCCGAGGCCGCCGCCGGGAGTTCCCTGACCGGTGACCCACGCGAAGACGCCGCTGGGGGTGTTGTCGTCTTCCGGCTGGGCCGCGGTGCCAATGGGATCCACTCGGACCCACACGCCCGTTGTCGCGTCGTCGCCCGGCGCTCCCGCCGAGAAGCCGACAGGCGTCTCGAAGTCGTACAGGTCGTCCGCGTCAACTTCATCCGCGGCCAGCGTGACGAACAGGTTCGATGACTGGGACGAGGCGCCTGCCGGCGCGGTGACAGTGGCTCCGGACTGCAGATCGAACGAGATGAAAAACTCGACGTCCGTCGGGCACTCGGCCGGCGCGGGGAAGGTGGCCGTGAAGCTGTTGGCCGAGTCGGTAACGAGCGCGATCTGCTGGAACCCCGAGCCCGTGTCGACGTGGAGCGTCCCGCTGCCCGAAACGACTGGATCAGCTGGCGAGGGGACGATTTCGACGCGCAGGGTGTCGCCGCCGGCCGAGGAAACAAGGCTGGGCAACCCGTCCGGGAACACGATCTCGAGGCCGGTGACGAACTCGCCGCCGGCGGCTTCGATCGCGTCGCGGTAGACCGCGGCGCCGGTCCACCAGGAGATGTCGCCGTAGACGCTCGTGCTCGTCGTGCCGCCGGAGAGGACGCCGGCGATGACCCACTCGCCGCCGAAGTCAACCAGGATCGGACCGCCGCTGTCTCCGGGCGCGGTTGTCGCTTCGAACTGGAGCGGAGCCGAGCTGCTGCTCGGGATCGTGTTGGCGCCGCCGGAGCCGTTGTCGAAGTCGGTCGAGATGATGTTGGCGCCGCCTGCGCTCGCCGGGCTGCCGTAGGCGTCGATGATGTTCTCGCCGCCCCAGCGGAAGCCATCGGCGGAGAACCCGTGCCCGGAGCTGCCCAGGCCGTTGAACCCGTAGCCGACCGTCGCGGCGCGCATGCCCTCGAGTTCATCCGTCTCGTCGATCAGCCGCATGGGCTCGGCGATATCGAGGGGAACCGGCGCGGTCAGCGTGTGGATAGAGACGTCGCCGCCGTCCAGGAGCGAGCCGGGGCCGTCCGGGAGGAACGACGAGAGAACAGTGGCGGTGAAGATACCGTTGCTCGAATTGTCCCCAAAAACGATGAGATCACCGGCGCCGATGCCGCAGTGCCGCGCGCTAAGGACGACGTTGGGAGCGATCAGCGTGCCTGTGCATCCGACCGACGCGCGGATGACGGAGTCGAACGACGCGGCGTAGTCCCTTGAGCCCTGCGCTCCGATCGTGTTGTTGATCACGATACGAGGGAAGACGCCCTCGGCGGTCTCGGGCGAACCCGGAGCGTACGACTTGGTGTCGATCTGTCGTTCGGACAGCACGGCGCCGGTTTCCGCATCGATGACCATCTCGAAGTGCGTCGGGCTGGCTGGCGCCCCGCGATCGGCGAGCGACGTGGTGACCTCCCATGCCAGAACGGCTTCATCGCCGGTACGGAACCACACCTTCTCAGCCACGGAGTCGATCGCTTCGGGCAAGAACCCTTCGGCCATGTCGACCGCCTCGTCCTTCGCCACGTTCACGGGGCCGCGACGCAGCTTGAGATTCTGCGTCGAGTCGTCGATGACTCGCGCCACCGTTCCATCAGGGTTCTCGATCACAAAGACCCGTGCGCCGTGGAGCGGGAGATCACCGATGAACTTCTGAAACACGACCGCGTCAAGCGGCGCACGCTTCCCGGGCGCCATCGGCTCGATGCGATAGTCGTTCTGCTGCAGATAGGCGGTGGACTCATCGCTTGCCAGATGCGCCCGGATGCTCGCTTCGTCCGCGAAGCACAGGCCGCTGATCATCAGCCAGCCGGCCAGCGCCACGCCTGTCAGTCTCAGTGTCATCATTCTCGAAGTCTCCCCTTGGATCAGCGCGACCGGGATTGGTTCTGTCGTGAGCGGCCGAGGTCTGGGCCCGCCCTCGCTCGGTCCGTATCACATTACACGGTAATACAAGAATCCCCCGAGCGCAGCGAATAATCCAGTATCGAAAACCCGCGGCGGGCGGACCCGTCGAGGCCGTCGCGCACGCGCCCATAATCACTGCGTTCGCATGCTTGGCATGCTGATGCGGTCGGGATCTCTCGGCGGGGCGCTGAACGCGGCCGCAAGCGCGCGCAGCGAAGCGCCGCCGCTTAGTCCGCACGCGTCGCGAGCGGGGACCGCGTTGTTCACCGCGGGTTCCGAACCGGCATTTCCTCCCGGACTCGATCGGCCCAGAGTGATCGTGTCGGCGCGGGCTCACGGGAGATCGTTCGTCAGTCACGCCTCGCCTCGCCGACCGGCGTTTTTTCGCGCGTCTTCGCCCGGGTCCGCCGCCAGACGTCCGGTGACGTGGGGCCGCGCTCTGAATCGCCTCCGTCCGATCGCAGCGTCAGGAGGCGACGTGATCGACGTCGAACGGGCGGCCGGCACCGCTCACGGGTTGAAGCCTTGGGCTTCATCGCCATGGCGCATCGCCAGCAACTCGCTTGCGAGCTCGCGCTCGGCCGCGAGCGAGTCGGACAGCACGCCCGATTCGGCGAGTTCTTCGAAAAGGACCAGACTCTCGGTCAGCAGATCCCGCGGGTCGAGTTCCGATGCGAGCTGGCCGTCGCTCATAATGAGGCTCTCGCACGCTCGACGCAGCGAGACGGCCAGCTCGGCCTTTGCGTTGATGTCCTCGGGGCTCAGCTCGAGGACCCCGCGCAGCCCGGCGATCGCTCGGAGCCGCCAGGCGAGCGAGTCGGCGACGGCGCCCATCGCGTCGAGCGTATCCGCGATGGTCACCCCGGATGCGGCCTCATCGAGACGGGCCCGCACGTCCGTGGGGTTCTCTCTGGCAAGACGCGTCGCCTCGTCGTGTGCGGAGATCTGGTGCTCGAGCGCTTCGTCATGCCGGCCCAGCATGGAAAGAAAGGTCCCGATCCGGCGATCGAAGAACGCGACGGTCGCGCGAGCGCGGGCGTCGTCGGCGTCCTCGAGCAGCGGCTCGATCAGCGATCGGCCGCGCTCGTATTCCCGCAGCGCGCCCTCCGCGTCCCCAAGATTGGCGTAGGCAGGATGACCGAGCACCTCGCCGAGCTTTGAGTGCACGACCGCCGCGGCGTAGAGATGCCGGGCGTCTTCCGGTTCGAGGTCGCGAAGGCGCCGGTGGATCTCGAGCGCGCGCCCGTACAGCTCGAACGCTTCACGCGGACGCTCGCGCCACTCCTCGATGTCGCCGAGCTTCTCGTAGCTGACTGCGGTGTTGCGAAGGGTGATCAGTCTGGTCGGCTCGCGATCGAGCACCTGCAAGTTCAGCCCGAGCGCCTCGCGGTACGCGGAGGCCGCCTCGGGACGCCGGCCGCGACGCGACTCGGCGATCCCGATCTTGGTGAGCACAACAGCGCGACGATGCAGCCGGTCGAGTTCGTCCGGACCGCCCGCCTCGGCGAAGGCTCGCTCGCTCTCGGCGTACCGCTCGATCGACTCGTCAAGTCGCCCGCTCGCGCGGAGCATGTCGCCGATCAGAATCAGGCTGTTGGCGATGCCAAGCCTCGCGTCGGCGCTCTTGGGCAGAAGCTCGGCGGCCTGCCGGCGGAGGGCGAGCGCTCTGCTGTGCCTCTCGAGCGCGGCGGCCGAGTCGCCGGTGTCGGAGGAGATCATGCTTCGCTGGAGCCGCCCGAGCTGATCGTGGCCTTCGGCGAGTTCGAGCAGCAGCGCGGGATCGCCCCCAGCGTCCTTCGCGAGCGAATCGAGATACGCCGAGGCGCTGCGGACGATCTCCCGCCGCGCGCCGACCGCGCCGGGGATGTTCTCGAGTCGCGCGCTGACGTCGGTCAGGAGATGATTCGTGAGCTGGCGGAGCTCGCCGAACCGCTGCTCAGCGCGATCGCGCTCCGCGCGGGCGACGCCCGCCTGCCAAAGAACTCCAGCGGCTCCGACCGCGAGCAGCAGCGCCATCAGGCCCGTCGCCGCGAGCGGTCCGCGCCGACGGCGAGCGAAGCGCCGGGCGAGGTAACCGACGGTGTGCGGGCGAGCCTCCACCGGCTCGTGCGCCAGAACCCGCCGCAGATCCGACGCCAACGCATGGGCCGACCCGTAGCGCTCGCCGGGCGCGTTTCGCGTCGCCTTGAGCACGATCGCGTCCAGGTCGCCACGAAGCCGCGACGCAAGACTCGGGTCGTCCGCAGAAACCGCGGCGCTCGGCGGCGCCGCTCGGTCCTCGTCGCTCGGTCGGCGCCCGGTCACGAGCTCGCGCAGCACCGTCCCGAGCGCGTAGACGTCGCTCGAAGCGGTCGCGATCTCGCCGCGTCGCTGTTCGGGCGAGGCGTAGGCCGGTGTGAACACCGTGCCGAGCGGGTCGACCTCGGCGCCGGCGCGGTCGCTCTCGACCAGGCGAGCGATTCCGAAATCCACGAGTTTCACCCGACCCTCGCTCGTCACGAGAATGTTCCTCGGCTTGAGATCCAGGTGCGCGATGAACCGCCTGTGCGCGGCGTCGACCGCCTCGCACACGTCGATGAACAGTCGGAGTCGCTGCGTGAGCCGCAGACCTTCCGCGTGTTCGAGCAGCGAGCGCCCCTCGACGTGCTCCATGACGAGATACGGTTCGCCGTCGTCGGTGACCCCGGCATCGAGCAGCATCGCAATCCCCGGATGCTCAAGCTGGGCGAGCAGGCGACGCTCGCGCTCGAACCGCTCGCGGAGCGATGGCGAACTGATCCATCGATGCAGCACCTTGATCGCGACGACTTTGTCGAACTGCTCGTCGGATCGACGGGCGCGGTAGACGGCGCCCATGCCCCCAGCGCCGATGAGGTTCACGATCTCATAGGCGCCGAAGCGCTCGCCGGGAGCGCGTGTCTCGGGCTCGATGCGGCCGGCGGACCGCGGGGGCGTCAGGAGAAACCCACCGGCGGATTCGTGCGCCTGCAGGAGGGCCTCGACTTCAGAGCGCACCGCGGGTGTTGCTGCGGCGTGCTCGTCCAATACCGCGGCCCGGGCCGACGCGGGGGTCTCGATCGCCAAGGCGAAGAGCGCCTCGACGGCCTCGTGCGACGCCGGGGGGTTCATGCCGGCTCTTCCGTCATATCGCGCAGGAGCCATGCGCGGGCGAAGTCCCAATCGCGCTTCACGGTCGCCGGCGACACGCCGAGCAACCCCGAGACGTCCTCGATCTCGAGCCCGGCGAAGTATCGCAACTCCACCACGCGCGCCTTGCGGGCGTCGATCGCGCCGAGCCGGTCGAGGGACTCATCGAGCGCGAGCAGCTGCAGGTCGTCGGCCGGGGTCGCGCCGGTGAGATCGGTCAGCTCGAGACGCCGGGCCTCGCCTCCACGCTTGAGCCGCTGACGATCCCGGGCGTGGTTGATGAGGATGCGCCGCATCGCGGTCGCCGCCACCGCGAAGAAATGGGTGCGGTCCCGCCAGTCGACGCGGGTCTGGTCGACGAGCCTGAGATACGCCTCGTGAACGAGCGCCGTCGCGTCGAGCGTGTGATCCTCGCGCTCGCGACGCATGTACCGTCCAGCCAGAAGGCGGAGCTCGTGGTAGACGAGCGGCAGCAGCGCCTCGGCCGCGGACGCCTCCCCGGAACCGGCGCGGACCAGAACCCGAGTGACTTCATCTTGAGCCGCGGAGGCCGGCATCGGAAGCTCCTCAAAAATGCCCGGTTTCATGAGCCGTCAGCCATCGGGACGGTGCGTTTATCGATGACCGGTTCCACGCGGTCGAGTGTATCGACCCCGATCATCCGCACCAATGAGAAAGCGGAGCCGAAACGGCGCCCTCGGCGCGCCCACCTTTCTGACGCGCGACGCCTCGAGCGTCGCAGACCGGAGATGACCTCATGAACGCCATATTTGTCTCGGCCGCCGCGATCGGCGCCATCGCCCTTGCCTCCACAGCTCGCGCCGGGGACCTCAACCCACCGGCGGGCCCGATTACCGGAACGTTCAAGACCCTTACGGAGATCGAGCCGCGAACCGCCGTCACCCAGGAGAACACGCCGGGCGACGCGGACGCCGTCTTCGTCATCAGCGAGCCCGGTTCGTACTACCTCACGGGTGAGGTTGTCGTCGGCGCCGGGTTCAACGGGATCGAGATCACCTCCGACGACGTCGCGCTCGATCTCAACGGCTTCACCATTCTGGGAGACGTCGGCAGCCTCGACGGCGTGACTCTGGCTGGCGCTCTCAACAACATCAGCATCCGCGACGGCGCTATCCGCGGGATGGGCGGCGACGGGATTGACGCCCGCGATGACTCCGCCGTACGCGTGCTTGCTCTCACCACATCCGAAAACGGCGGCTACGGCGTCTACTGCGGCGCCGACGCGGTCATCACCGACGCGATCGCAAAGAGCAACGGCGTTTCGGGGATCAAGATCGGGTCTCGGGCCCGCGTCGCGCGTTCCGTCTCGGCAAGCAATATCGCCTCCGGTTTCTCGATGAGCGGACGCAACACGCTCGTCGAGTGCGTCGCTAACAACAACGGGACCGCCGGCTTCTTCGGCGACGTCCTTAATCAGTTCATCAACTGCACGAGCGAGGGCAACGGCGGCGACGGATTCCGCTCGAGCGTGCAGTCCAAGGCCATCGGCTCCTCGAGCGAAGACAACGGCGGGGACGGCTTCCTGCTCTTCGATCAGGCGATCGTCCGCGACTGCGTCAGCCGAAACGACGCGGGGGACGGCTTCGACCTCAACCAGGACTCATCCATCTCGAACTCGACCGCCCGAGCGAGCGGCGGCCACGGCTTCAACCTGACGGACAACACCACCGCTGAGAATTGCACGTCGAACGATGCCGGTCTCGACGGGTTCCGCTCCGCGGACGGCGGCGTCTTTCGCGGGTGCGTCGCCGATTCGTCCGACGGCGACGGGTTTGACGTCGGCGCCCAGACCACCATCGTCGACAGCCAATCGCTGAACAATCTTGGCAATGGGCTCGTGATGCGAGGCGAAAACCTCGTGATGACGGGCGGCGTCATCCACAACAACAGCCTGCACGGCGCCATTCTCAGCGACTTCGCAACGCTCACGCGGGTGACCGTTTCCTCGAACGGCACGACCACCACGCACGACGGACTCGGCGACGGCGGCGTCGCCGGGACCGGCGCTAACGAAGCCAAGCTCATCGCCTGCACGCTCGTGGGCAACGCCGGCGACGGCGCCGAGCTGGGCTTCGCGTCCGTTGTTTCCGACACCACCGCGTCCTTCAACGGCGAGGACGGCATCCGTCTCGGGCAGGCCAGCGCGATGGAGAACTGCACCGCCCGCGAGAACGGACGCACCGGCCTGCGCCTCGACGGCGGCGGCAACGTCCGCGGCTGCGTCGCCCGTCTCAACGGGACGACCGGCATCGCCGTGGCCGGCAACGCCATGGTCGTCAACTGCATCGGCGAGCGCAACGCCAGCACCAACATCTCCGTCTCGTCGACCTCTACCGTCCTCGACTCCCGCGCGTACTTCGGGCAGAGCCACGGCATCCAGGCGGGCAGCGACTCGACCATCATGCGCTGCACCGTTGATTCCAACGCCGCCTCGGGCATCCGCATCGCGGGCTCCGAAGCGCGCGTCGACGGCAACCACGTCACCGACAACGCGATCGGCATCGAGGCCACGAGCATCAACAGCACCATCGTCCGCAACACCCTCGCCGGCAACAGCGCCGACTTTGCGGTCGTCCCCGGGAACATCCTCGGAACGATCCGCACGAGCGTCATCGGCGCCGGACCCTGGGACAACTTCGTTCAGTGAGCCGCGACACGCGGAAAGGAGTTCCCGCCATGAATCGCAAACTCGTTCTGAGGGGCGCGATGCCCGCCCTGACGCTCGCCCTCACGGCTACGGCCCTCGCCCAGTCAAACATCGACGACGCGAGCAAGTACGCCTGGGGGGAGAACATCGGATGGACCAACTGGCGCGACGCCGAGGCTGGCGCCGCCGGCGTCCGCGTCGACGCCATCGCCGGATTTCTAGCCGGCTCGATCTGGGCGGAGAACCTCGGATGGATCAGCGCCGGCGACGGCTCAGGTCCCTATCCGAATCTCGACGGCGCCAACCACGGCGTCAACATCGGGCCCGGCGGCGTCCTCGACGGCTTTGCCTGGGGCGAAAACATCGGATGGATCAACTTCGGAACCGAGCCCGTCATCGGGCCGAGCGGCGCGCGGTACGACGCCGCCGCCGGCCGTCTCCGCGGCTACGCCTGGGGTGAGAACATCGGCTGGATCAATCTCGACGATGCGAGCGCCTTCGTCGCAATCGTCACGTGTCCCGCCGACCTCGACGGGGACGATGTCGTCTCCGCCAGCGATCTCGCGGCGCTCGTCGCGCAGTGGAGTCAGAGCGGCCCGGCGGACCTCAACGCCGATGGGACGGTGAACGCCGCCGATATCGCGAGCCTGCTGAGCGCCTGGGGCCCGTGCCCGTAGCGCGGCTGCGCTCTGCGATTCCGGGAAAAGTCCCTCAGGGATTCGTGGCGTGCTCCTCGTGGCGCCCCCGCGCCGTCGGGAAAAGAAGGGACGTCGCAACAGCCAGACCGCGCGCTGGATCAGCCCGGCTTCCGGCCGATCGTCAACCCCGTCGGCCTGTTGGCGAGTGACTCCTTCGCGCGGTCCGGATCGACGCCCATCGCCTGCAGCTCGAGTCGAGCGATGTCCGTCATCTTCTCGGTCGACCAGGCGGGCTGGAAGACGAGGTTGACCTCGGCGCTGCGCACCCCCTCGGCACCGACGACAGCCTTGCGGACATCCTCGACGATCTGGTCCGCCACGGGGCAGTTCGGCGCGGTGAGCGTCATCACGACGGCGACCGTTCCGCTTCGCTCATCAACATCCAGTTCGTAAATCAGGCCGAGATCGTAGATATTCACCGGGATCTCCGGATCGTGAACCCTTCGGAGAGATCTCACGACTCGGTCTCGCAGCGCTTCGTTCGTGGTGCTCATCGGGTGCTTCCCTGCGATGTGAGGTCGCTCGCGCGACGACGGATGCGTTCAAGGATCGCGTTGATCCCGACGGCGCGATTCATGCGAACGACCTGGCTCAAACCGAGTTTCGCGATGAGATCCTGCGGGACGCTCGCGAGCTCCTCGGGCGTCGCGCCCGTGTAGCCATGGACGATGACCGAGAGGACGCCCTTGACCGTGGGCGCCTCTTCCGCGACGCGGACATGAACGCTCGCTTTTCCGTTTTCCGGCAGGATCCACATCCACACGGGCGTCATGCACTCCGGAACCCGCGCCCCATCGTCGGCTTCGGCCTCCCGCGCGAGATCCGGCGGCAACGCGGGCAGCTTGTTCGCGTAATCGAGCAGCACCTCGAGGCGCGTCTGCTGGTCCACGCTCTGAAAGGTCTGGATGATCTCGTCGATCTGCGTCACGGATTCACAATCGCGGTGCTCAGGAAAGACTCGACACGCCCTCGCCCGTCTCGATGGGCATGCCGACGAGGTTGCCCCACTCGGTCCATGATCCATCGTAGTTGCGGACCTTCTCGAAGCCGAGCAGGTACTTGAGAACGAACCACGAGTGACTCGATCGCTCGCCGATGCGGCAATAGGCGATCACGTCGTCGTCCCTTTTCAGACCGACATCCCCGAGGTAGATCTTCTCGAGCTCTTCGCGGGTCTTGAACGTTCCGTCTTCCTGCGCCGCGCGGGCCCACGGCACGTTGGCGGCCCCGGGGATGTGCCCCCCACGGAGCGCGCCCTCCTGCGGATAGTCCGGCATGTGGAGCTGCTCGCCGGTGTACTCGCCGCTCGAGCGGACGTCGATCAGGGGCTTGCCCGCTTTCTGGTGGGCGAGCACGTCGTCGCGCCACGCGCGATCGGACGGATCGATCGTCGGCGTGGGGTAGTCCACCGTTTCGTACGCGGGCCTCTCAGTCGTCATCTCGCGACCCTCTTGAAGCCACTTCTTCCGGCCGCCGTTCATCAGAAGGCACTTCGAGTGCCCGAACATCTCGAAGGCCCACAGGGCGTAGGCGGCCCACCAGTTGTTCTTGTCGCCGTAGAACACGACTGTCGTGTCGGGCGTGATGCCGAGCCTCCCGCAGAGAGCGGCGAACGCCTCGGGCGACACGTAATCGCGGAGCAAGGCGTCCTGGAGGTCGGTGTGCCAGTCCACCTTCACCGCCTCGGGGATATGCCCGGTCTCGTAAACCAGCGCATCCTCGTTGGATTCGACGATCCGGATCTCGTCGGTTCTGCCGCGGTTCTCCTCGACCCAGTCGGTGGTGACCAGCTTCTCAGGAGCGGCGTAGCCCTGAATCATCTCGATTTCCCGCTGTGTTGCGGTCGTCATTTCGTGTTCTCCTGTCAATGCAAGCTATCGATTTCGCTCCATCACGTCGGCGAGCCGCGCATCGATGATGCTGCGCACCGCCTCACGCGTGTCCGCGTGCTCGATCCTGTCGATGTTCTCGCCGGCGAACGCGTGCAGCAGCAGCAGCCGGGCCGTTGTTTCGGGCACGCCGCGCGAACGAAGGTAGAAGAGGGAGTTGTCGTCCAGCTCCCCGCTTGTCGCGCCGTGCGTACACCGCACGTCGTCGGCGTAGATCTCGAGCTGAGGCTTGGTCGTCACGCTCGCGCGGCTCGAAAGGAGCAGGTTGGAGTTGTGCTGGATCGCGTCTGTCTTCTGCGCCACGTCCTTGACGTAGATCCGTCCGGTGAAGACGCCCCGCGCTCGATCGGCAAGAAGCCCACGATAGTGCTGACGCGAGTGGCAGTTCGGCGCCAGGTGCTCGACGCGGATGTGGCTGTCATGGTGCTGCGTGTGCTGGGGCAGGAAGATCCCGTTGAACGCCGACTCGGCGTGCTCGCCGGTGATCGTCGCGTGGATGTTGTTCCTTGTGATCGATGAGCCGAGCAGCACGCGATCGGAATGAACCATCGATCGCCCGCCCTGGAGAACGCCCAGCGTCGAGAAGAAGCGGTGCGTCTCGGGCGCGCGCTGGAGCGTGCTGTGGCTGATGCGCGCCCCATCGGCCGCGCGGAGATCGGTGCGACCGAGGGTGAGCCCCTCGGCGCCGTTCTCTCCCTGCACGTCCTCCAGCACGCGAACGTGCGCGCCGCCTGTCGCCTCGACGATCACGCGCGGCGCGTCGAGCACCGGCGCGTCGCCCTTCGTCGACCGGTGAACGATGACCACCGCCCGGTCGGACTCGACGCCCTTGTCCGCGCGGATGATCACGCCGTTGGTGAGCAGCCCGCCCGCGAGCGCCTCGAACCCGTCGCGAGCACGCTCGATGCTTTCGGTCGCGACCTCGCGGAGTTCCTCGAATACTGACGAATCGCTCGACCGGTCGAACGCCGTCACGCTCAGGCCCTCGGGGAGAGCGTCGAGATCGCTCATCGAGGGCGCAAACCGACCGTCGACAAAGACGACGCGCGCGCAGGCGTCGATGTCGAGCTGATCGATCGCGGTCCCCCCTTCGAAGAGACGTGTCTCAGGGAGCGCGCAGGCGAGATCCCGAATCGACGCCGGATTCGTGTACCGCCACTCCTCGTCGGTTTTTTCGGGCAGCCCGAGCTCGCCAGCTCGCTTGATGGCGAGCGCGCGCAAGTCATGAATAGGCTCCCCGCTCGCCCAGCCGCGTTCGATCAGATCGGCGAGCGTCGAGACGGAAGCAGCGGTTGTGCTACGGGTGGTCGCCGTGCTCATGCCCCGGCCCCTTCCGTCTGGTGGCTCTCGGCTCCGACAAAGTCGGCGTAGCCGCTCTCCTCGAGCTCAAGAGCCAGTTCCTTGCCGCCCGACTTGGCGATCTTTCCCCCCACCATGACATGGACATGGTCGGGCTCCACATAATCGAGCAACCGCTGGTAGTGCGTCACGAGCACCATCGCGCGATCAGGCGTCCGCAAAGCGTTGATCCCGTCGGCGACGGCGCGCAGAGCGTCGATATCCAGGCCCGAGTCTGTCTCATCGAGCACACAGAGGCTCGGTTCGAGCAACGCCATCTGCACGATCTCATAGCGCTTCTTTTCGCCGCCGGAGAAATCCTCGTTGACGTTGCGCTGGAGGAGCTGCTCGTTCATCCCGACGAGCGAGAGCTTCTCCTTGAGTATGTTGAGAAAGTCAATTGTTTCGAGCGTCGACTCGCCCCGGTGCTCCCGAACGGCGTTGAGCGATTCCTTAAGGAACTGCATGTTGGAGACGCCCGGGATCTCGACGGGGTACTGGAAGGCGAGGAAGACGCCCTCCCGGGCGCGCTCGTCGGGCTCCATCTCCAGGATGTCCTCACCCTTATAAAGCACGGAGCCCTCGGTGACTTCGTACTCCTCCCGGCCCGCGAGGACCTTCGCGAGCGTGCTCTTGCCGGACCCGTTGGGGCCCATGATCGAGTGCACCTCACCGGGATTGACCGTCAGGTCGAGCCCCCGGAGGATCTCGTGCCCGTCGGCGTTGGCGTGCAGGTTTTTGATGTGAAGAATTGGCTGGGTCATGTGATTCTCTTCTTTATCGCTTGTTCACGAACAGGATGCGGAGACCACGCTTTCATCCGTGATGTTGTCAATCGATCTTCACGAGGACGTCGTCGCCCTCAACCTTGGTTTCGTAACGCTTCACGCAGGTGGTCGGGTCGTCGAGGTATTCGCCCGTCTTGACGTCGAACTCCCAGTAGTGAAGCGGGCAGACCAGCGCGCCTTCCTGGACGAAGCCCTCGCCCAGGGAGCCCTCTTGGTGCGGGCAGAGGTTGTCCAGCGCGTGGTACTCGCCGTCGAGGTTGACGATCGCCACCTCTCTCCCGTCAATCTCCGCGACGGCGGCTTCACCGGGACCGACCTCCGAAGCCGGCAACGCCCTGACAAAGCCCCGGCTCATCCCACGCTCCCTTCGAGGCTGATCTCGAGCAGCTTCGTGGCCTCGACCGCGAACTCCATCGGCAGCTCGCGAAAGACCTCGCGGCAGAAGCCGTTGACGATCATCGACACCGCCTGCTCCTCGTCGAGCCCGCGTTGATGCAGGTAGAAGAGCTGGTCCTCGCCGATCTTGCTCGTCGTCGCCTCGTGCTCGACGTTGGCGGTCGTGTTCGCGTTCTCGATGTAGGGGAAGGTGTGCGCCCCGCATTTGTTGCCCATGAGCATGGAGTCGCACTGCGTGTAGTTTCGCGCGTTGTGGGCGCCTCGAAGGATCTTGACGAGCCCGCGATAGGTGTTCTGTCCCTGCTGGGCGCTGATGCCCTTTGAGACGACGTTCGAACGCGTATTCTTCCCGATGTGAATCATCTTGGTGCCGGAGTCGATCTGCTGCATCGCCTTGGCGAGCGCGACGGAGTAAAACTCACCAATGGAGTTGTCCCCCTCGAGCACACAGCTCGGATACTTCCATGTGATCGCCGACCCGGTTTCGACCTGCGTCCAGGAGATGTGCGAGTTCCTCCCCTTGCACAGCCCGCGCTTGGTCACGAAGTTGTAGATGCCGCCCTTGCCCTCTTCGTCGCCGGGGTACCAGTTCTGGATCGTCGAGTACTTGATCTTCGCGTCATCGAGCGCGACGAGCTCAACGACGGCGGCGTGGAGCTGGTTCTCGTCGCGCATCGGCGCCGTGCAGCCCTCGAGATAGCTCACCGATGCGCCTTCCTCGGCGATGATGAGCGTACGCTCGAACTGGCCGGTCGATTCCGCATTAATGCGGAAGTATGTGCTGAGCTCCATCGGGCATCGGACGCCCTTGGGGACGTACACGAACGACCCGTCCGTGAAGACCGCGGAATTGAGGGCCGCGAAATAGTTGTCGTTGTATGGCACAACGGTTCCAAGGTACTTCTTGAGCAGCTCAGGGTGCTCCTTCGCGGCCTCTGAGATCGAGCAGAAGATCACGCCCGCCTCAGCGAGTTCCTTCTTGAACGTCGTCG
>CAZXGT010000050.1:0-14578 GCA_964639935.1 uncultured Phycisphaeraceae bacterium
GAACATCGTCGAAGAGCAGCCCGTCGAATGCCTCGCGCTCTAGGCGCGACTTCCCCTTCACCTGCCGGGCGTACGCCCGTTCGCCGAGATGATAGAAACGGAACGAGTCGTCGGGCGACACCTCGTGATCGACGGCGGCGAGCGTTGCGATGAGGTCCACATGCTCCGGCGCCGCTCTCCATCGGTTCGTGAGATCATCCAGAAGCGACGCGGGGCGCCCGCTCACCGCGGGCGCTCCCTTCACGAAGAGCCGGGCTTCGTCGCTCCAGACGCGGCCGAACGCGTCACGATCGAGCGTGAACACATCGCCGGGCTCGTCGTGAGTGAGCGACGTGATCGTCATCCTCATCACACCAACAGGCTGGCTTTTCACGGGGTCGACGAGGTCAATGTCCAGCCGGTGCGGCCAGCGCTTGCCCGCGACATCGCGCCAGTCCGAGAGCCGTGTGCGAGAGAAAGCCTCACCCGAGTCACACACCATCAGCTCGATGATCGCCGCTTCACCCTCGCGCGGCGGCGTGATGCGCACGTCGTAGTCGCCGAAGCTTGAGGCGGCGCCGGGAAGGATCCCGAACACCTCGCCTTCCCGCTTCTCCCAGCGCACCCGCTCAATATCGAAGCTTTCCGCAGCGTTCCGTAGCATCCCGAGCGTCACGTCCTGGGGATCTTCATCGTGCCGCGGGACGAGCCACTGACCCATCAGCACGAGCGGGTTCGGCAGCGCCATGCCCCGGTTCCGCTGATCGGTCCCGCGGGCGATCGAGAGCAGCCCCGCCGTTCGATCGGCGTACTGATACGTCTCGCCGTCGTAGGCGATCTCGGTGTCCATGCTCATCGCGCGGCCGGGCTCGACGACGGATCGCTTCCGCCACTTCTCGCCCGACGCGTCGAACTCGAACGCGCCTCGCATCGGCGTCGCGTCCTCGAGCGAGCGGAAGAAGCTCATCTCAACGTCCGCTCTGATCGAGCCCCTCTCGAACGCCGCGATCTGCGCCGCAAGCGTTTCGAGAAACTCCCGGCCCTCGTGCGGTTGAGGATCGGCGCCGCGAACAGCAGGGGCGACCGTCGCGAAGAGGCCAATCGCGAGAGCGATCACGCTCTGGTGAGGCATTTTCATGCCGGATTGATACCAGATTCCCAAGGGGGGGCAAGAAGAAAACAACTAACTCCAATCCAGCCCCGTCTGAATCGTGTTCAGGTTGATGCACCCCTCGTCGGTGACGATCACCATGTCCTCCACGCGGATGCCGCCGAAGCCTTTGGCATACAAACCCGGCTCGATGGTGAGGCAGTCGCCGCGGAGGAGCTCGGGGCCGCCGGGGGCGAGCAGGGGCGGCTCGTGGACGTCGAGCCCGACGCCGTGGCCCGTGCCGTGGACCATTGTGGGCTCCGTCGGGAGCGAACCATCCGTCGGCGCCGTCGCCGAGTAGCCGTGCTTCTCGAGGATGCCGACGCAGGTCTTGTGGAGCCCGTCACCCGTCGCGCCGGCCTTGGCGTAGGCGATCCCGGCGTCCTTCGCCTCGACGACCGCAGCGTGCGCCTTGGCAACGTCCGCCGGGACCTCGCCGTGCACGACCGTCCGTGTGCAGTCGCCGTGGTAGCGCGAGCTCGGGTCCATCGGGAAGACGTCGATGATGATCGTCTGCCCCGTGTAGAGCTTCCCCGTGCCGCGCTCGTGGCAGTCGGCGGCGTCGTCGCCCCCCGCCGCGATCGACGTGCTCGTTCCCATCCCCTGGCGAAGCAGAAACACGTTGATTTCCGCCTGGACGCGCTCGCTCGTGAGCTCCTCGCCCTCGTGCATGAGCACGCCGTCCTTGCCGCACTCGGCCCGGGCGATCAGCCGGCACGCGAACTCCACCGCTTTCTCGGTCTTCCGCTGCGCCGCCTCGAGCGCGTCGATCTCGCGCTGGCTCTTCATCCGGCGTTCGCGCACGCCGAGTTCCGGATCGCAGACGACGTCGATCCCCCGCTCGCGGAGGTAGTGCGCGTAGATCTCCGGGAGCGAGCGATCGGCGGTGATTTTCTTGACGCCCTCGCGAGAGAGGCACTCGGCGGCGCTCTGCGCGGCGGCCGTCTCGCGGTCGCTGGCGAGGCCCCGATCGGGCGTGAAATCCGCGTAGGCGTGAATCTCATCGGCCGCCTTCGCCTGCTTGGCGCGGGGGATCTCGATGTCGCGGAGGATCATCACCGTCCGGCCGTCGAGTTCGAGAAGGACCGCCGGATCGCCAGTGTGAACGGGGGCGCGGTGGTAGAGCCACGGGTTGTGCAGCGGCGCGCCGGCGCGGATCGTTCGGGTATCGCTCATGGCCTCAGGGTACACGCCCGAGAACACAAGTCGGGACGCGCCCCGATGGTCATTTCACGGGGCGGCGCCGAACCGCCGATTCCTCCCGGCGTCCGAAGCCGCAAGCCCCACAACGGAGAACCCCGCATGCTCGCTCCTCTCACCCGTCCCGCGACCGCTCTGGCCCTCGCCGCCGGCTTCGCGTGCTCGTCGTTTTCGATGGCCGCCGCTCTCCCGCTCGAGCGCGTCACGATCTACCGCTCCGGCGTCGCCGCGTTCACCCATTCCGGAACCATCGACGGCGACGCGACCGTCGCTCTCGCGTTCGACGCCGATCGTCTTTCGGACGCTCTGAAGTCGCTCGTGGTGATCGACGGCGACCCCAGCGCTCCCCCCACCGCCAGCTACCGCCCGCACCAGGATCTCGACGCCGTCTTGCAGGGCTACGACATCGACCCGCGTCGCCCGCTCATGAGCCTTCTCGACCAGCTCCGGGGCGAGCGTGCGCGCGTGCGAACGCCCGAGGGGGAGATCGAGGGCGCTCTCTTCGGCGTTGAGACGATCAAGAATCCGGCAAGCGGGGTGGACCGTCAGCATGTCACCCTGCTGACCGATCGCGGTTTCCGCACGATCGAGCGCGCTCAGATCGTGACGATCGACTTCATCGATGAGGCGCTCGGCGCGCAGGTGCGCGAAGCGCTGTCGGCGCTCGCCTCCCACCGCGACGAGGGCGAAGCGAAGCTCGAGCTGCGTTTCACGGGCGACGGCTCGCGCGAGGCGATGGCGACGTACGTTCACGCGGCGCCGATCTGGAAGGCCTCCTACCGCCTGGTGCTCCCGGAAGGAAGCGGCGACGCGCTCCTCCAGGCGTGGGCCGTCGTTGAGAACCAGACGGATCAGGACTGGCGCGACGTCGCGCTGACGGTCGCCGCGGGCCGGCCCGTGAGCTTCACGATGGACCTGCAGACGCCGTTCGTCCCGACGCGCCCCGAGGTCCAGCCCCCCTACGCGCTCACCGCCGGGCCGACGGTTTATGAGCGCGAACTGCGGCCGTCTCAGCGACGCGTCATGCCCGAAGCGATGGAAGCCGAGGCGCTTGGGCGCTTCCGCTCCGGCGCGGCGGCGGCGGGCGATGTCGCGGACTCCTCGGCGCCCGCGCCGCAGGTCGACGCGTCGGCGATGGGCGGGCAGTCCGCCGCGGCCGGTCTCGACGCCGGCTCGCAGTTCGTCTTCACCTTCGATGAGCCGGTGGATCTCGACCGGGGCGCCTCCGCGATGCTCCCGCTCGTGAGCCAGCCGGTGGGAGCGCGCTCGGTCACGATCTACTCCGGCGGCGCGCCGATGCGCGGGGTCGAGTTCACGAACGACTCGGGCGTCGACCTGATGCCGGGGCCGGTCGCGGTCTACGAGGCCGGGCGTTACGCCGGGGACGCGCAGATCGCCAACGTTTCACGGGGGGAGGAACGCCTGCTCTCCTACGCGGCCGATCTCGACGTGCTCGTCGTCCGGGACGACGCGAGGGAGGCTTCCGTGTCCTCGGTGCGCATCGTCGACGGGACGCTCATCGAGCGCGTCATCGATCGCTTCACGACCGAGTACCGCGTCGCCAACCGCGACGAGACTGAGCCCCGGACGATGCTCATCGGGCATCCCAAGAGACCCGGGCTCGAGCTTGTTGCGCCGAAGAAGCCGGACGCCGAGACCGCCTCGGGCTACCGCTTTGAGCTCGAGGTGGCGGCGGCGGACTCGGCCTCGCTCGAGGTGACGCAGGAGCGCGAGCGTCTGGTGCGTTACGCGGTCGCCGATTACTCCATCGACACGCTGCTTGCGCACGCGGCCACGGGCGCGGCGTCAGACGAGGTCCGACGGGCCGTTGTCGAGGCCGGCCGGCTTCAGGCGGAGGTCCGCCGGATCGAACGCGAGATCGCCGCTATCGACGCGCGCCTGCGCGAGATCACCGAGGATCAGCGGCGAATCCGGGACAACATGAATCGCGTCGGGCGCGGCGGCGATCTCTGGAACCGCTACGCCACGAAGCTCTCGGAGCAGGAAGACGAGATCGAGCGGCTCATGGACCGACGCGACGCGCTGCGCGGCTCGCTCGAAGAGGCGCAGCGGAGCCTCCGTGACTACCTGCGCGGTCTCGACGTTCAGTGACTATCCCGCCGGTTCAGAGAGCGCCGCGAGGATCTCTCTCGCGAGCTGGGACTGATCGGACCCGCGATCGTCGAGCTCGATCACTGTCCGGACCGTGTCGAGCGCGTCGATCACGATGAGCACCGCGTCGGCCTGCGGCGCGAAACGGTCGATCGTCGTCTCCGGCGCCACGGTCCATTTCACCCAGCGGCCCCACCGGTTGCGCAGCTCGCGCAGGTGATCGAGAAGAGGCTGATTGAAGGGCTCGACGCAGACCCCGAGCGCCGCGGTGTACCCGAGCGGCGCGCGATCGTCCTCGGAGACATCCAGCGCGGCGCCGAAGCCCGCCGAGGCTCCGGGGGTCTCGCGCCGGCAGAGCACGAGCGCCACGGCGCCGGCGTCGCGGGAGGCGAGAATCCAGGGACGCATGTCGATCCCGAGCAGAAGAAGCGGCGGCGCGTCATCGCCCGCCCGCACCAGGCCGCCGTCTCGCCCGTCGCTTGGCCGAAGCAGATCCCGCACCGATTCGACCCGCGTCCGGTTCGCGACCGCAACCGCCTCGGGCGCCTCGGTCGCGGGCAACGCCTCGATGTCGAGCCGAACCCGCTCACCGTGCTCGGGCTCGGCGACGACGAGCCCAAGTCGCCCGGTTTCCGACTCGTCGACACGAAAACGCCCGCCGGGCTCGTTCAGGGGCCAGCACGCCAGCTCCGGCTCGCCGAAGGCCAGCGCGACCTGGATCGCCGGCACGCCGGGAAGCCGCTCGGCGAAGGTCGCCGCGGGCGTGGTGCGCACCGGCGCGACATAGACGCGGGAGGGATCGCCGACGCGCTCCACCGCGAGTCGCTTGCGGGTCATCGATGCGCGAAGTTCCGCGAACTCCACGACGACCACGCGACCGCCGTCCCCGCGAACGATCAGCTCCTGCGTCGTGGCGCCGAGGTCATCAGAAAGCCGGAGCGTCACGCGCTCGGTAAAGCAGCCTGTCTGGTAGGCCGGCGCGATCTCCGCGAGCGAACGGCGGGCGTCCGCCGGTGCGGCGATCAGGAGCAGCCAGATGAGCGCGAGAGCCTGAGGCATCACCCCATGCTATCCCCCCGCCGCAGCCGCCGGAGAAGCTCCGCCGCCGAAGCGTCGAGGACCGGGTGCCGGAGATCCGGCGCGACGTCCGCCAGCGGGCGCAGCACGAAGTCCCGCTCGTGCAGCCGCGGGTGCGGGACGGTCAGACCCTCCTCGTCGATGATCCGCTCGCCGTAGAGCAGCAGGTCCAGATCGAGAACCCGCGCCCCCCATCGCGGCTCGCTTGATCGCTCGCGTCCCGCGTCCCGCTCGATCGAGAGCAGCAGCTCGAGCAGCTCGCGCGGCGGGAGCGTCGTCCGCAATCTCGCCGCGGCGTTGAGATAATCGGGCTGCGGCGAGGAGCCCGCCAGCGTGAGCGCCGGCGTCTCGATCACGCCGCTCATCGCGACGTCGCTTACGCCGGGCGTTTCGCTCAGTCGCTCGATGGCGAACCGGAGGTTGGCGTCGCGATCGCCGAGGTTCGCGCCGAGCGCGACGGCGGCGACGACGGGTTTTGCGGGCGGCGGGGTCACGGCGACAGTGTGAACCGTCGCGGTCTCCATCGCCAGCCGGCGAGCCAGCGTGGCTCAGCCGGCGGCCTGGGCCTCGAACTCTCGCTCCCGGTGCTGCATCTGCGCCTTGAGGCGAGCGAGGATCGACGAGTGCATCTGGCTCACGCGGCTCTCGGAAAGATCGAGCGTCGCCCCGATCTCCTTCATCGTCATCTCCTCGTAGTAGTAGAGAACAACGATGAGGCGCTCGGCCCTCGAGAGGCCCTTGGTGATGAGGTCCTTCAGGTCGCGGCGCTGGGTCTGCGTGAGCGGGTTGGTCTGCGAGCGGTCCTTGATGACGTCGATCTCGCGGAGCTCCCGGCTGCCGTCGGACTGGTTGTAGCTGCGGGAGAGACTTACGACAGAGGTCGGCCGGCCGTCGCGATGGATCTTCTTGTACTCCTCGCTGTCGACGCCGAGATGCTCAGCGATCTCCTGCTGCGTCGGCTTGCGGCCGAGCTTCATCGCCAGCGCGTTGCGGGCCTGGTCCACCTTGGCGCTGCGGGAGCGCACGAGTCGCGGCACCCAGTCCATCGTCCGGAGCTCGTCGAGGATGGCGCCGCGGATGCGCGGAGCGCAGTACGTCTCGAACTTCACCCCACGCTCGAGGTCGAACGCGCTAATGGCGTCCATGAGACCGAAGAGCCCGGCGCTCATGAGATCCTCGATGTCCACCTCGTCCGGCAGCCGAGCGTAGATGCGCTCGGCGTTGTAACGAACGAGCGGGAGGTAGCGCTCCATGAAGTAATTGCGGAGCCGCTGAGAAGGATTCTCCTCGAAGGCTTTCCAGAGCTTCTTGACGTCCATCTCGTTGAGCTGCTCGTCGGAGAGCTGCTCGATCGAGGCGGGAGCGTTCTTCCTGGCTTTCGAAGACTCGCCGTTCCGGCTCGCCGCCTTGCCTTTGGCGGAGGTGGTTTTCGACGACCGATCGGTGCGGCTTTTCGTTCCCGGCATGGTGGTCGGCTCCTTGACCTTGTTGCCGTGGGCCGGCGCCGGGCTCGGGAGCGGGGCGGCGGCGTGTCAGTTGTCTGCCCGTCCGTGGACGTCCGAGAATGTCCATCTTTTCATCCGCAATGTCAACTCAAACTTGAGAAGTCATGCGGGCTGGCGTGTCCCGGCGTCGTTCTCTTTCTCAAGAGGCGACGGGTTCTCCTCTTTGTAATCCTCGATGCCCTCGCGAACCGCGTGATCCATGACGAATCCGACCGCGCCGCCCGCGACGTAGCAGACGAAGAGCGCAAGGACCGCACGGGACAGAATCACATCCGCAGGGTTATCCGCCGCGAGTCCGGCGAATATTGCGACCGCAAAGCCGGCAAGTCCCGCGCACGCCGCGATCACCTTTACGGGGGAGATCAGCTGCATCGGGAACTCCGCAGGTACGAGCGCATGCGGTGCTTATCGACCCGACGCCGATCCCTCGCCACTGTTTTTCGGGCTCTTTCCGCGAACCAGAACCGACGCGAACCGCGAGAAGAACCCGCCGCCGCCATCGGCCGGCTCCGCCGGTCGCAGCTCGAGACGCCGCGTCAGTTCCTCCGCGGTTCGCCGGATCGACTTCGCCGCGGGCTTCCCGGGCGCCGTCAGCGCCACCGGGGCCCGGCGCCGCACCGCCTCGCGCACCGAGGCGTCGCTCGGCGTCCAACCGATCATGCCGATCGGGGACCCGAGAAAACGCTGGCCGACCTTTGAGATCTTCTCGTAGACGGCCAGCGCCTCACGCTCGTCGCTCGCCTGATTCACCCAGAGCTGCGGCGTGAAGGCGCGGCCCGCCCGATCCGCCTCGAGCCGGCCCGCCTTGATGAGCCCGTAAGCGTCGGTGATCGAGGTCGGTTCCGGCGTCACGACCACGATCGGCATGTCCGCCGCGAGGAGCATCGCCAGCACCGGGCGTCCGATGCCCGCGGCGCAGTCGATCAGCACCAGGTCCGCGTCGCGCTCGAGCCGCTCGAGGCGCGAGACGATCGCCCTGGCCGTCTGCGCCCCGGCGTCTACGAGCTTCGCCACGCCCGAGGCGCCCGCCGCGAGGCGGAAGCCGCCGGGCGTCTCGACCAGAATGTCCCGGATCGGTCGCTCGCCGCTGACGACCTCGTCGATGCGCCCCCTCGGCGTGACCCCGGCGAGGACGTCCGCGTTCGCGAGCCCGAAGTCCGCATCAAGCAGCGTCACCCGCCGCCCCATCTGGGCGAGCGTGGCCGCAAGGCTCACCGAGAGGTTCGTCTTGCCGACGCCGCCCTTGCCCGAGGCGATCGCGACGACCCGGCTCCGCGTCCGGCTCGCCCGCTCCTCGGGCGGCGCGACGTTCGCGCGCGAAGCGGGGCGCCCCCACCCCTCCGCGCCGAGGCGACCACCCAGCGTCGCCGGCTTCATCGGCTCGGGCGACGAGGGCCGCTCGGCCCGCTTCTGCTGCTCGGCCATGCGATCCATCAGCGCGCGCAGCCGCGTCGCCTGATCGTCCCGGCGGGTCGTCTCGGCCGAGCTCATCGCGGCCCTCCCGCATCGAGCTCGCCGTCGAGGATCAGCGTCGCGAGGCGCTCGGGCCGCCCGGGCTCGAGGTGATCGGGCACCTCCTGGCCCGTCGTGATGAAGCTGAGCTTCACACCGATCCGCCGTGCGGCGTTGACGATCACGCCGAACCCCACGGACTCGTCGAGCTTCGTGAAGATCACCCGGTCCGGCTCGGCCGTCGCGAAGCGCTCGGCAGCCGAGACCATGGTCTTCTCGCTCGAGGCCGAGGAGAGCACCAGGTGCGTCTCGTGCGGGTTGGCCGCGTCGATGAACTCGCGGAGCTCCTCGAGCCGCGCCGCGTCCGACGGGCTCCGACCCGCCGTGTCGATCAGGATCACGTCCCGCTGCGAGAGCTTCCGGCAGGCGGCCTTCATGTCCGCCGGGGTCATCGCCACCTCGAGCGGGAGCCCGATGATGTTCGCGTAGGTCCGAAGCTGATCCACGGCGGCGATGCGGTAGGTGTCGCTCGTGATAAGCCCGACGCTCTTGCCGTGCCGGAGCTTGTAGGTCGCGGCGAGCTTGGCGATGGTCGTCGTCTTTCCGACGCCCGTCGGCCCAACGAGCGCGATCGTCAGCGGGCGGCCGTCCTTGGCGCGCCTGGGCTTGGGCGGCTCGGCGACCGCGGGGATCATCTCCGCCAGCCGGCGATGCACCGCCCGGCGGACCTCGCGCTCCGTCGGCTCCTCGTCGCCCTCAAGCTCCCGACGCGCGGCGGCCACGACCTCGTCGGCCAGCTCGTCGGCCAGCTCCGCCTCGAGCATCTGGGTGTAGAGCTTGAAGAGCGCGTCGGGCATCTGCGGGGCGTGCGACACGCGCCCCGTCCGCGTGAGCACCTGTCCTACCAGCTTTTTGAGCGAGGCCAGCTCCGAGGCGATCTCCACGTCGCGCGGCGACGGGGGCGTCGCCTCGGGGGGCTCGGCGATCGCCGACGGCCCCGGGCCCGGCGCCGTCGGGGCGATCGGCCGCATCGACGTCACCACCGGCTCGGGCGCCGCCGCGACGCCGCCCCGCCCGTCTGGCCCGTACCCGGAGGCTAGCCTCACTTCGTCCTGCACCGCCCGAGCCCGCGAATCGGAGTCGATCCCCATCTCGCGGCGAGCCGCCGCCTGGCCCTCGCGGGAGAGCAGGCCGGAGGAGTAGGCGTGCTTGAGGAGCTCCTCGCCGGCCGAGCGCCCGCTCTGCGCTGCTGGCGGATCCTCCCGCCGAAGCGGCGTTCGGGGCGATCGGCGTGGGGCGACATTCTCCGCGCTGGTGGCGGTGATCTCGAAGTGCTGACGGGCGCCGAGGCCGAGAACCCCGCCCGATTTGAAGGTGCGCGTGTGGAGAATGACGGCGTCCGAGCCGAGGTCGCGTTTGATATCGGCGAGCGCGTCGGCGATCGACGCGGCGCGATACGTCCTGAGCTTCGTCCCGCCTTCCATGGCCACCTCCGCCGGCGTCCTGCCCGCGATCGCTCCGCGCCGCCCGCGGAGCGCGATTACGTTAACCGATCCTCACGCCGCCGCCACCGCGAATCAGCCGGCGACCGCGCTTTCTTCCCGCCGAGTCACCAGCCCCATCGATTCGATCTCCACCTCCGAAACGATCTCGTTGTACCCAAGCACAGCAGCCGCAGGAAGGTGCGGCTCGAGAATCTGCCGGACGATCCCACGCACCTGCGGCGAGGCGATCACGACCGGCTGGTGTCCCCCCGCCATGAGCGGCTGCAGCGCCGCGCTGATCCGCTCCACCGCCTGATTCGCGGCGCCGGCCGGCATCGACAGCACCGTCGCCCCGCCCGAGCGGTCGACGTACCCGTTGAGCCAGTCCTCGAACCCCGGGTCGAGCGTCACGCACGCCAGGCGGTACCGCCGCGGCGCTCCGGCCGCGTCCTCGATCGGCGTCGCGTATTGCCCGCAGATCGTCCGCCGCAGCGCGTTGCGGACGTACTCGGTCAGGATGTCCAGGTCCTTGCTCTTGGGCGCCCAGTCCGCGAGCGTTTCAAGGATCACCTCCAGGTCGCGGACCGGGACACGCTCGCGCAGAAGGTTCTGCAGCACCTTCTGAAGCTCCCCGGTCTTGACGATCGCGGGAACCGTCTCCTCGACGAGCTTCGGCGCCTTCTCCTTGAGCTGCTCGAGCAGGTTCGCGACCTCGTCCCGCGTCAGCAGCTCGTCGGCGTGGTTCTTTGCGATCTCCGTGATATGCGTCGCCAGCACCGACGAGGGATCCACGACCGTGTAGTTCATCGCCTCCGCCTGATCCTTCTGCGGCTTCTCGATCCAGTACGCATCGAGCCCGAAGGCCGGCTCCACCGTCTTGGTCCCCGCGATCGCGCCGCTCGCCACGCCCGCGTCCATCGCGAGCAGCTTGTTCGGAAAGACGGCGCCCTCCGCGACGTCGTTCCCGCGGATCTTCACGCGATAGCTCGACGCGTCCAGGCTCATGTTGTCGCGGATGCGCACCGGCGGCATCACCACGCCCATCTCCGCCGCGAGCTGACGCCGGACCGACGCGATCCGGTCGAGCAGGTCGCCACCCTGCCCCGCGTCCACGAGCGGGACGAGCCCGAAGCCGACCTCAAGCTCCAGCGCGTCAACCTTCAGCATCTTCTCGACCGCCGGGGGCTCGGGCTTGGCCTGCTGCTCCTCCGCCGCCCGGGTCTGTTTCGCCTCCGCATCGGCGAGCGTCTGCCCGGTCATGAAGAACGCGATCAGCATCAGCACGCTCGCCAGTCCGAGCATGGGGAGGGCGGGCAGCGGCGTCATCGCGAGCAGAATCAGGAAGCCCGCGGCGATCGACAGGGCGACCGGCCGCGCCGTCAGCTGCCCCGCGAACTCCTCGCCGAGCGACGCCTTCGCGCTGGCCCGCGTCACCACGAGCGCCGCCGCCAGCGCCATGAGGAACGACGGAAGCTGGGACACGAGCCCATCGCCCATCGTCAGCTTCGTGAAGACCTCCGCGGTCTCGGCGAACCCCCACCCCTTCATCAGCATCCCGACGGTGAACCCGCCGAGGATATTGATCACGGTGATGATGATGCCGGCGATCGCGTCGCCTCGCACGAACTTGCCGGCGCCGTCCATCGCCCCGAAGAAATCCGCCTCGTCGGAGATCTTCTCGCGCCGCGCCTTGGCCTCGCGCTCGTCGATGATCCCCGCGTTCAGGTCCGCGTCGATCGCCATCTGCTTGCCGGGCATCGCGTCGAGCGTGAACCGCGCCGCCACCTCGCCGATGCGCGTGGCGCCCTTCGTGATCACCACGAACTGCACGATCACGAGAATCAGAAAGATGATCAGGCCGACCACGAGCGAATCGCCCGCCACGAACGTTCCAAACGCGCTGATCACCTTCCCGGCCACGCCGATCGCGTCCTGCGGCCCCGACGCGTCCGCGTTGAGGATCAATCGCGTCGAGGCGATGTTGATCACCAGGCGGAACATCGTCGCCGCGAGCAGCAGCGACGGAAACACCGAGAAATCCAGAGCGTCGTCGATGTAGAGCGTGGTGATCAGCGTGATGATCGCCAGCGCGACGTTGATCGTGATGAGCAGATCGAGCAGCACCGGCGGCAGCGGCACCAGCACCACGATCAGCAGCGCCATCAGCGCGACCGGCGCCAGAAGACCGCGGTGCCGCGCGATCGCCTTCGCCCACAGCGGCGCCTGCCGAGCTCGCGCGAGACCCGCCATCACTCAGCCGCTCCCATCACGACGCCGCCTTCTGATCGAGCCGGTAGACGTAGGCGAGCAGCTCCGCCACCGCCTCGTAATGCTCCATCGGGATCTGCTCGCCGGGTTCCACCGAGTAGTACAAAGCCCGCGCCAGGGGAGGCCGCTCGACAATGGGCACGCCGCTGCTCGTCGCCACCATGCGGATGCGCAGGGCCAGGTGGTCCGCGCCCTTTGCGATCACCCGCGGCGCCGGCATTTTCTCCGCGTCGTACTGCAGCGCCACCGAGAAGTGCGTCGGGTTGGTCACCACCACGTCCGCCTTGGGGACCGCCGAGTTGATCTGCTGGCTCAGGAGCTCCTGCATCAGCCGGAACCGGCGGCTCTTGACGTGCGGGTCGCCCTCGCTGCTCTTGCGCTCCTCCTTGACCTCGTGCTTGGTCATCCGCAGCTCCTGGTTGTGGTTCCACCGCTGGAAGACCATGTCGGCGACGCCGATCAGGAGCAGGATGATGAGCACCCAGATCGCGCCCTCAAGGATGATGTGCGTCGCCTCGAGGACGCTGCGCCACGTCGAGAGCATCGGGAGCGTGGCGATCCGATCGGTGCTCAGGAGCAGGTGCACCAGGCCCACAGAGAGCACAAGCGTCACCTTGCCGATGTCGAGCACCGACTTCATCGCGTTCTTCTTGCTGAACGTCCGCTTGAGCCCTTTCTGCGGGTTCAGGTTGCTCAGCTTTGGCTGGATGGGCTTGAGCGTCACCCGCCACCCCACCTGCAGGTACTGACTCGCCGCGGCCACCGCGAAGATGAAGAGCATGAAGGGCAGCGCGGCGCCGACCAGCCGCTCGAACGTAAACCCGCTCAGGCCAAAGAGCGCGCCGGGGCTGACCGCGTCGCTGAGGCTCGGGATCTCGAGCGCTCCGCGCATCGCCCCCGCCATCTGCTTGGCGATGCTCCCGCTGAAGGCGATGAGGTAGATCGTCACGAACAGCATGAGCGCCGCCGCCGTCAGGTCCGTGCTGCGCGCCACCTGCCCCTTGTTTCGCGCCTCCTGACGCTTCTTCTCCGTGGGCTCCTCGGTTTTCTCGCCGAGATCGTCAGGCATCGGTGGCCCCCCTTCCGGCGCCGAGACCCTCCACCCACTCCACGATGTCCGCCAGCGATCGCTCCACGAACCCGTCGAGCGCCGCGTCGATGAAGACGAGCGAACCCGCCAGCATCGCCAGTCCCGCCAGAATCTTCAGCGGGAAGCCGAAGGACAGGATGTTCAGCTGCGGCACCGTCTTCATGATCATGCCCGTCGCGAGCGTCTCGATGAAGATCACGCACACGACGGGCGCCGCGATCCGAATCGCCACCTCGAACGCCGCCCCCATCAGCGCGACGAACAGCTCGAGCGGCGCCTGTGAGAACATGAACTCCCCCAGCGGAACAAGGTCGAACGTCCGCATCACCGCGCCGATCATGATCTCGAGTCCCCCCACCGCCAGGAATGTCGCGAGCAGCATGAACGTCAGCGCCTGGCTGATGAGGTTCCCGTCGGTGTCCGTCGCCGGATCGAACACGCTCGCGATCGCGAGCGCCATCTGCTGACCGATGAAGTGCCCGCCCGCCTGCACCGCAAGGAGCGGGAGCGACGCGAGCGAGCCGATCGAGAGGCCGATCAGCAGCTCCGTCGCCATGAGCGGGATCAGCGCGACGAGGTCGGGCTCGGGCAGGCGCGCCGGGTCGATCTCGATGGTCGGGTACACAATCAGCGCCAGCGCCGCCGCGAGCAGCACGCGCACGCGAGCGGGGATCGTGCTCCCGCCCAAAATAGGCGCAAGGAAGAACACGCCGGTGAGCCTCGAGAAGACGATCACCAGGGGCACAACGTGCGGCGCAACGGCCTCGAGGAGCTCCCGGTTCACAGCGGCTCGAGCGAGAGCATGGCGGCGCAGTACTCGCCCAGACGAGCCGCGATCCACGACAGAAGGAAGATCGTCACGAGCAGCATGCAGAAGATCTTGGGAACGAACGTCAGCGTCTGCTCCTGAATGCTCGTGATCGACTGGAAGATGCTGATGACCAGACCGATGGCCACCCCCGAACCGAGAATCGGGAGCGCGATCTTGAGCGAGAGAATCAGCGCCGTTCGGACAAAATCAAGCATCGCGTCATCGATCATCGAAATCCTCCTTTCTCTAGCCGCCGCCGACGGCCTGCGCCGACAGCCGCGCCAGATCGCCCGCCTGCGCGAAGCTCTGCAGCAGGCCGCCCACCACAAGCTGCCACCCGTCGACCAGCACGAACAGAAGAATCTTGAACGGCAGACTGATGAGCACCGGCGGCAGCATCATCATGCTCATCGAGATCAGCAGGCTCGCGATCACGATGTCGATCACGAG
>CAZXGT010000051.1:0-14362 GCA_964639935.1 uncultured Phycisphaeraceae bacterium
CGCCCGGGGCGCCCGCGCCCGCCCGGTGGATGGCCGCGTCCGCCGTCGCCTGCGGGTCCATCCGCTCGGGCACGATCAGGCTGAACATCGAGCCACGTCCCGCCGCCGAATCCAGGTGGATCTCCCCCTGGATGAGATTCCCGAGCTCCTTGCAGATCGCCAGCCCAAGCCCCGCCCCCTGCTGCTGTCGCTCGTGCCCCGCGTCGAGCTGCGTGAACTTCTCGAAGATCGAGCTCTGCGACTCCTGCGGGATGCCCGGACCCGTGTCGATCACGCTCACCCGCACCTGCGGCTCGCCCGAGACCGTCAGGCGCTCCACCCGAAGCTCCACGCGCCCCTGCTCCGGCGTGAACTTCACCGCGTTCGAGAGGAAGTTGAAGATGATCTGCTGGAACTTCCGCGGATCCGTGACGACCTGCGGCCCGCTCTCATCGCCCGGGTCGGGCGTGAAGACGAGGTCGAGGTTCTTCCGCTGCGCCTGCGGGCGGATCATCGCGAGCAGGCCCTCGCAGGCCGAGCCGACGTTCATCGTCCCGACGTCCAGGTCCACCTTCCCCGCCTCGATGCGCGCCATCTCGAGCAGGTCGTTGATCATCTCGAGCAGCGAGCGCCCCGCGGTGAGGATGTTCTCGAGATACCGGGTGCGCTTGGCGAACCGATCCGGGTCCGTGCGCACCATGCCGTCGTCGCCCGGCTTCTCCTTCTGCGCGATCGTCAGGAGCAGGTCCGCGAACCCGATGATCGAGTTGAGCGGCGTGCGCAGCTCGTGGCTCACCGTCGCGAGGAAGTCGCCCTTGAGCTTCGCCGTCTCGTGCAGCGCGACGTTCGCCTCCGAGAGCTTCGCCACCTCGAGATCGAGCGACTCCTTCACGCCGCGCAGCTGCTCCTGCTGGCGCTCGAGCGTCGCGAGCATGTCGTTAAAGACGCCCGCGAAGACCTCGAACTCGTCGCCGGACTCGATCCGCGTGCGCGCCGAGAGATCGCCCGCCGACACCCGCGCCGCCGTCGACGAGAGCTCCCGCACCGGGCTCAGCACGAGGCGGCTCGTGATGAAGTAGAACGCCAGCGCCGCCACGCCCGCCGCCAGGAACGCCGCCGCGATCGTGAACACCCGGAGCACGAGCAGCCGCCCCTGCGGCCGCGTCGCCACGGTCTCGGCGAGCGTCATCGCGATCAGGTTCCCGTAGGCGTCGCGCTGCGCGAGCGCCACCCGGTAGACGCGCCCGGACCCCGCCGAGAGCGCCTCGCGGCGAACCTGCTCGTCGGGGTTCTCCCGCAGCGCCGCCAGCGCCGCCGCGGGAAACCCGCCCGCGGCGACGAGCTTCGGGAAGTCGCGCATCGACACCAGCGCCGCGCTCGCGCCCTCGCGGACCTCGCCCGCCGGCCCGTACGTCGGCGGGGCCTCGAGCGTCTCGGCGTCCGCGGGCGCCGCCCCGGCGAGAGCCATCTTCTCGAGCGTCTCGAACGCCGCCGCGTCCACCACCGGCCACTGCCCGAGCCACGGCGTCGCCACGAGCGTCGTCGCGACCAGCGTCATCGTGATCGTGAAAAGAAGGAGCGACTTCTGCGAGAGCGGGATCCCCTCGACCACGTCGCGGATCGTCTGCGCCGGCTTGGACCGAACGACGCTCAGCCCTCGCCCTCCTCCGCGCCGCCGCCGTCCGTGGCCTCGCGCTCCTCGCGCCGCCACCGCACCCGCTCGCCGTCGCCCCAGAGCGACTCGAGGTCGTAGTGAGCGCGAGCCGCCGGCTCGAAGAGATGCAACACAACGTCCACCAGATCCACAACGATCCAGTGCGCCCCGTCGTCGGACGAGACGCCGAACACCCGCTCGCCCTTCTCCTCCGCCGCCTCCTGCGCGTCCTCGGCCGCGGTGCGCATCTGCCGATCGCTCGTGCCCGAGCCGATGACGATGTAATCCGTCAGCTGGCTCAGCCCGCGGACATCGATCACGATCACGTCTTCGCACCGCGCGTCGGCGACCGCTCGCGCCATAACGATCGCCGTCTCACGGGCGTCGGTCGAGGTCGACAGGCTGGATCCTTCACTCATTCAATCACTGTATCACGCCCGCGACCGCGCTCCCCCCCGAGCGCACGAAAAACGGCCGCGCCCGAGCTCGGACGCGGCCGTGAGAAACGCCGGGATCAGCGACGATCAGTCGAGCCCGAAAAGCCCGCCGATGATCGGCCCGTACGCGACCGTGAGGCCCGCGAACACGACCGAGACGATCGAGATGAGCTTGATCAGGATGTTGAGCGACGGGCCCGAGGTGTCCTTGAAGGGATCGCCCACGGTGTCGCCCACGACCGTCGCCTTGTGGTCGTCAGAGCCCTTGCCGTAGACGAACTCCTCGCCCTTGCCCTGCTTGATCATCTCCTCGGCGCGGGCGCGGATCTGGTCGCGGACGGCCGGAGGCACCTTCGCCGCGACCTCCTGGTCGTTGACCATGTCATTGGCGCTGATCCGCCCGTAGGACTCGAGCAGCTTCTTGGCGTTGTCCCACGCGCCGCCCGCGTTGGCCATGTAGATGCCCACCGCGAACCCGCACGTCAGGCCGCCCGCGAGCATGCCCATCACGCCCGGCACCGAGAGCACCAGACCCACGGCGATCGGCACGATGATCGCAAGCAGCGACGGGATCACCATCTCGCGCTGCGCCCCGGTCGTGGAGATCGCCACGCACTGGGCGTAGTCCGGGTACTCCTTGCCGTCGGGGTTCTTGATCTTGCGATCCTTGGGCCACTGCATGGCGTCGGCGATCACGGACTCGTCGGCGCCCTCGGCCCGAAGGCCCTCGCGCATCTTGGCGAACTGGCGGCGGCACTCATTCATCATCGCGTAAGCCGCGCGGCCCACCGCGTTCATCGTCATCGCGCAGAAGAGGAACGTCAGCAGCACGCCGATGAAGAGCCCGCCGAGAACGCGCGGGTTCGTCAGCGTCACGTCGTAGAACGCGAGGATGTCGCTGATGCGCGCCCGCGGGACGCGGATCACCTCCACCACGCCGTCGGGCGTCCTGATGCTCAGGCGCGCGGGCTTGATCCCCGGCTCCCGGCTGTCCCCGTCGCCCTCGTAGCTCCAGCCGTAGCTCGTGTTGGTCTCGAGAGAGTCCACCGCCGCGTCGTCGGAGCGATTCCAGTCGATGATGCCGGCTTCGACGAAGCCCGCGCTCAGGAGCATGCGGTTGTTCCCGCGATTCTCACCCTCGCCCCCGGAGGCCCCCTCGAGCTCGCGGTACTCCCCGGACTCGGGCGGAAGGACGAGCATGAACTTGCCATGGCCCTTGTAAATGGAGGTCGGGGCCACGAGCGAGCCGTACTCGTCCTGCTGCGCGACCGCCGCGTTCTCCACCTGGCTGCTGATCTGCACCTGCACGACCTGGATGAACGCCGCGAAGAGCGCCAGCGCCGTCAGCGCCGCCGAGCCGATCGCGAAGCCCTTGCCCGTGGCCGCCGTGGTGTTGCCGAGCGAGTCGAGCATGTCCGTCCGCTCGCGCACGTGCGGGGGCTGGCCGGTCATCTCGGCGTTGCCGCCGGCGTTGTCGGCGATCGGGCCGTAGGCGTCGGTCGCCAGCGTGATGCCCAGCGTCGAGAGCATCCCCACCGCCGCGATGCCCACGCCGTAAAGCCCCATCAGGAAGCTCTCGGGGCCGCCCGCGAAGATGTACGCCAGAAGAATCGCGACGACCACCGTGCCAAGCGCCGCCCACGTGGACTTCATGCCCTCGGCGATGCCCGCGATGATCACCGTCGCCGGGCCCGTCAACGCCTGCTCGGCGATCCGCTGCGTCGGACGGTGCTCATAGGACGTGTAGTACTCCGTCGCGTAGGCGATCACGTTGCCCGCCGCCAGACCCGTCAGGATCGCCAGACCGAGCGACCACCACGGAACCGGCAGGCTCTCCTCGGCGCCAAAGAGCCAGTAGAGCAGCCCGAACGCCACCACCGCGATCAGCGCCGAGGCGACGTAGACGCCCTTGTGCAGGCCTTTGAGGAGCTGCGCGAAGCTCGCGTCCTCCTTCGCCCGCACGGTGAAGATCCCGACGATCGAGCAGAAGATGCCGAGGCCCGCGAGCGCCAGAGGCGCCGCCGCCAGCTTCATCGCCAGCTCGGGCCCGTTGAGAATCGGGAGCGCCATCGCCGCCGCCGCGCCCAGCGCCATCGTCGCGAGGATCGACCCGTAGTACGACTCGTAAAGGTCCGCGCCCATGCCCGCCACGTCGCCGACGTTGTCGCCCACGTTGTCGGCGATCGTCGCCGGGTTGCGCGGGTCGTCCTCGGGGATGCCCGCCTCGACCTTCCCGACCAGGTCGGCGCCGACGTCCGCCGCCTTCGTGTAGATCCCGCCGCCCACGCGAGCGAACAGCGCCTGCGTGCTGGCGCCCATCCCGAAGCTCAGCATGACCGCCGTGAACTCCGCGATGCTCCCCGAGAGGCCGATCAGCTCGCCGAAGGCGTTCATGAAGAGGAACCACATCGACGCGTCAAAGAGCGCAAAGCCCACCACGACCAGGCCCATCACCGCGCCCGACCGGAACGCGACTGTCAGCCCCTCGTTGAGCGAGTTCTTCGCCGCGTGCGTCGTCCGCGCCGACGCGTTGGTCGCCATCTTCATCCCGAACCACCCGCAGATGCCCGAGAACAGCCCCGCGACCGGCACGCCGAGGATCGACTGCCACGCGATCAGCCTCGGACCGAACGCCAGGAGCAGAAGAATCGCGATCAGCACCACAAACACGATCGCGACGATCTTGTACTGCTGCGTCAGGTACGCCATCGCGCCGTCGCGCACCGCCTGGGCGATGCGGATCATCTCATCATCGCCCTCGGACCGTTTCATCACGGTCTTGGAGAACACAAGCGCCATGATGAGCGCGAGGACGGCGCCGACCGGCGCCACCCAGTAAACGGGAGGAAGGTCGCCCACGGCGGCGAGCAACGAGGGTTGAGTGATCACGGCGGGAGTCTCCAGCTGGAAAGTTGCAGGTCGAGCGGGGGCGAGTCGGGCGGACCCGGCGTCCGCGGCGGCGGACCGAGCCGCGGTTGGTGGTCATCGGGCGCCGGCCGGGAGTTCATCCGACCGCTCGCCGGGAGCGGGATTGATTCTGATCGGCCGAAGCCGCGTTGCCGCGTCAATGACGCGGCGCGAGCCTCAGATCGTGCGCTCGCGCCGCTTCACGCTCTTGCGAGCCGCGCGGTTCCGACGCTCCGAGGGCTTCTCGTAGTACTGCTTGCGCTTCACGTCCTTGTTCAGCCCTTCCTTCTCGCACAGCTTCTTGAAGCGGCGCATCATCTGCTGAACGGACTCGTTGTTGCGGGCCTTGATCCGAATCGCCATGTGGTCCTTTGCCTCTTCCTTGGTCGACAGTCTCGGATAACCGGGAGCCGACGTCATGGCCCCTCGAATGATGAACGGAAAGCGATCGAACGCCCCCAAGAAGGGGCGAGCCGCACAGTATGGTGCCTCTGGCCGCCCAACGCAAACCCCTTCCAACCATCACCGTATTCGGATGTTGTTCGCCACGAACCCATGCCCGCCCGACGACCATCACGCCCCACGCTCCTCGTCGACGCCTACAACGCGCTGCACGTCACGGGCGTCCTGCCCCCCGAGCTCGCCGGGCCCGATCTCCGCGACCTCGCCCGGATGATCGCCCGGAGCCGCTTTGCCGGGCGCAGCGCGTGGCTCGTCTGCGACGGGGCGCCGCCCGGATCACGCGGGTCGGGCGGCCTCATCCGCCAGGACGTCCCCGGCGTCGAGGGCGTTGAGATCGCCTTCGCCGGCCCCGGGCGAGACGCCGACTCCGCCATCGAGCGGCTCATCGAGCGCGACTCGGCCCCCAAACGCCTGCTCGTCGTCAGCTCCGATCGCCGCATCATCGCCGCCGCCCGCAGGCGCCGCTGCGCCGCCCTTACCAGCGACGCCTTCCTCCACCGCCTCGCCGAGGATCACGCCGCGGGCCCCTCCCCCGGGTCCATCTACCCCGAGTTCGCGCTGGACGTCCCGCTCGATCCCGTCGAGACCAAACGCTGGCGCGACCGCCTCGGGCTCGCCGGCGTCGATCTCCCCGCCGCCCCGGACCCGCTCAAGAACACCCGACCGAGAAACGCCGGAAAAAGGCCAGCCCCCGCCGAGCCGAGCGCTCCATCCAGCGCGGGCCCCGCGTCGCCCGAGGAGACGCCCCCGCCGCCGCCCGATCCGCTCATCGAGGAGGCCCTCCGCGAATGGGACGGCCGGCTCGATCCCGAGGACCTCGACATGCGCCGCTGGCTGGGTGAGGACGGGGGCTGACCGGCGCGTAAAAAAGCGACGGCCCCGGAGAGGCCGCCGCTCGCGGTTCGGTCGGGAGTCGCGGGGATCAGCGCCGCTCGATCGGGGTGTACTCCACGTCGTGCGGCCCGACGTACTCGGCCTTCGGGCGGATCAGCCGCGCCGCCTCGAGCTGCTCGATCGCGTGCCCGGCCCAGCCGGAGATGCGGCTCATCGCGAACATCGGCGTGAAGAGATCGAGCTTCAGGCCGAGGCAGTGATACGCGGTCGCCGAGTAGAAATCGACGTTCGGGTAGATGCCCTTGCTCGCGACCTCGCGCTCCATGACCTCTTCCACCGCGTGGCTCTTCTCGTAGAGGTCCATGTTGCCCGTGTCCTCGGCGAGCTGCTTGGCCAGCGTCTTGAGGTACGTCGCTCGCGGGTCGTAGGCCTTGTAGACGCGGTGGCCGAAGCCCATGATCCGCTGCTTGCTCGAGAGCTTGTTCATGACGTAGGTCTCGACGTCGTCGACGGTTGGGATCTCGTTGAGCATCTTCATGACGCCCTCGTTGGCCCCGCCGTGCAGCGGCCCGCGGAGCGCGCCGACCGCGCCCGTGAGCGTCGAGTAGATATCGCTCTGGGTCGCGATGATCACCCGCCCCGCAAAGGTCGACGCGTTCAGCCCGTGATCGGCGTGCAGGATCATGCACACGTCAAACGCCCGCTCCATCGTCTCCGTTGGCTTGGCGCCGTTGAGCATGTAGAGGAAGTTCGCCGCGAAGGAGAGGTCCTTATCGGGCGAGATCATCTCCTCGCCGCGACGCATGCGGTCGAAGGCCGCCACCAGCGCCGGCGCCTGGGCCAGCACCCGCAGCGCCTTGCCGCGCACCTCGTCGAGATCCGTCGAGTTCGGGGACGGGTCCTCGAGCGCGAGCGCCGAGATCAGCGTCCGCAGCGCGTGCATCGGCTCGGCCGACTTCGGCATCGAGCGGACCCGCTCGAGCGTCGCCTCGGAAAGCCCGTAGCTCGAGCGAAGATCGGCCGTGAACGCCTCCAGCTCATCCTTCTTCGGCAGGCGCCGGTTCCAGAGCAGGAAGACCGTCTCCTCGAAGCTCGAGTGGCGCGCGAGGTCGTCGATGGCGATCCCGACGTACTCGAGAACGCCCTTCTCGCCGTCGATGAACGACATCTCGGTCGTCGCGGCGACGACTCCTTCGAGACCCTTGGCGGCGGTCGTTTGCGTCATGGCAGATCCTGTCCGCACGAAAACCGTGCGCTGATAGAGCAGAGGCGTGCGATCAACTCTCCGAAGCGGCTCGGCTCGCGCCGAATCCCCGCCGGGCCCGCTGCGGATCGTTCCGCACGGCGCCTCCGGCGTCCGGCGACTATAAGAACCCCCTTCCCCATCGACAAGCCGCGAGCCCGCCCCGCCGCGAGCAAAGGACGCTCCCGCCCGTGATCATCCAGGGACTGCTGCTGACCGACCCCGCCGCCCCTCCCGAACCCGGGTGGATCCGCTGCGAAGAGGGACGCATCGCCGAGCTCGAGCACGGCGCGCCCCCCGAGCGACCGACCGTCGGCTCCCCCAGCCACGTCGTCTCCCCCGGTTTCATCGACGCCCACATCCACCTCCCGCAGATCGATGCCGCCGGGTGCGACGGCATGGAGCTCCTCGAGTGGCTCCAGAAGGTTGTCTTCCCCGCCGAGAGCTGGTGGGGTCGCGGCGGGGCGCTCCGCGACGTCGCAAACGCCCTGCACCGCATGACGCGCGAGGGCACGCTCGGGTTCGCCGGGTATCTCACCAGCCACGCGGAGGGGTCCGCCGAAGCTCTGCGAGCCCTCGCCGGCGGGCTGGGCCTCCCCCGGCTGCGCTTCGCCGCCGGCCGCGTCGCCATGGATCGGCGCGCGCCGGACGACCTCACCGCCGAGGACCGCCACCGCGCCGCCCTCTCCCCCTCCCCCCCGCCGATCCTCGCACCGCCACCCGCGGGCGCCCGCGGCGAGGTCTCGGCCAATCCGCGCTTCGCCATCACCTGCACGGGCGAGCTCCTCGCCGAGATCGGCTGGGCCGTGCGCGACGCCGACCGCGAGATCCTCGTCCAGACCCACCTCTGCGAGACCCGACCCGAGATCGAGCTGGTCCGCGAGCTCTTCCCCGAGGATCCCCACTACACGGGCGTCTACGACCGCTTCGGGCTGCTCACCCCGCGGACGCTGCTCGCCCACGGCGTTCATCTCACCCCGCCCGAGTGGGAGCTCATCCGCGAGCGCCGGAGCGTGGTCGTCCACTGCCCGACGGCGAATCTCTTTCTAAGGGCCGGGGTCTTTGACTTCGCCGCAGCCAGGGACCACGGCGTCCGGCTCGCGCTGGGGTCGGACGTCGCGGGCGGGCCCGACATCGCCATGCCGCGCGTCGCGCGGGCGATGATCGACAGCGCCAAGGCCCGCGAACTGCTCACCGGAACGCCCCAGCCGGTCCCGACGCCCGCCGAGGCCTGGCGACTGATCACGCGAGGCAACGCCGAGGCGATCGGGTGGGACGACGCCGGCCGGCTCGAGCCCGGCGCCACGGCGGACCTCCTCGTTCTCCGCCCGCCCGACGCGTGGATGGATGAGCATCTCATCGGGCGGATGCTCTACGGCTGGGCTCATGAGATGATCGACGCCCGCGTCATCGACGGCCGGATCGTCGACGCGGCTAGAGTCTGACCCGTGTTTCTCCCCATCGGAACAGATCGCTCGCTCAAGCGGCCCACGCTCGTCAACCACGCGCTGATCGGCCTGTGCGTCCTCGTGTTCTTCATCCAGCTCGTCACGCAGCAGGACGAGCAGACCGCGCGCTGGCAGATCGACGCCATGCTCCGTCCGGGCGATCTCGTCTGGTGGAACTTCGTCAGCTACCAGTTCCTCCACGGGGGCTTCATGCACCTTCTGGGGAACATGCTCTTCCTGTGGGTGTTCGGCCCGAACATCGAGGACCGCATCGGGCGCCTCGGGCACCTGGGGCTGTTCCTGGTGGGCGGGGTCGCCGCCGGCGCGCTGCACGCCACCTTCGACGACAACCCCGTCATCGGGGCCTCGGGCTCGATCGCCGCCATCACCGGGGCCTACATGGTCTTCTTCCCACGCACGCACATCCGCGTGCTGCTCTTTTTCTTCATCATCGGCGTCTATTCGATCCCCTCCATCTGGTTCATCGGCTTCGCGATCGCGCGCGATCTCTTCTGGACCGGCGTCGGCGGCACCAACGTCGCCACGCTCGCCCACCTGGGCGGCTACGCCTTCGGCTTCTCCGTCGCCATGGCGCTCCTGGCTTCGCACGTCGTCCCGCGCGAGCCCTACGACCTCTTCTCGCTCGGGCGTCAGGCGAAGCGCCGGCGGGAGTTCAAGGCCGTCGCCGCATCCGGACGCGGCGCGTGGTCGGGCGAGCCGCCCCGCGAGAACACCCGCCGCGACCCCAGGGCCGAGCGCGAGAGCGAGGAGATCGCCCGCCGGCGCCACGCGATCTCCACCGCCGCCCGTGAGAACGACCGCGAACAGGCCATGAAGCTCTATCTCCAGCTCGCCGGCGAGCGACCGGAGATGGTCATGAACCGGGCGATGCAGCTCGACCTCGCCGGCTGGCTCTTTGAGTCCGGCCGTCACGCCGAGGCAGACGAGGCCTACGAGCGGTTCCTGCGCAAGAACCCCGGCGACGCGGAGGCGCCCAAGGTGCGCCTGCTCAGCGCGCTGATCCGTCAGCGCTACCTGGGCGAGACCGCCGGGGCGCTCGAGCGCCTCGAGAACCTCGACGAGGCGCGCCTAAGCGAGCAGGAAGCGGCGCTCTACCGGTCGCTGCTCGAGGAGGCGCGGGGGTGAGGACGCGGATCAAGATCTGCGGCGTGCGCGACGCCGAGACCGCCCGCGCCGCGGCCGAGGCGGGCGCCGACGCGATCGGGCTCGTCTTCGCCGAGGGCTCGCCGCGCCGCGTGACGCTCCAGGAGGCCGCCGAGATCGCCCGCGCCGCGCCCGCCTTCGTCGCCGCCGTTGGGCTCTTCGTCAACGCCGACCCGCGCGTGGTGCGCGACGCGAAACGCTCCTGCGCCCTCTCGGCCGTGCAGCTCCACGGCTCGGAAACCGAGCGCGACGCCGACGCGTGCGGCCCGGGCGTCATCAAGGCGATCCGCTTCGACGCCTCGACCATCGAGGACGAGCTCCGGCGCTGGAGCCGGGTGAAGGCCGTCAGCGCGATTCTGGTCGACGGCTCCGCGGGGGGCGCCGGGACCGCGTTCGACTGGTCCGCCCTGGCTCGCGCCCAGAGCGAGGCGACGAAGCCGATCGTCCTCGCCGGCGGCCTCGACCCTGAGAACGTCTCCGAGGCGATCCGCGTCGTCCGCCCCTACGCCGTGGACGTCTCAAGCGGCGTCGAGCGCGAGCGCGGGGTCAAGGATCACGCGAGAATCGCAGCCTTCTGCGCCGCGGCGCGAGCGGCTGAAAGCTGATTTCTTTTTCAGTTGTCCCGACGCCCGGACCGGATAACTTGAGGCTGTCGCTCGACACGAGCGGCTTGTTTTCCGCCTGCAACACGGGAGAAATGAGATGCCAGCCCGCAGCGACCGCGACGATCGGCCCGACGCCAGAACCGACATGAGGCCCTTCCCGCACGAGGCCCGACCCGAAAATCCGGCGCACGGGCATCCGAGCGTCGTGCCCGCGAGCCACCGCATCGGTCTCCGCGTGAGCGAGCGCTGCCTGATCCGCTTCAACGGCGTCTCGGGGATCAAGGAGACGGTCGAGCACACCGGTCGCGTGAACGCTGAAAACGAGCGCCTCGGCGAAGTGAGCGAGCCGCTGAGCTAGGACGCTCCGATGAATGAACCGAGCCCGCGGCCCGACCGCGACGCACGGGCGTATGGGGGCGCGTTCCGCCTGGTTGATCAACTCTGCCCGATCAGGCGTCGAGCGCGAACTCGGCGCCCGGGCTCACGCCCATCGTCACGAGCTGGTCGATCGCGAACTGCGAGGCCCGCTGCAGCTTGTGCGGCGTGACCACCACGGGGAACGGCCCGGCGTTGACCACCAGCAGGTTCGCGTTCTCGTCGACATCGATGATCCGCCCCGCCACGCGCCGCGGCGGGCCCTCCACCGGCTCGATGAACTTCCCGCCCGTCGCGATAACGTCGATCCGCGCCGCCTGCACGCGGATCTCGCCGCGGATCTTCGCGCCGGGCTTGAGCTCGACCGGGGCCGTCGGGATCAGCTCGATGCGGTAGTTCGTCCCGGGCCTGGCCAGAACGATCCGCTCGCCCCGCGCCTCGCGAAGCACGCCATCGGCGACGCCGACGTTGTCTGTTTTCCCGCTGGCCGTCGTCTCGCTCACGCCTGTCTCCTTCGATCGCGCCCCGGCGCCGATCCCGAAGCGGGAAATGTACCACTCACGCCGGTGCGGCGTCGCGCCTGGGCGCGGGAAGGCCGAGGAAGTTCGCGAGCATCGCCGGGCCGTCGCGCGTCATGAAGCTCTCGGGGTGGAACTGCACGCCCTCGAGCGGCGCCTCGCCCTCGCCGCCGCGCCGGCGCAGGCCCATCACGACCTCCACCTCGCGCCCGTCATCGAGCCGATCGGCGCACGTCGCGCTGATCTCGAACCGCTCGCGGTCCACCGTCTCGGGCAGCACCACGAGCGAGTGATAGCGCATCACCGTCATGGGGCTCGGGATCCCCGCGAAGACGCCGCGCCCGTCGTGGATGATCTCGCTCGTCTTCCCGTGCATGAGCCGCGGGTGGCGGGCGACAGTCATGCCGCTCGCCGCGCCGATGCACTGATGCCCGAGGCACACGCCCAGGATCGGGATCCGCCCGGTGAACGCCCCGATCATCGAGGGGCTCACCCCAGCCTCGGCGGGCGTGCACGGACCCGGGGAGATGATCAGCCGCTCGGGCGCCATTTCGAGCGCCTCCTCCGGCGTGATCCGATCGTTTCGGACCACGCGGATGTCGAGCGACGCGTCGATCTCGCCGAGCCGCTGGACCAGGTTCCAGGTGAAGCTGTCGTAGTTGTCGATGATGAGGATCACGCGCGTCGCCTCCGGGCCCGGAGCGGGAACCGCGAAGGATAGCCCGGCTCAGGCCGCGGCGGCGCCCGCCACGCCGTCGCGCGTGACGTAGAAGAGGTCCGTCGTGATCGGGTAGGGCAGCTTCTCGTAGTCGCGCTGGATGCGGTCCCGAACGCGGGAGACGAAGTCGCCCGGGTCGCGCGAGAGGGCGACAAAGACGTCGCGCGAGGGCGTCCCGACGAGGAAGTCGCCGCCGAGCTCGGGCGCCAGGGCGCCGAAGAGGCCCCCGAGCAGCAGGCGCGCCGCGTCGTAGCCGTCATGGTGCGAGAAGAGCGCGGCCTTCCCGCCCTCCTTGCTCTCGATGAAGCGCACCTCGAGCGAGGGCGTCGTCTCCTGCAGGTTCTTCCGCGCGATCCGCTCCAGGTCCTCGGGCTCGACGCCCCAGCGGATCGCCTGCTCGCTCGTGACGCTCACCGTCATCTGCGGGAGGTCGAGCACGAAGAGAATCACGGTGCCGTTGACGAACGGGATATGCGCGACCAGCTCGCGCTCGAGCTTCTTGAAGATCGACTCCGGGTGGATCCGCGGCATGATCATCGGACGCGCCAGATCAAAGGGCATCGCGTCGGCGGCGATCGCGTCGCCCGCGAAGAGGCTCTCGATGAACTGCTCGGCGATCTCCACCCCGCGGTCGGGATCCTGCGCCACGAGACGGTAGAGGTTGTCGAGATCCAGCCGGCGACCGCCGACCTTCAGGTTCCCCGGCCCCGTCAGCCGCACCTCCGCCTCGGGGTAGAGGCGGTGAAAGAGCGTGGCGACGTGCTCGGCAAAGGCTTCGCGTTGTTCCGGGAGTCTGGCCATGGGTTCACCGGCGTGCGAGCCGCCCTTGGTGGGCGTCGGGAGACTCGCTCTCCCGCACCGCCCTGCATCGTCCAAGCGCCCCCCCGCGTCTGAGTGAACATGCGCCTTTCGCGAACGGGATGTTCACCCGGATGTTCTCTTCGATCCGACGTCCGAGAACGCCCGCCCCGCGGCTTCTCTACACTCCATCTTATGAAACGCACCTGTGACGCCGGAGTTCACACGATCGGCCCGGGCCGCCCGCTGGCGATCATCGCCGGGCCCTGCACGCTCGAGAGCAAGGAGCTGGGCCTGCGCGTGGGCGAGGCCGTGCGCGACGCCTGCGCCGGGCTCGGGCTGCCCTACATCTTCAAGGCGAGCTTCGACAAGGCCAACCGCTCGCGTCTCTCGGGCGAGCGCGGCCCGGGCCTCGAGCGCGGGCTCGACCAGCTCGCCGAGATCCGCGAGACGCTCGGGACGCCCGTCACCACCGACGTGCACCTGCCCGAGCAGTGCGACGCCGCGGCCAAGGCCGTGGACATCCTGCAGATCCCCGCTTTTCTCTCGCGCCAGACCGACCTGCTCCTCGCCGCCGGCGAGGCCGCCGCGACGCACGGACGCGCCGTCAACGTCAAGAAGGGCCAGTTCCTGGCGCCCGCGGAGATGGTCGGCGCCGTCAGCAAGGTCGCCGAGACAGGATGCGAGGACGTCATCATCACCGACCGCGGGACGTTCTTCGGGTACCACCGCCTCGTGACGGACTTCATCGGGCTCGGCGATCTGATGGATCCGCCCACGGACTGGGGCGTGGAGGCGATGCCGCCGGTCTGCTACGACGCGACGCACTCGGCGCAGCTCCCCGGGCTCGGCTCAAGCTCGGGCGGGCGGGCGGATCGCGCGCCGCTCCTGGCTCGGGCGGCCGTCGCCGCGGGCGTTCACGCCGTGTTCATCGAAACGCACCCCGAGCCCTCGAAAGCCTGGTCCGACGGCGCTACCATGATCCCGCTTGATGAGATGCAGGGCGTGCTGGCCTCGCTCGCCGCGATCCGCGGGGCGACCGAGCCCGCCCACGTTAAGGCCGACCAGGCCTGAGCCGAGAGTGACGCTATGCAGTGCGACCGTTGCGACGCCGAGGCCGTGGTTCACGAGATCGTCGTGCAGAGCGGCCAGAAGGTCGAGAAGCACCTCTGCTCGTCGTGCGCCAAGGCCGAGGGCCTGATGAACGACTCGCCGAGCAC
>CAZXGT010000052.1:0-14356 GCA_964639935.1 uncultured Phycisphaeraceae bacterium
TGAGCTCGTTGCAGAGCACGTCGAAGGCGACGGGCATGCCGGCCTCGAGCGTGTTGCGGCCCTTGACCATGGACTCGTAGATCTTGGTGCGGCCCTCGACGTCGTCGGACTTGACCGTCAGGAGTTCCTGAAGGATGTAGGCGGCGCCGTAGGCCTCGAGGCCCCAGACTTCCATCTCGCCGAAGCGCTGGCCGCCGGTGCGGGCCTTGCCGCCCAGGGGCTGCTGGGTGATGAGGGAGTAGGGTCCGGTGGCGCGGGCGTGGATCTTGTCGTCGACGAGGTGATGGAGCTTGAGGATGTACATGTAGCCGACGGTGGTCTTCTGGTGGAAGGCCTCGCCGGTGCGGCCGTCGAAGAGCTGGATCTTTCCGCCGCGGGGCATGTGGGCGAGGAGCTCGCGATCGCCGGCGGGCGCGCCGGTCTCCTCGACCTCGTTCCAGCGGGACTCGACGTGGGCGTTGGCCTCGTCGATGGCCTGATGGATCTCGTCCTCGGTGGCGCCGTCGAAGACGGGGGTGATGGCCTGGAAGCCGAGGACGGCCGCGGCCCACCCGAGGTGGACCTCGAGGATCTGCCCGACGTTCATGCGGGAGGGGACGCCGAGCGGGTTGAGCAGGACGTCCACGGGCGTGCCGTCTTCCAGGAAGGGCATGTCCTCTTCGGGAACGATTCGGGCGATGACGCCCTTGTTCCCGTGGCGCCCGGCGAGCTTGTCGCCGACCGAGAGAGGCCGCTTGGTGGCGAGGTAGACCTTGACCATCTCGAGGACGCCCGAGGGGAGCTCGTCGCCGCGCTTCATGTGGGCGAGCTTGCGCTGCTTCTCTTTCTCGACGGCCTCGATGCGGGGCCAGAACTGACCGTAGATGGTGGCGGCCTCTTCGCGCGCCTCCTTGGAGCCCTTGACCCATTTGAGGTCGAAGGTCTGGATCTGCTCGAGGACGACCTCGGGGATGTCGCTCGCGGCGACCTTCTGGCGGGTGGCGGGGTCGACCATCTCCGAGCCGGTGACGTCGTTGATGCGGGCGACCATCTGCGCGAAGAGGTCGATGCGCTGCTGGTCCATCTCATCGGAGAAGGCGTCCATCTCCACCTTGAGGGCCTTCTTCTGGTCCTCGGTCATGTGCTGCCGGCGGCTGAAGCGCTTGGCGCCGACGACGATGCCCTCGGCGCCCGCGGGCACCTCGAGCGAGTCGTTCTTCACGTCCTCGCCGGCGCGGCCGAAGATGGCGTGCAGAAGTTTCTCCTCGGGGGTGAGCTCGCTCTTGCTCTTGGGGGAGACCTTGCCGACGAGGATGTCGCCGGGGCCGACGCGGGCGCCGGTGCGGATGACGCCGTTCTCGTCGAGGTTGCGGAGCATCTTCTCGGAGACGTTCGGGATGTCGCGGGTGAACTCCTCGCGCCCGAGCTTGGTCTCGCGGATCTCGACGTCGAAGCTCTCGATGTGGACGCTCGTCATGTGGTCGTCCTTGACGAGGCGCTCCGAGAGGACGATGGCGTCCTCGAAGTTGTAGCCGTCGAAGGTCATGAACGCGACGAGACAGTTCTTGCCGATGGCGAGCTGGCCCTGCTCGGTCGAGGCGCCGTCGGCGATGATCTGCCCGGCCTCGACCTCCTCGCCGAGATCGACGATGGGCCTCTGGTTGAGGCTGGTGCGCTCGTTGAGCCCGACGAACTTGCGGAGGCGGTGCTCCTCGGCGTCGTTGATGACGATGCGCTCGGAGTCGACGTAGGTCACGGCGCCGGACTGCCCGGCCTTGACCACCATGCCGCAGTTGCGGCCGACGATGCGCTCCATGCCGGTGCCGACGAGCGGCGGGTCGACCTTGATGAGCGGGACGGCCTGACGCTGCATGTTCGAGCCCATGAGAGCGCGGTTGGCGTCGTCGTGCTCGAGGAAGGGGATGAGCGAGGCGGAGACGCCGACGATCTGCTTGGGGGCGATGTCGACGTAATCGACCTGGGAGGCGTCGACCTGGGCGAGCTCGCCGTCGACGCGGGCGAGGATCATGCCCTCGCGGAGCTTGCCCGACTCATCGAGGGAATCGACGGGCGTCAGGACGGCGCGCATCTCCTCATCAGCGCGGAGGTAGGTGACGTCGCCCGTGAGCTTGCCCTTCTTGACCTGGCGGTAGGCGGTCTGGATGAAGCCGTACTCGTCGATGGAGGCGTAGATGCCCAGCGACGAGATGAGGCCGATGTTGGTGCCCTCGGGCGTCTCGATGGGGCAGATGCGCCCGTAGTGGGAGATGTGCACGTCGCGGACCTCGAAGCCCGCGCGCTTGCGGTTGAGGCCGCCGGGGCCGAGGGCCGAGAGGCGGCGCTCGTGCACGAGCGAGGAGAGCGGGTTCGTCTGGTCGACCACCTGGGAGAGCTCGCTTCGCCCGAAGAAGAACTCGATGGCGCTCGAGACGGCCTTGGAGTTGACGAGATCGGCGATCTTTGTCAGCTCGTCGGGGTCCTTGACGCTCATGCGTTCCTGGACCGTGCGGCGGAGCTTCAGGAAGCCCTTGCGCATCTCCTCGACCGCGAGCTCGTCGAGCGTGCGGAGACGGCGGTTGCCGAGGTGGTCGATGTCGTCGAGCTGGGCGATGGGGCGGCCCGTCTCGGGGTCGGGGCGCTTGGAGCGGAGATCGAGGATGTACTGCACGACGCGGAGGAAGTCCTCGGCGCGGATGAACATCTCGTCCTCGGGGACGTTCAGGTCGAACTTGCGGTTGATGCGGAAGCGGCCGACCTTGCCCAGGCGGTAGCGGGCGTCGTCGAAGAACTTCTCCTCGAGGAGCTGCCTGGCCTTGTCGACCTGCGGCGGGTTGCCCGGGCGGAGGCGGGTGTAGACCTTGAGCAGCGCGGCCTCGTACTCGCTGGCCCCCTCGAACTGCTCGAGCTTCTCCTCGGAGACGGTGTTGAGGATGAGCGGGTCCGACGGGTTCTGGATGACGCGGACCTTCTTGAGCGAGGAGTTCTGCACGTCCTCGATGGCCTCGCCGATCTGCTTGCCGACGTGGACGAGCTCCTCGCCCGTGTCGGTGTCGATGATGGTCGACGCGGCGTAGTGCTCGGGGCGGAGGCTCTCGACCGAGACCTCCTTGATCTCGAAGAAGAGCGAGAGGATCGCCTCGGTGCTCGCGATCGACTCATCGAGACAGCGGAGGAACGTCGTCGCGCTGAGCTTGGCGGACTGGTCGATCCGCATCGTCAGGACGTCCTTCTTGGAGACCTCCAGCTCGATCCACGACCCGCGCTCGGGGATGACGCGCGCCGAGTGCAGCGGGCGGTCGGCCTCGGCGGTGACCAGCGAAAAATCAACGCCCGGCGAGCGGTGGAGCTGGCTGACGATGACGCGCTCGGCGCCGTTGATGATGAACTCGCCCCCGCCCATCAGGATGGGGATCTCGCCGATGTAGATGTCTTCCTCGACGACGTCGGGGTGGTTTTCGCGGATGAACCGCACGCGGACGCGGAAGGGCCGCGCGTAGGTCAGGCGCAGCTCGCGACACTCATCGGGGGTGTACCGCGGCTCTTCGAGCCCGTAGCGCACGTATTCGATCCGCATCGTTTCGTCGTAGGAAACGATCGGAAAGACTTCACGCAGAAGTGTTTCGATGCCGATTGTTGAGTCGCGCTCGTCGGCTGCTTTGTCGAGCTGGACGAGGCGGTCGTAGGCCGACCGCTGAACGACCGTGAGATCGGGGCTTTCGATCGCGTCGCCCCGCTTGGAAAAATCGCGCACGTCAAGTGTTGCCATCGGGTTCCTCGCGATGGTTCGCCGTCGCCCCCGCTCCGCCGGCGGTGCGCGGGGGGTTCAGGATCGGTCAGAGAGCTGGAGAGTACCGCATGGTGAGTTTGCGCCGAGCCCGGTAGTATAGCCCGGTGACCCAGGCTCCGCAACCCGGGCCGCGCGGACGGCTGTCCCGTTATCGCCGTCAGGGATAAGACGCTCGGGCGCAGGGGCGTGTTCGACGCGAGTGAAAAAAACCGCCGGCCCGCGGCGTTCCCGCGGGCCGGCGAAGAAAACCGTTGTCTCGCCGGGTCTTACTGCAGCTCGACGGAGCCGCCGGCGTCCTCGATCGCGCTCTTGAGCGCCTCGGCGTCGTCCTTGGAGACGCCTTCCTTGATCGCCTTGGGCGTGCTGTCGACGAGCTCCTTGGCCTCCTTGAGGCCGAGGCCCGTGGCCTCGCGGACGGCCTTGATGACCTGGATCTTCTTGTCGCCGGCGGCGGTGAGGACGACGTCGAAGGACGTCTTCTCCGCGGCGGCCTCGCCGCCGCCCTCGCCCGGCGCGGCGGCCATCATGACGCCGCCGCCGGCGGCCGGCTCAATGCCGTAGGCATCCTTCATGTAGTCCGTCAGGTCCACGGCGTCCTTGAGGGACAGCTCGGCGAGGGAGTCGCCCAGGGACTTGATGGAATCGGAGAACTCTTTCGTCGCGGTGGCTTCGTCGGACATGGTGTCTACTCGCTTCGTGAATCGCCCGCGGTCTTCGCGGGCTCAGGCGGCGCTGAGAGGAGCCGAACCACTCGGCTTTTAACCCCCGGCGAGAGCGCCGTTTGGCGTGGGGCCAGTCAACGTCCGGTGCTGTCTTTGGTGGACCGAGAACGCCGGGGTCAGCCGGTTTTGGAGATCTCCTCCCCGTCCTCGAGTTTGGTCTTGATCGCCTCGACGACGGCCAGGAGCTTGGCGCCCGGGCCGATCGCGGCGCCGGCCAGGTTGCGGCCGGGGCTCAGGATGAGCGTCACGGCGTCGGCGAGGGCCTCCTCGCGGGTCGGGAACTTGCTCAGACGCCGGACGCCCTCGTCCCCGGCGTAGAGCTCGCCGTCGAGGACGGCCCCCTTGAGCTCGAGCGCCTCGACCTTCTTCGCCCAGTCGACGAGCTCGCGGGCGACGTCGATGACGGTCTCGCCGCCGTAGGCGACCGCCGAGGGGCCCTCGAAGATCGGAGAGAGGTTCTCGAGCTTGGTCCCCTCGAACGCCTTGCGGGCGAGGGAGTTGCGCACGACGGTCACCGAGATGTCCTTCTCGGCGAGGCTGCTGCGCAGCTCGTTGTTGTCGTTGGCGGGGATGCCGCGGATGGAGACCACGACGGCGTCCTCGACGCCCTCGAGGAGCGTCTGGTAGTCCCGCATCATGAAGTTCTTGACGGTTTTGCTCATGGCGTGCTCCGTGGGGTGCGGGATTACTCGGTGGCGCCGGCGTACTCGAGAACGACGCTCGGCGTCATGGTCCCCGAGACGGCGATCTTCTTGACGTACTTGCCCTTGACGCTCGAGGGGCGGAGCTTCTCGATGGTGGCGATCATCGCGTTGATGTTCTCGGTGAGATCGCTCTCGGGGAAGCTCATCTTGCCGACCGGCGTGTGGACGTTGCCGCTCTTGTCGTTGCGGTACTCAACCTTGCCCGCGGCGTATTCCTTGACGGCCTGGGCCACGTTGGGGGTGACGGTGCCGGCCTTGGGGGAGGGCATGAGGCCCTTTGGGCCGAGGACGCGGCCGAGCTTGGAGATGACCCGCATCATGTCCGGGCTGGCGATGGCGACGTCGAAGTCCATGAAGCCGCCCTCGATCTCGGCGACGAGATCCTCGCCGCCGGCCTTGAGGGCGCCGGCGTCGAGGCAGTCCTGGACCTTGTCCTGCTGGCAGAAGGCGACGACGCGCTTGGTCTGCCCGATGCCGTTGGGCAGCGCGACCGAGCCGCGGATCGCCTGGTCGGCCTGCTTGGGGTCGATCCCGAGGTGGAAGGCCAGCTCGACGGTCTCATCGAACTTCGCGTGCTTGAAGGCCTTGAGCGTCTTGACCGCGACATCGACCGGCTGGGGCTGGGAGGGGCGCTTGCGCTCGTTGTCGCGGACGCGGCGCGAGTCGCGGAACTTCCGGCTGGCTCGTGTGGTGGCTCCCATGGTTACGCGCCCTCCACGGTGACGCCCATCGAGCGGGCGGTGCCGGCGATCATGCGGGCCGCGGCGTCGATGTCGCTCGCGTTGAGGTCCTTGATCTTTTCCTGCGCGATCGAGCGGCACTGATCGAAGGTCATGGTCCCGACCTTGTTCTTGTTCGGCTCGCCCGAGCCCTTGTCGATGCCCGCGGCTTCCTTGATGAGCGCCGGGGCGGGCGAGGACTTGAGCTCGATGTCGAAGGAGCGATCCTTGTAAGCCGTGACGACGGCGGCGACGAGCTTGCCGCTCTTCTCCTGCGTCATCGCGTTGAACTGCTGGATGAACTGCCCGGGGTTCACCCCGTTGGCGCCCAGCACAGGACCGAGCGGCGGTGCGGGCGTCGCCTGGCCGCCGATGGCCTGAATCTTGAATTGTGCGGTGATTTCCTTGTCGGCCATGATGCTCCTGCCTCCCACGCGCCGCCGAGCCGATGACTCGAAGCCGGGGCGGGCCTGCGAGAGCCCCGGGCGGTTGGTGGTTCAAACGGGTTGAGTTGTGCGCCCGGACGCCCACCGCGTCATCGAGCGAGCCGGGAAAGATAGCCGATCGGGGGCGGGGTGTAAAGACGCTCGTCAGGGCGCGGCGGCGGTCAGCGCCGACGTCAGGCGGGCGTGGAGCTCGCGGGAGAGCCCGGCCTCCCGCGCCTCATCCAGGAGCGTCCGGGCCGAGGCGAAGCGAGCGTCGGTCCAGAGGTAGGACGCCAGGAGGACGCCCCCGCGGGGGTCCTCGGTGCGGGCCAGATAATCGGCGGCCAGGCGCTGGAGGCGACGCGTCTCGGCGGCGCTTGAGAGCAGGGCCCCGCGATCGATCGCCATCAGCCCCGCGAGATCGCCGTCTGAGGCCCGCTCGAGGCGCCGGACGAGCAGGCGCGCGGCCTCGCCCGTGCGTCCGGCCCCCTCGAGCGCGACCAGATACCGGTTCAGGAGCTCGGGCGCCGTCTCATCGACAGGATCGGGCGGCTCGGCGAGCGGGCGGAGGGCGTCGACAGCCTCCCGGTAGCGCCCGGCCTTGAGCGCGGCGGCGAGCTCGGCCTCGGCGCTCGGCGGGCTCGGGCGGATCGGCGCGATGACCGGCGCGTTCTCGATCTTCATCGCCTCGCCGAGGATCGTGGGGCCGTCGTAGGTGCCGTCGGACCAGTAGAAGTAGGGCCGTCGCCAGAGCGCGGCGCCGATCTCGCGGGGAAGGCTCGGCCCGGCGGCGACGTAGCGCTTCTGAGGCCCGACGCGCCGGATGGGCACGACGGTCGCGACGCGCTCGCCCATCGCGAGAGCGGGGTCAAGATCGATCGTGAGGCGAACGCGTACGGGCTGCGCCTCGGCGCGGGCCGCGCTGAGAAGCAGACCCAAGATCGTTAGTGCCAGCGAACATGCGACGCGATGTGAACTCGCGATGAATCGAGCGTCCTGTTTCTTGCGCATCGGGCCTCGCCTTTCCGACAAAACATCCGGGGTGATCCCGGACGGGGTTCCGCGCGCGTCGGTACCATTGTTCCCCATCGCGTCCCGAGAAGCGAGGAGTCTCGCGAATGATCATCGATCTGCGAACCATGGCCCCGCCTCCTTCGACCGCTGACGAGAGCGAGTCGAGCGAGGCGATATTCGACGAGGCGATGGAGTGCGTGGGCGTCGCGGCCGTCATCGCGCGCCGATGCGAGCGCCTCGGCGTGGAGTGCGACAACGCCCACGTCGCGGGCTTCACGAGCCGCGCGCCCGAGAAACGCATCGGCTTTGCGGCCATCGACCCGCTTCTGGATTCGGCCGACGACGACCTCGAGCAGGCCATCGACGCGGGCTTCGCGGGGATCGCCCTTGCGCCGGCCGATCACGGCTACCGCCCCACTCACGACGGGGCCCAGAGGCTCTTTGCCCGCTGCGCCGAGGCGGGTCTGCCCGTGCTCGTGACGAACCCGCTCCTGCGGCACCCCGGGAGTCAGCTCGAGTTCGCCAGCCCCGCGCTCCTGGACGAGGTCGTCCGCGGGCTCCCGAGCCTGACGGTCATCCTCGGCGATTTCGGCCGGATCTTCCTCGAGGAGACGCTGCTGATGATCGCCAAGCATCCGCGCGTCTTCGCGGAGATCTCCGGCGCCGTCAATCGCCCGTGGACGCTGTACACCGCCATGATCGCCGCGCACGAACGCGGCGTGCCGCACAAGCTGCTCTTTGGATCGGGCTACCCGATCGAGCGGCCCGAGGCCGCCATCGAGCGCATCTACACGATCAACGCGATGCGCGGCGGCACCGACCTGCCCTCGGCCCCGCGAGAGAGCTTGCGCTCGATCGTCGAGCGCAACGCGCTGGCGTGCATCGGCATCGAGGCCCCCGCCGCGGAGCGCGCCAAGGCGAGCGAGCCGGACAAGACGCCGAAGCTCGCCGCCGGCGCCGAGTCCGCCTGAGCCGTGCTGATCGACCCGCAGGACGCTCTCTGGTTCTCGCGCGAGGCAGTCCGCCGCGTCGATGAGCTCGCGGTCGAGCGCTACGCGATGCCGAGCGTCGTGCTCATGGAGAACGCGGCCCGCGCGGTCGCCCAGGCGGCGCTTCAGATGACCGACCGGCGCGCCGGCCCCGTGGTGATTCTCTGCGGCCCCGGCAACAACGGCGGCGACGGGCTGACGATCGCTCGCCATCTGCACAATGCGAGGCGGAGCGTCCGGCTCGTGACGACGCGGGCGCTCGATGCGTACTCGGGCGACGCCGGGACCAACGCCGAGATCGCGCGTCGCATGGGCCTTCCCTTGCGCCGGGCCAGCGACGGCGAGACGCCCCGGATCGAGCCCGACGCGGCGCTGCTGATCGACGCGCTGCTCGGGACGGGTCTGACCGATCCTCCCCGCGGCGTCGTCGCGGCGCTCATCGACGCGATCAACGCGCACCCAGCGCCGACGCTCGCGGTCGACATCCCGACCGGGCTCGACTGCGACAAGGGCGTCAGCCTGGGGCGGGCGGTGAGAGCGACACGGACGGTGAGTTTCGTCGGCCTCAAGCGCGGGTTCGCGAACGAGAGCGCCCGGGCGCTGACCGGCGAGGTCCTCGTCGGCGACATCGGCGTCCCGCGCGAACTCATCGAGGAGCTGGGCGAGCGCCGGGATGGTCGCTGATAACGCGATCAGCGAAAGAGCTGGGAGCACCACATCGCAAACGCGATCATGAGGACCATGATCGCTGGGTAGGCGAGCATGACGCCGGTAAAGGCGAGCAGTCTGGTGGACGTCGGGGCCAGGGTGGACTTTGAATCCGCGTAGGCGTTCGTTGTGGGAGGCATCGTGGTCATCGGAATTACCTTTCTGCGTGCGGAAGAGCACGCACACCCGACAAACGAGCGCAGAGAACGAAGTATTCACTTGGACGTTTGCGTCGCGAGACGATCTGCACGGCGTCCGCGGCTACAGCTCACCCACATCACCGTCTGAGTGGCCCGCGTAGGGAACAAAGCGTCGCACATCGATCGGCGTCTCGAAGCGCACGCCCATCGCCTGGTAGCGCTCGTCGATGGCGCGGACCCAGCGGATCTGCGCCGCAAGCTCGATCTCCTCGCCGTCTCGATCCCGAAGCCACAGGCGGATCTTCGCGCTGACCGCCGGCGCGCCCCGGACCAGCGCCCCGAGGCCGTGACGAGAGATCTCGTAGGCCCCGACGCATCGGCGCACGCGCCCGCCGCCCTCGAGCCGGGCGCGCATGGGGACGACCGTCATGTCGATGTCGTGACGGCGCTCGCTCCGGCGATCGTCGGAGACGAAGCCTGAGCGCTGCCGGACGACCCGGGCGAGAGCCTCAAGCTGGGCGGCGGTGGCCGGGATGGGCTCAAATGTCGGATCGCGTCGCGAAGGCTCGATCCCCCTGATGTGCTCACTCATCGCGCACGCTCCCGACCCCGTGTGCATCTGCATCGGTCGCCGAGCGTCGGCTCTTGGCCGCCTGCGGAGGTGGTTTGGTGGGAGCTGACGATGAAGCGGGGCTTCGCCCGATGGCGAGGCGCGTGGGATCGTCAGGGGCAGGGTCCCCACGCGGCGATGAGCGCCGCGAGATCGTCGGCCCCGACGCCGTCGCCGTTGAAGTCCGCGGGCGACCCGGTCTGTCCCCAGCTCGCGATCAGCGCCGCCAGGTCCGAGGCGTCGACCACGCCGTCGCCCGTCAGATCCGCGGGGCAGAGGCCGGGGAGGTTCGCGGGGGCCTCGTAGGCCCCGATGTCGATGATCGGCGCGACGCCGAGGCCCGTGTCGGCGTAGTTCACGGCGTCCACGAAGCGGGGGGCGCCGTCGAGGTCCGTCGTGATCCCGGAGACGATCGCGCCGTTGTCTCCGGCGTCGACGGCCGCTGAGCCCGGCCCGAGGCGGTAGTCGTCGCTCGCCGGATCGACGAACGCGGGATCCCCGCCGACGTTGCCGACACCCCCGATGTTGACGAGATTCTGAATGAGGTTGTAGCGCGTGTTGAGCAGACCGCCGGACTCCTTCACCTGGCCGTTCTGGGTGTTGCCGGAGAGATCCTCGTTCTCCCAGAAGAGGGAGTTGTCGAGATTGACGGAGGACCCGGCGATGAGGAGCCCGCCGCCCCCGTCCGGCCCGCCGATGTGGTCGGTTGTGTTGGCGACAAAGGTGGAGTTGTCGATGGAGATAAGCCCGCCGTTGATGGCGATGATCGCGCCGCCGCCGTAGGCGGGGAAGCCGAACCGCGGCCCGGAGGCGACGTTGCGGACGAAGAGGCTGTTGCGGACCTGGGCGTTGGCGCCCTGCCCGAACTCGATCGCGCCGCCGATCGAGGCGGCGTTCTCGATGAAGATGGAGCGATTGATCACGACGCCCCCGTTGAAGACCTCGATGGCGCCGCCGAATCTTGTCGCGCTGTTGGAGCGGAACGTGCAGCCGTTGACCGTCAGCAGGCCCGAGCCGGTGTGCAGGACCGCGCCGCCTCCGAGGGAGACGGCGTTGTTCTCGAGGACGCAGTTCTTGAGCGTGACTCTTGCGTTCTGCGACAGCAAGGCCCCGCCCCGCCCGTTGCCGCGCGTCGCGTTGCGGATGGTCAGGTCGCGGATCACCGTGTCGCCCGTGAAGCTGTTGAGCGCGAGGAACCCCGAGCCGAGACCCTGCGCGTCGATGACGCACGTCGCCGGGTCCCCGTCGAGCGAGCGGATCGTCAACGCCTTGTTCTGAAGGTCGAGGTCGCGGTTGCCCGGCCCGGTGTAGACCGCGCCGGCGAGCACGATCTCGTCTCCGCTCGAGGCCATGTTGATCGCCGACTGGATCGTCGGCGCGTCGGCCGGGACGTTGATCACCACGGCGTGAGACGACAGGGCGGCAACCAGCGCCGCGACGACAGCGAGCGAACGGATCAGCATGCGGAGGCTCCTCGGGTCTGCGATTCCAGCATCAACCTACCCCCCGCCTCCGGCGACGCCAAAGCAAAACGAGCCTCTTCCGGGCATCCCGCCGCCGGATGTTTCACCTTGGTCAAGCGGGGGGAACCGGATAGCTTGGGAAGCCGTAAAGACGTTGACCGATAACGCTCGTGGGATGTGGAGGACCAACGCATGATCCGGCTTCCCAGCATTGTCGCCCTTCTCTCGCTCGCCCTCACCGCCCAGACCGCGGCGGCGCGGATCGGCGTCGGCGACCTCACCCCGCCCATCACGCTCGAGGCGCTCACGAACGTCCCGGACGAGGCGCCCGCTCACGACGCGCTCTCGTGGGATCACTTCGACGGCCAAACCGTGGTGCTCGAGTTCTGGGGCACGTGGTGCGGCCCGTGCGTCGCGGCGATCCCGCATCTCAACGAGCTCGCCGAGGCGACCGCCGGCGAGGACGTCGCCTTCCTCGCGGTCACGTTCGAGGAGACCGGCATCGTCGAGAAGTTCCTCGACAAGATGGAGATGAACTCGTGGATCGGCCACGACACGGATCGCTCCATGGTCGAGGCCTTCGGTGTTCGCGCCTGGCCGACGACCTTCATCGTCCGCGACGGCGTGGTCCTCGAGCGCACGCACCCGATGCAACTCACCGGGGACCGTCTGCTGAAGCTCGCCCGTGCGGACGCGGCGTCGACCGCCGAAGCGGCGGGCGTCGCGGCGGACCAAGCCGCAACGGAAGCGCCGAGCGCGCCCGAGCCAGAGGAAGCGCCCGAGACGGCGCCGATCTTCGAGATCACCGTGCGCCCTACGCCGGAGTCCGACCGGGGCCTGAGCACGGGCCGCCGGGGACCGACCGATTTCCACGCGACCGGCGCCTCTCTCAGCGGCCTCGCCAGATTGCTCTGGAGCGAGCACGACTTCCACGACGTCCGCCTCGATCGGGACGAGCGCTACGACATCGCGGTCAGCGCACCGAACTCGGATATCGAACACGTGCGCGCGATTGTCGCCGCCGAACTCGGCTTCGCCGCGACCCTCGAGACGCGAACGATGGAGGGCTACACGGCGCGGCTGGCGCCCGGCGGGATCCGCCTCGACCCCGGGCTCACCGAGTCGGTCTCCGGGTCCATGTTTCGCGACATCGAACAGGCGATCGAGGTCACGGGCGTCTCCCAACCTGTCGGCTTCCTCTTCGATCTCATCCGCAACCGCCACGATGCGCCGATCGAGGACGAGACCGGGATCGACGCCGATCGGCTGTTCTTCATCCAGCTCACGCTGCCCCGCGAGCCCGAGGCGATGATCGCGGCTCTCCGCGAGCAGACCGGGATCGTGCTGACGCCCGCCAAGCTCGACCGAGAGGTCGTCGTTCTCCGCGCGATCGCTTCTGGCGAGTGACGCGGCTTTCGGGATCGGTCGGAATGGACGCACCGATCGAGCTGTTCGGTTGTTGAGTCCATTCCACCGGAGACCCGCCATGAACGTTCGCGCCCGCCCCGTCGCCATCGCCCTCGCCGTTGCCTGCCTGCTGCTGTCGCTCAACCTCCTTGCCTTCTCACCGGCGGCGCGGGCGCAGGACGCCCCGGCCGCCGAGCAGCCGACGAAGCTCGCCGTCCTCTGGACCAGCGGCGACCCGGAGGTCGCCCACCGCGTCGGGCTCATGTACACGCACGCCTCCCCGCGGGCCGGCTGGTGGGACGAGACCCGGCTGATCGTCTGGGGACCCTCGGCCCGCCTGCTCGCCGCTGACAAGGACCTCCAGGCCAAGGTGCGGCAGATGATGGAGGACGGGGTGATGGTGCAAGCCTGCGTCGTCTGCGCCGACTCCTACGGCGTGACCGAGGACCTGCGGGCCATGGGCATCGAGGTCAAGCCGATGGGCGCCCGGCTGACGCGGCTGCTCAAGGCGAGCGAGTGGAAGGTGTTGACCTTCTGAGCCGGCCCCCGACGCCGGCAAGGCTCAATCGAGAAATCCACGCGATGTTGCGAGCGTCCCAAGGCTTTGGACGACAAAGACCGCTTCACAGCTCAGGTTTTTCAATGGGTCCATGAACGCGAAACGCTCCGATGACGAAAGGCGACACGATGGAGATTGAAGTCTTGGGCTTCGAAGGCTGCCCCAACTCACCCAAGTTCCGCCAGCGGGTCGACAGCGCGGCCTCCTCGGTTAGCGGGCTCCGAGTCATCCATATTGATCAGGAGTCGCTCCCGCCCGATGACCTTCGTCGCGGTTATCCGACGCCGACAGCGCTCGTCGACAACAGAGATCTCTTCGGCATGCCGCGGCCCGAGACGACTGCGATGGGCTGCCGGATCTATCCCGGCGGCTTGCCGTCCGCTGAAGAAATCGCTCAACGGCTCCGACAACTGCAGCCCTGGCGCGGCGCATAAATGCGCCGCGGGCGGGCGCGGGCCGTCGCACGAGATCGGCTTGAAAATGGGCCTGACAGGATTCGAACCTGTGACCTCACCCTTATCAGGGGTGCGCTCTAACCAGCTGAGCTACAGGCCCCGCTTGCCGGGCGCGCCGGCGCAGGCCACGCAGGGTAGACCCGCTCGCCGGGGCCGTCAACGCTCCGTTCCGCTAGCATCCGCCGCGGAGGTGGCTTCCATGAGCATCAGCCCGCGAGCCCGCTCGCTCGTCTTCATCCTCGGCGCGGTCGCCCTTGCCGGGGCGCCCGGCTGCATCGTCGATGAGATCAACAAGGGCATCCAGGCGTCCAACGAGAACGTCTCTCGCGCCAACGAGAATCTCGAGTCGATCGTGGCGCGCATGGACCGCATCGACGCGGAGCTCGTCGCGATCAACGAGGATCTCGAGACCGTCAACGAGCGACTGGTCATCCTCGAGAGCATCGATGAGTCGCTCAAGAAGCTCGACGGGCATCTCGCCTCGCTGCGCCAAACGATCAAGAGCATCGACAGCACCATCCCCTTCCTCAAGCTCTCGCGCGACGAGGAGGAGGACGGCGACGATGGCGACCCGCAGCCCGCGGGCGAGAAGTAGTCAGCGCAGCTCGCGCCGATAGAAATCGAGCTTCATCGCTTCCTTCGCGCGCCAGAGCGTCTCCTCCGCCGTCGCGTTCG
>CAZXGT010000053.1:0-14300 GCA_964639935.1 uncultured Phycisphaeraceae bacterium
CGGCGGTCTTGCGGGCGGGGCTCTTGCGAGCGGTGGATTTGCGGGCCGTGGTCTTGCGAGCGGCTTTGGTGGTCGTGGTTCGTCGACCGGTGGATTTCTTCGCGGGCATGAGAGAGAGCTCCGTGTGTGACGGTTTCGTCGCCCCGGTGTCTGATTCGATTGGGACCGTCTGAGGAATCCGTCATGGACTAGACTGATCATGATGCGAGGCGCCCGACTCTGGGCGTCGCACATCCCGAACGGGGCACGCCATCGGCCCGCGAGTCGGACCCACATAACTTCCGAAGAGTGGATTTTGCGAAAAAATGTGAATTCGCTCGGGTCGCCGGTCTCAGCGAATGATGAAGGGTGCGAGCTCAGAGGTTCGTTTTTTCAAGGCGCGTCGCGCCGCGTGACGAGAAGGATCAGCTTTGCCGTCATCGAGTCCCGTCAACGCTTCCGCTTCCCGCGCTCAAGCGTGGTCGCCCGATTCCTGGCGCGAGCGCCCCGCGGCGCAGGCCGCGACCTACGCCGACGAGGCGCGCCTGCGGCGCGTCGTCGAGTCGATCCGGGCGCTCCCGCCGCTCGTGACGTCCTACGAGATCGAGAACCTGCGGACCGAGCTCGCCGAGGCGCAAGAGGGCCGGCGCTTTGTGCTCCAGGGGGGCGACTGCGCCGAGCTCCTGGCCGAGTGCCGGCCCGAGATCATCACGAACAAGCTCAAGATCCTGCTGCAGATGTCGCTCGTGCTCGTTCACGGCGGGCGCAGGCCGGTGGTGCGGATCGGGCGCTTCGCGGGGCAGTACGCCAAGCCGCGGAGCAGCCCGACGGAACGGCGCGGGGGCGAGGAGCTGCCGAGCTACTTCGGTGATCTCGTCAACCGCCCGGGCTTTTCCTCGAGCGACCGCGAGCCGGACCCCGAGCTGATGCTCGAGGCCTACAAGCACGCCGCGATGACGCTCAATTTCGTCCGCTCGCTCGTCGACCACGGCTTCGCGGACCTGCACCACCCGGAGCACTGGGACCTCTCGTTCTTCGAGCACGCCGACCTGCCCGCGGATCTCGCGGCCGAGTATCGCCGCACGAGCGAGAGCCTCTCCGAGGCGCTGCGCTTCCTTGAGTCGCTGGGCGAGGCGGGCATCGACGAGATCACCCGCGTCGGCTTCTACACCAGCCACGAGGGTCTGAATCTCGAGTACGAGTCGGCCCAGACGCGGCAGGTGCCGCGGCGCGAGGGGTGGTACGACCTCTCGACGCACCTGCCCTGGATCGGCGAGCGCACGCGCGACCTCGGCGGGGCGCACATCGAGTTCTTCCGCGGGATCCGCAACCCGGTGGGCGTGAAGATCGGGCCCGCGGCCGATCCGGCGGAGGTCGTGGAGCTCGCCCGGACGCTCAATCCACGGGGCGAACGCGGCAAGGTCGCGCTGATCACGCGCATGGGGGCGGACCGCGCCGCCGAGGCCCTCCCGCCGATCCTCGAGGCCCTCGCCTCGACCAGAACGCCCGCCCTCTGGCTTTGCGACCCGATGCACGGCAACACCCGCGCCACCGAGAGCGGCGTCAAGACGCGGCGCTTCGACGACATCATCGCCGAGCTCGAGGCGGTGATGGACGCCCACGATCGCGTCGGAACGTGGCTCGGCGGGGTCCACTTCGAGCTCACGGGCGAGGACGTCACCGAATGCGTCGGCGGCGGCGCGGGCGTCACCGAGCAGGATCTGACCCGCCGATATACAAGTCTCTGCGACCCGCGACTCAACTACGCCCAGGCCCTCGAGATGGCGTTCCGTCTGGCCCGCCGGATGCGCGGGTCGGGCGGATAAGACGGAAAAATCAACGGGTGGACTCAAACCGGGGTCCGAGCGGTCCGATACCGACGAGGCGCGAACGCCGCGCGGGAAGGACGCCGGGATGGGTCTGATCTCCAGAAACACGTTTCGTCTCGCGCCGCTTCAGGTGAAGTCCGGATCCATCGAGCGCCGCCGCACGGCGCGCTTCGAGGCCATCGGGCCCGGCGAGATGCTGACCGTCGGCGGGGATCCGATCGGGGCCTTCCGGCTCGTCGATGAGAGCGAGGCGGGTTTCGCCTGCCTGAGCGAGGCGGACGTTGAGATCGGTGATCTCGTGCACGTCCGGATCGGCGGCGCCGAGCGCTGGCGTCCGGCGGTGATCGTCAGCGCGATCGACTGCGGCGGGCCGCGCCGCGTCGGGCTCGCCTACACCGCCGCCGGGAACGCGGCGCTGGCGACGCGGGCCGCCTGACTCACGCTCGAGGATGAAGCCGCGACCAGGCGTCGCGGTAGCGTTCCGCCATCGCCTCGAGCGCCGACGGGATCACCCGAACCTGCCCAACCACCGTGATGAAGTTCACGTCGCCATTCCAGCGCGGCACGACGTGCGCGTGCAGATGCTGCGGCACGCCGGCGCCGGCGGCCGCGCCCTGATTGATCCCGATGTTCACGCCCTGCGGGTTCAGCGCCGCGCGGGCCAGTTCCGTCGCGAGCGTTACGAGCGACCACAGCGCCGCCTGCTGCTCGCGCGAATACTCCAGCAGCGCCCCACGGCCCTCGCCGAGCGCCGCGAGCAGGTGCCCGTTGGCGTAGGGGTAGCGATTGAGCAGGATCATCCCGCCCGTCGCGCCCGCGCCGACCCGCGCGATGACGAAGTTCTCCGCGTCGCGCTCCGGCGCCCGCCAGTAGTCGCTCAAAAAGCAGCCGGAGCTCGCGGCGCCGCGCGGGTCGCCCGCCGGTCCGCCCTCCGCCTCGTCGGCCGCCGCGAGCTGACGCATGTACGCGTCGCGCCACGGCGCGTGGAGCGCCTCGGCGTGCGCTGGCGTGTTGGTTCGCTCATCGCTCATGGGATCGGGCGCGGAGTGTACACTCGCGATCCCGCCAGTGAAGCGCCAAAGGAGCCGCCCATGTTCAACGCCGTCACCATCTCGTCCCGCGCCAAGGCCGACGCCCTTCTCGTCGGCGTGTTCCGCGCCGCCTCCGGCCCCGCTCGTCTCGATGACGCCGCGAACAAGCTCCCCGAGGCCGAGGCCATCGCCGAGGCTCGCCGGCGGCCCGAGTGCACGGGCAAGCTTGGCGATCTCGCTGAGGCGCACACTGGCGGACGCTCCTCGACCCGGGTCGTTCTCGTCGGTCTCGGCGAGAAGGACGCGCTGGACATGGAGCGTTTGCGCAAGGCCGCGACGAGCGCGCTCAAGCGCCTGGCGAAGGTCAAGGCGGGCGCCGCCCGCGTCGAGATCGCGGGCGCGATCGAATCCGCCGGGCTCGACCCCGAGGCCGCCGGCGTGGCGGTGGGGGAGATCGCCGCGCTCCTGAGCTACGACGCCGACCGCTACAAGGGGGCAGAGACGCGGAAGGATCTCGATCGGCCGAAGCTCTCGCTGCGGTCTGACAGCAAGCCGCTCGAGCGCGGCCTCCGGCGCGGCCTCGCGATCGGCCGCGGCGCCAACGTCGCCCGCGAGGCCTCCGACGCCCCACCCAACATCGCGAACCCCAAGTGGATGGCCTCCCAGGCCCGAGCGCTCGCGCGAAAGCACGAGGAGATCTCCGTTCGCGTCATCAGCGGCGCCGCGCTCGACAAGGAGAAGCTCGTCGGCATCAAGACGGTCGGTCAGGCCTCCATCAACCCGCCCTGCCTGATCCGCATCGAGTACCGGCCGAAAAACGCCGCCCGCAACGCCAAGCCCATCGTTCTCGTCGGCAAGACGATCACCTACGACACCGGCGGCCTCTCGCTCAAGATCCAGGGCTCCATGGCCGGCATGAAGCACGACATGGGCGGCGGCGCCGCGACGCTCGGCGCGATGCACATCATCGCCTCGGTCGTCAAGCCCAAGCGTCCCGTTGTCGCGCTCCTCGCCGCCGCCGAGAACTGCGTGAGCGACAACGCCTACCGCCCGGACGACGTCCTGACCTTCCGCAACGGCAAGACCGTCGAGGTCACCAACACAGACGCCGAGGGCCGCCTCGTCCTCGCCGACGCGCTCTGCTGGGCGACCGACAAGGAGAAACCGCAGGCGATCGTCGACATGGCGACGCTCACCGGCGGCGTCGTCGTCGCGCTCGGTTCCACCTACGCCGGCGTCTGGTGCGACGACGACGCCCTCCGCGAGCGCGTCGAGACGGCCGCGAGCGAAACCGGCGAGCGCGTCTGGCGTCTCCCGCTCCACCCCGAATACACCGAGATGATGAAGTCGCACATCGCCGACGTCGTCAACTCCAACCCCAACCGCAAGGCGCACCCCATCCAGGGCGCGGCGTTCCTGCAGCAGTTCGTCGGCGAAGACATCCCCTGGTGCCACATCGACATCGCCGGCGTCTCCGACGTCGAGAGTGCGACAGGGCCTTACGTCAAGGGCGCCACCGGCTTCGGCGCCCGTCTCGTGGCCAAGCTCGTCGAGAACTGGCGCTAAGCCGCTCACGATCCCTCGCTCCGCTCGCGCCCGCTGATCATCACCATGATCGCCCGCTGCGCCGATTCGAGCGACGCGATCGCCCGCGTGTTCTCGGTCACCACGCGAAGAAGCTGCTCAAGCTGCACCCGCTGCTCGAGGATGTGCTCGTGCGCCTCGCCCAGACGCTTTTCCCGCGCCGCCGACGCCCGCCGCTCGAGCATCCACATCAACGCGATCAGTCCCGCCACGCCCGACTGCGCCGCGATCGTCAGAATCTCCGCTTCCATCACCGCCCCTTCTTCTTTACGCCAACCGGACGTAATCCGCCGAGTAGGCCAGGCTCACGCGCCGCCCGCGCTCGATCGGCCCCTCCGGCTTCATCCGAAGAAGCGTCATGTTCGAGAACGTCCGACCCGACGGCAGCACGAGCGTCCCCGTCAGCTGCGCAGACGCCTGCGCCCGGATCGACTCCACCTGGTCCCAGAGATCGTCGTCGTCCGCGCCGATCAGCCGCCCCGTCTGCTCGATCCGAAGCTCGAGCGGCGCGATGATCTGCGTCGTGAACTGCAACGCGTCCAGCGCCAGCGGCGGCAGAAACAGCATCCCCACCGGACGGGCCACAAACCGCTCGGGCCCCGATGAAAAAAGCGTCAGCCCCGCGATCGAACTCGCCATCACTTGCTCCCTTCCACCGCCGGCGCCAGCGGGTCCGCGGCGCCGTCGCCCGACACCCCGCGACAGACGATCCGCTGTGTCGGGCCGCTTCCGCCCGAAAGCTGGTGCGACACCGAAACCACCGCGACCGTGCCCTCCACCAGCTCGCCGTGCGCGCTCGCCCCCGACGCCGCCGCACGGAACGACAGCGTCCCCTGCTCCCCGAGCGCCGGCGTCCCGACCGCTCCCGGCGCCGACTCGCGAACCTCCCGCTCGATCGTCACCTCGACCGAAATTTCTGAGGCGTCCACGAAGACCGCGAACGGCCCCGCCTCGCCCCACTCCTCGATGACGCGCTTCGCCTTCCGCGAGACCGCGACGCCCCGCACGCCGTCGAGCGGCTCGCCAAGGAGCCGCACGTCCTTCGGGCTGATCCACAGCATCGCTACTCCCTCACCATCCGCGCGGGCTGAACCCGCCGCGTCGCCTCCGCCGCGCCGTCGCCATCGAGATCGAGCTCGACAACCGCCCGCCGTAGCCGTTTCTCGCGCTGCTCCAGGTGCCACATCGCGCGCGACCACGTCGGATCGCTTCGCTCCGCCGAGGTCGCCGCCGCCGCGAAGACGTGATGCAGCGCGCCGTGCGCGACCACGCGCCGCAGCGCCGCGCTGACCATCGCCGCGCCCGCAAGCCCGTCCAGGTCGAGCCCGAGATCACGCTCCGCCTGCCGCTGCGCGAGCGCGATCTGCGGCTCGAACGTCGTCGCCCGAACGCTCAGACCCGTCCCGGCGGCGGGGGGGATGCTCGCATCGCTCGCCGAGCCCCGCGGCAGGGAAACGCTCAGAACATCCGCGCCGAGCCGCTCGAGCACCTCAAGCGCCGTTCCCTCCACCATCACCACCGACCCCGCGCCCACGCCCGCCGACTCGAAGTCCGCCGTCGCCGAGGAGAGCGTGGTCCCCGCGATCGCCCCATCCTCCGCCGTTGCCCTCGTCTGCCCGCTGAACGCGACATCCCGAAAGACGTTCGGTTCAAGCGCCAGCAGATCCCGGTCCGCCGCATACGCCATGCGTCCGCTCCATAGAAAAGCCTGAGAAAGCAGGCGTCGAACGCCGACGCCCGCACATCAAAACCCGCCGGCGGCGTACTCCACCGCCGACGGGCGCACGGGAGGAGAGAGCCGTCAGAAGGACGTGCCGAGGCCGACGATCGCCCCGTGCGCGCCCTCGTTGCGCATCTCGAGCGTGTACTCGCCGATCACCTGCCCAAGCTCGCTGTCGCCGCCGGACGCCAGACGCTTGAACTGAAAGCTCCGACCCGCCAGGGGCAGCACGCTCAGGCGCGATGAATCAAGCAGCAGCACCGCGTCCTTCGGAACCCAGCGGCTCACCACCACCCGGGCCACGCCGAAATCGCTCTCGTACACGCTCACCAGATCCGAGAGCGTCGTGTCCGACGCCATAAACCCGCGGCGATCGCCGATCATCTGGTTGATCCGCCGCTTCTGAACGCCGTGGCACACGATCGTGTCCACGTTCGCGCTCGACTGCTCCCAGATCGCCCGCATCGCCGTGTTCAGGATCGCCTCGTTAAGCAGATTCGCCGAGCCGCCGTCGCCAAGCGGAAGCACCGCGTCCCCCGGGGTGTTCACGTGCGTCGAGAGCTGGTTCAGGATCCCGTTCATCGTCCGGCGAACCGTCCCCGACCCCTGTTCATCCGCAACCGGCGCCACGCCGTTGATCACGCAGTTCTCGAGATCGCGCATCAGCTCGCGCAGACGCTCCTGCATCTGGTATTGCAGCTCGTCCTCGATCCCGATCGTCGTCGCCGCCAGCTGCGAGCCGCTCACCTCCACGCCCGCCGTGAAGATCTGCGCGTAGTTCTGCTTCCGCGCGCGATTCGTGAACCGCGCCGCCGGCGCGTCCGCCCCCTCAAGCGCCGCGTTGCCCAGGATGTGCAGCGACTGCCCATCGGCGAGCGCCTCCGCCGACGTCCCCCCGTACCCGCGAGCCACCGTCAGCTCATTCCCGCTCACAGACTCAACGAGCAGGATCTCCCCCGACCCCTCGGGCCGGACCTGATCGCCCGCCAGGAAGTACGACCCGTTCGCCACCCCGAAGCTCGTCGCCGTCGACGCGTCGGGCGTGAACGACGCCTCGTCGATCACGTCCGTGTTCGGAAGAAGCGTGTCCTCGAGCCACTCGTGCACCGTGCTCGTCGCCTCCCGCCGCGGATCACCAAGGTGAGCCAGCAGCGGCGTCTCGTGCGGGCTGATGATCCCGATGAGATCGCTCACGTCCTCAGCGATCTCAGGCAGAGCCGCCCCCGCCGAATACGTCGCCTTACCGGTAAATGCCATGAATCCAGATCCTTTCACTGCCTCTCGCCTTCCCCGCGCCGGGCCAGCGCCCGTCAGTCATCGATCCCGTCCCCTCCCGCGCTCCGTCAATCCCGGCCCGCCTCAGCTCCCCTCGCGCCGAAGCCGCAGGTACCGAAGCAGCGACGCCCGATCCCCCTCCGCCGCCGCGCGCTTCGCCTCGAGAAGACCCGCCGGCTCGCTCGAACCCACCCGCGCCGCCATCGCCGACGCCGGCGCCCCCGACCGGCGAAACAGCGCCGGCTTGCGATCCTTCAGATCCGCCACCGCGTCCTCCGCCGAAACCCCGGGTGAGCCCTCCATCGTTCGCGTCACCAGAACGCGCACCGTCTCCTCGTCGATCGCGCCGGCGCCATCGAGCGCCGACTCCAGCTCGCGCTCCCGGTCGCTCGACTCAAGCGACGCCTTCGCCGCGCGCAGGTCTTCCTCCAGCTCCACCACCCGGCTCGCCAGGGTCGCCATCCGCGCCTCCAGATCCGCCGCCTGCTCCATCTCGTGCTCGTCCGTGCTCTCCTCGGCGTCCGGCTCGAAGCCCTCCGCCTCGCCACGCGCGTCCCGTTCCTCGAAATGCTCGCTCACGTCGTTCTCCTCATGTCTTGAGTGTGGTTCCCGCGGCAAGCGCCGCGACGTCTCCCCATCCCGGAAGCCCCGTCTTTTCACGGGTGAAATCAGTCCGCCCCCTCCGCGTACCCGAGCTCCCCGAGCACCTCGTCCCGCGGCACGCCGAGCCCCGCCTTCCGCTCCGCCGCATCGAGCCGCGCCGACAGATCACCCGGGAGCGCGTCGGGCCACTCGACCCGCACCCGCCGCTCCGCCGGCGCCGTCTCGAGCGTCCCGGAGATGTGCATCAGGCTCAGCGCCATCTCGATCGCCTCGCCGATCGCCCGCCCGTACGCCGCCCGCTTCCGCGCCGTCTTCGCGAGCAGACCGATCAGCGCCACGCGAAGCGCGTTCGCGCTCGAGAGCTGGCCGATCTTCCCGCTGAGAACCCCCGCCGCCACCGGCGTCACGCCCGACGTCTTGTCGAGCGCCTCGCGGATCTCGCGGATGTGCCGCTCCTCGCTCGGGCTCGACGCGTCCCCACCGAAGCTCTCGATCGACGCCTCCGGGTTGTCCGTCGACCACACCCGCCCCGGACCGATCCCCGCAGACCCGCCCTCCGCGAACCCGTCGATCCCCTTCGCCAGATACATCCGGAAACTCTGCAGCGTCACACGGTGCGCGCGATCGCTCAGACGCGTATTCAGCTCGTCCTGCAGCGGGATCAGCGGCTCCACGTCGCTCAGGCCCGTCGCCGAGAACGGCTCGCTCGCGTTCTGAGCGTGCGCCACCGGCACGCGCCCAAGCGGATTGACCGTCTCGTCCACCAGCGCCTCGTCGAGATACAGCTGCCGCGCCGTCGGACCCAGAATCTCCAGCCCCCGCGCCCGGCGAACCCCGCCGTCCTCGTCAGACGCCGGAACCTCCTGCTCCCACACGAGCACCGCCGCAAGCCACCGCCGGTAGTCCGCCGGATCAAGCAGCCCGATCACCCGCGGCGCCTCCACCACCTCGAGCCGAACCCCTTCCGCCCCGTCACGCACCACCAGGTCCGCGTGCCCGTACACGCTCCCAAGCAGCGCCAGATCCTGAATCAGCCCAAGCCCTCCCGACGCCTCGAGCACGCCCATCGCCGCCCGCTCGATCCGCTCCCGACGCTCCCCGGACGCCCCCTCCGCAACCAGCCGCACGGGCGAACCCGCGAGGAAGTCGATCCCCGTCTGCACCCGCCAGGCGATGTCGTTTTCGATCACGATCTCTCGATCATCCCGGCCCGCGTCGCTGAGCCGCCGCGACCCCCGAAGACGCTCCGGGAGCCCCCGAACCTGCGGCAGCCGGCCCCGCGCAAACACCGTCCCGCCCGGCTGATTCCGGTAGTACGACCACAGCGTCTCGAGCCTCGGCGCGACCTCCCGCTCGTGACGCTCAACCAGCGCCCCGAGCAGCGCCTCATCAAGTCCGATCTCAGAAAACGCCTCGAGCTCGTATCCCATCCGCGGTCGCTCCTTCGCAGGTCCGGGCCCCGCCGCCCCGAATGCGACGCGCCCTCACCCTTGCTCCCGCGATCACGCCGGCGCGCACGCCGCCCGTCTCCGCCGCGCCCCCAGCGCGCAGAAACACCACGAAAATCCGAGCGAAAAAAATCTCAGAGAAAATCAGCCGGCGATTCGCCCAGGCGCCTCGCCGTGCGCAAATCAGACCCCCGCGCGCGCCGCCACTCGCCAGCGGCGCACCCGTGCTTAGGCAGGCGTCTCTTCCGACTCCCCCGCCGGCTCCACCCGGCTGTACCGATCAAGGTTGCACACCACGAACTCGCCGTCGTCCTTGCGAAGCTCAAGCCGATCAAGCCACAGCTTCCCCTCCGCCGTGTGCGCGAACCACGAGCCCGTCTTCCCCTTCCCGTGCGAAACGACCTCGCCCTCAACCGCCGTCGTGTGCACGCCCGTCCCCGTCGGGATCTGCTGCGTCACCCGCACCCGACGCCCGACCTCGATCTGTTCCGCCCGAATCGTCATGCCGCGAGTGTATCCAAATCCATCCCCACGCTCCCGCCCCGTCGACGCCAGACGACCCCCGCCCCCAGGGAATCCGCCCCGATCCCGCCCCCGAACCTACCCTCAACCAGCATGACGACCCAAAAGCGCATCGTCCTCGGGATCTCCGGCGCCTCAGGCGCCCTCTACACCCAGCGCCTCCTCTCCACACTCCTCGAACTCGGCCACGAGGTCCACCTCACCATCACCGACGCCGGCAAACGACTCGTCTACGACGAGCTCGCCCTCAAGTTCCCCCAGGACGCCGCCCGGCTCGCCGGCCTCCACGAGTCCATCCCGCCCGCCGAACTCCGCGCCCACAACCTCTTCCTCCACCCCATCAAGGACATCGGCGCCGACATCGCCTCGGGATCCTTCCTCCACGACGGCATGGTCGTCATGCCCGCCTCCGCACACACCCTCAACGCCATCGCCTCCGGCATCGGCGACAACCTCCTCTGCCGCGCCGCCGCCGTCGCCCTCAAGGAACGCCGACCCCTCGTCATCTGCCACCGCGAGTCGCCCCTCACCCTCATCGACATCCAGAACATGGAGCGCCTCACCCTCGCCGGCGCCGTCGTCATGCCCACCAACCCCGGCTTCTACCTCCTCCCCAAAACCATCGACGACCTCGTCGACTTCGTCGTCGCCAAGGCCCTCGACCTCCTCAAAATCGAGCACACCCTCTCCAAACGCTGGTCCGCCGACCTCGAAGCCGCCCACCGCAACCACGACGACCTCTGAAGCTCTTCGGCGCCAGATGCCACGACCCTCCGCGCCGGGTGCCACGACTCGCCGCGCAGCGGCGCAGTCGTGCCGTAAGCCGCTCTCATCGCCGCGCCACAACCCGCCGCACAGCGGCGCGTCGTGACGAACGAGCTACCCTCTCATAATGACCGACGCCCACTCCACCTCCGAGCGCCACGGCTCGCCGCAAAGCGACGCACTCGCGCCGATAAGCGCCCGCCTCTCCCTCGCCCTCGTCGACATCAAGCTCGCACACTCCGTCTTCGCCCTCCCCTTCGCCATCCTCGCCGCCGCCATCGCCGCTCGACCGGGCGACCCCCTCCACCTCCATCTCGCCAAGTTCGCCCTCATCGTCGTCTGCATGGTCGCCGCACGAACCGTTGCGATGCTCGTCAACCGCATCGCCGACCGACGCTTCGACGCCGCCAACCCCCGAACCGCCCGCCGCGCCCTCGCCTCAGGCCGCCTCGCCCTCCGCGACGCCCTCGCCGTCACCACTGCCGCCGCCCTCATTTTCATCGCCGCCTGCGCCGGCTTCTACCTCCTCGACGACAACCCCTGGCCGCTCATCCTCGCCATCCCCACACTCGCCCTCGTTTCCTTCTACTCCTTCACCAAGCGATTCACCGCCGCCGCCCACGGCTTCCTCGGGCTCGCCCTCGCCGCCTCCCCCGTCGCCGCCGCCATCGCCGTCAACCCCGCCGTCCTCGGCATCACTGGCGCCGCCCCGACCGCCGCCGGCCTCGCCATCTACGCCCTCGCCGCCTTCGTCGCCCTCTGGGTCGCCGGCTTCGACATCCTCTACGCCCTCCAGGACATCGACTTCGATCAGCGCGAGGGCCTCCACTCCATCCCCGCCAGGCTCGGCCCTACCGCCGCCGTCCGCATCGCCCGCACGCTCCACGCCGCCGCCTTCGCCTTCCTTCTCCTCGCCATCGCCGCCGACCCGCGACTCGGCTGGATCGCCGCCGTCGCCGCCGCCGTCGTCCTCGCCGCCCTCATCGCCGAACACGCCGTCCTCGCCCGCCGCGGACTCGCCGCCCTCCCCATGGCCTTCTTCACCCTCAACGGCTTCATCTCTCTCACCCTCGGCGCCCTCGGCGTCGCCGACCTCATCCTCTAACCCCCAGGCAACCAGCGAACCACGCGCAAGAAAAAGCCCAGGGATCCCAATCCCCGGGCTCTTCGATTGACCGCACTGCCCCAGGTCTACTCGCTCCGCTTCCCAAGCATCAGCCCCACGATCGCCGCGACCACAGCCAGCCCAGCCAGCCCGCCCGCCACGATCGTGATCTGGTCCGCGAGCCGCTCGCCCAGTCCCGCCACCGGATTTGCCCCGGCCGAGCCGACCAGCGCCGTTCCCACAACAGCGATCGCCACCGCAAGCGCCGCCACCATCGAGAGCGCCAGGCCGCCCACAAGCCCGCTCCCAGCCCCGTCATACGGCTCGCTCGCCACCATCGCCGGACCGCCCGCCGCCGCCGGCGCCGAATCCTCATCGCCCTCAAAGAGACCGCCCCCCGCGCCCTCCTCGTCGCCCTCCTCGCCGGGGTACACCTCGTCGAGAAACTCCGCGCCAAGAGACGTGTCGTCGCTCTCGCGCGTCAGATCCATCAGCCCAGAACCCGACCCCACCGAGTCAAGCGAAAGGTCGCCCGGCTCATCCGTCATCTGCGTCACCGCAGACGGATCCGCCGTGTCCAGATCGTCCGCGTCGAAAATGCTGATCCCCGACCGCTCCGCCGAATCACCCACCGAATCGATGCCGACCGAACTCCCCCCAGAACCGCCAAGCAGCCCCGACCCAAGACCACTCCCCGTCCCGCTCGAGCCCGGGTCGCTCTCAAGATCCATCCCCGAGCCCATCCCTGAACCCGTCCCCGAACCGGTGTCAGCCCCCAACCCAGAACCCAACCCAGAGCCCAGACCAGACCCGTCGCCCGAACCATCAAGCGGCTCAAGCGAGATCGCGCTCCCGCCCCCCGTGTCCGCCGAGCTCTCCGCCCCCGCCGGAGCGCCCGAAGGCTCATCGAGATCAAGACCGATCCCGCTCTCATCGCCGGAATCAAGCCCAAGCCCCTCCGGCTCCTCCGTCGCGCCAGCGCCGAGATCAAGACCCAGATCCTCCTCGCCGCCCTCGCCGGAGCCCTCAGCGATCAGGTCGATCTGGTCCACCTTGAACATCAGCTTGTCGCGGTCGCGAAACTCCTGGATCCGCCCCGACTTGGCCATCTCGCGGACCTCGTCCTCGCTCGCGTTGAGCTTGGCCGCCGCTTCCTCCAACGTGTAGAACATCTTCGCCATGACGTCGTCGCTCCGAAGGTCGTTGCGCTCGGGGAGATCTCAAGAGAAGGCAAACGCCGCTCGCGCCGCCGAGCTCCCACGCTAGCACCCCCCCAGGCGACCGACAAGCCAGCGCCCGACGATTGCTCAAACCACCTCACCCCGCGCAAGCGCCCGCGCTCCGCCACCAACCCACCCAAAGACGTACGCCGCCTCCCACGCCCCCGAGATCGCCTCAGCGGGCACAACCCGAGCCCCCCGCGCCACGTTCGCGGGCTGAAGCCGCGCCAGCTCCACGCCGTCCGCGCCCCGCTCAAGAAAAACCCGCCGAAACGTCGTCTCCTCCCCCGCGTAAAGACGCACGAAAAAATCCCCGCCGGACCGCACCTCCGACGGACGCACGATCACCACGTCCCCCTCCGCGTACGCCGGAACCATCGCGTCGCCCACCACCCGCAGCGCGAACGCCCCGGCGCCAAGCTCCACCGGCGCCGAAACAACACCCCGCGAACGCCGCCACACCGTCTCCCCGTCCGGCATCACCGGATACCCCTCCTCCACCGTGTTGATCACCGGCGCCACCCCTGCCGCCAAGCCCCCGCCGTCGCCCTCCGCCCCGCACGCACCCCGATCCCGCACCGCCAGACGCGACGCCAGACGCTCGAGCTCCTCCGACCACACCCCGCGATCCCGACCCTCGTGAAGAACAAGCTCCGCAAGCCGCGCCGCCGAACGCACCCGACCCTCCAACGCCGCAAGAAGCCCCCGCACCTCCTCCGGCGTGCTCGCCAAGCGACCCTCCAGCACCAAACGCCCCGGCTCCATCCGAAGCGCCCCCTCGATCCGCCCGAGAATCGCCTCCGATGGCGGCCGCTCACGACGCCCTGTCTCGATCGAGGACAGATACCCCTTCGTGCAACCCGCCTCCCGCGCAAGCGCCTCGAGCGTCATCCCCATCGAACGCCGCTGTGCGCGAATCATCGGTCCAATCATCGAAATCCTCTGGCCACGTGCGCCCCTTACGCGTTATACCAGACAAAGCCCTTGCACCAGAAGGCATCTGAGATAAAACAATCGAACAACTTGTTCGCCACAAAGTAAACCAAGAACCGTGTCAGTCCAGCGCAAAATGACACAGGAGAGTGCTTTATGTTCAGAATCGAGCCGGGACATTCCTCCAGCCCCGCGAACTTCGATATCCAAACAGCGTCCGATCTTCGCAGGCGCATCCCGCGCGATCTCGCCGAACTTCTCGTCCACCGCGCCGAGCACCTCCTCC
>CAZXGT010000054.1:0-12966 GCA_964639935.1 uncultured Phycisphaeraceae bacterium
TCACCCCACCTCGCGCCGCTGGAACAACCCGATCGCGATCGCGTTCAGCGCGATCACCATCAGCAGCGAGTAGATCGCCGTCGTCGCCACGTACCTCGGCGGGATGTCGTGCCCCTGCGTCACCGCGTCGACCAGCCAGAAGAACTGCAGATTCGGCACCACGCCCCACAGCCCGAGCATCGCCGGGTTGTACGACGTCGGTCGCAGGAAGATGAAGTCTCCCTCCATCGGCGGCCGCGCGACGCTCATCGAGCCCACGTTGATCACCGTCAGCTCGTTGAGCTTCGGCCCCCCGATCGCATAGACAGCCACCGCCGGCGCCGCGTCCACGACCTGATTGCCCGCCCGGACGTCGCCCTCAAAGGGGGAGTGGGGGGGCACCGAGAGACGAAGGCCGCTCGGCGCCGGCCCGTAGTAAACGCTCTCGCCCGGCTCGAGCGATTCCTGCGGGCTCAGCTTGAGCGTGAGTGTCCACCGGTCGTTGGCGTCGCGGAAGTCCGCGTCGTCGTCGTTGGCCGGTTCGGCCGCCGCCACCTCCGCCACCGGCTCGTTGATGATCGCGCGACGCCCGAAGAGATGGTTGGAGAGCAGGCCGCCGAGCAGCACGGCCGCGCAAACGACAATCGTCATCACCTGCCCGAGCCGCGTCGACGCCGCGAGCGCCGCCCCCGAGAGCACCGGCAGCACGAGCAGCACCGACGCCGCCGCCAGCATCACGTCCGGCTTCCAGTCCGTCCCGATCGGCTGCACCGACCACTCGACGTCCAGCAGCATCGTGCCGAACCACGCCAGCACCAGGAGCGGCGCGAGGAGGAAGACCGTCGTGGAGCTGAACACCCACCCGTAGAAAAAGTTCGCCCACGCCCCGACGCCCATCGAGATCAGGACCGCTCCAAGGCCAAAGGAGATCACGACCAGGTCATAGGGCGTCCGCGCCGTCGACATCACGCCGTGGCGCAGCGCGAGCAGGAAGAAGATCGTCAGAATCACGCCCGCCAGCAGCACCGCCGCCGTCGCGCCGAGGTACTTGCCGAGCACGAACACCGGGCGCCCGATCGGCTTGGCGATCACCGTCAGCGCCGTCTTGTTCTCGATCTCCCGGCTCACCACCGACGTGCAGATCATCGCTGCGAGCAGCGTCGCGCAGAGAAGGACCGTCGCCAGACCCACGTCCAGCAGCATCTTGTCGTCCTTGGTCACCTCCGCCGCGTCGGTCAGGCCCATCGTGTAGCCCGACAGCGCCGTGTTGAGCACCTGCAGCAGCCACCCCGCCGTGATCACGATGAAGTACACCGGCTGGCGGATCGCCTCGATGAAGGTGTTCCCGGCGATATTCAGAAGCTGTCTGATCATTCGAGACCCGGGTCCGCTCGCGTGAGCCCCGCTGACCCCAACCCCGCGGACGATGGGGCGGAGGCGACCTTCGGCGTGAGGCCGCGCACTCTCAGATGCCTACGCACCGTTCGGGTTCCGCCCGGTTTCTCCCATGCGAGCCAGAACATACGCCCGCTTCATGCGTACTTCAATCCGAGCGGCGACGCGGTTTCGCGCCGCAGAGCCTACGCTTGCATTCCCCGCCGCGACGCCGCGCAGGGCCGTCGCGTTCGCGCAATTCCCCGATGACCGCGCGGCGGCTGGACAAATCCACCCGCCGCGGCCGACAATCCGCTCTTCCCCTCCGCAGAGCCTCCCGCTCCCTCCCCACGACGCCAACGCGAGGACATTCATGCGAGCCGACGCGCTAGCCTACTCCCGTGCCGCCTCCGTCAGCCTCTTCGGCCTCGGCGCGCAGATCGTTCTCTCTCTCGCGCTGCTCGTGTACGCCATCTTCGGCGCCGATCCCCTCGCCATGACCGCCGCATGGATGACCATCCTCGGCGTGCCTGCCTGGCTTGGCCTGCTTCTGGTCTTCCATCAGCACAAGCTCGAGCGTCTCGAGGACGCCGAGGCCGAGGCCTACGCCGGTTCCTCGGCCGCCCAGGCCTCGGTCTTTCAGGACGCCGACGACGAGCTCCGCGTCGCCGCCAAGCGCCTCAGGTGGATGCACACGTATCTGCTCCCCGCGCTGTCCCTGATCATCGCTGCGGCGCTGCTCATCGTCGGGTGGATCCGCTTCACCGCGGCGCGCAATCTCACCGATCCCGAGGTCTTCTTTGTTCCCGAGCACACGGGGTGGGCCGTCGCCGTTGGGCTCGCCGTCGCCGTCATCGGCTTCGTCTTCGCCCGCTTCGTCGCCGGCATGGCCCAGTCCAGAGTCTGGACGAACCTCCGCGCCGGGGCCGTTCACTCCGTCGGCGCCTCCCTCGCGGGCCTCGCTCTCGCCCTCGGGCAGGGCGTCGCCTACCTCGGCGCCGACTCCCTCTACACCATCCTCCTCTACGCGCTCCCGATCCTGATGCTCGTCATCGGCGGCGAGATCGTCCTCAACTTCGTCCTCAACATCTACCGCCCCCGCCGTGCGGGCGAGACGCCCCGGCCCGCCTTCGAGTCCCGCATCCTCGGCTTCGTCTCCGCACCCGACCGCATCGCCGAGTCCATCTCCGACGCCATCAACTACCAGTTCGGCTGGGACGTCTCCGCCACCTGGTTCTATCAGCTCCTCTCTCGGTCCGTCTTCGGGCTCGCGGCGCTTGCCCTGCTCCTGCTCTGGCTTCTCACCGCGCTCGCGGTCGTCGCCCCGGACGAGCGCGGCCTGGTCCTTCGCTACGGGCAGATCGCCCGCGCCGTCGACTCCGGCCTCCACCTCAAGCGACCCTGGCCCCTCGAAACCCTCGAAACCTACCCGGCTCTCCACGTCTCGGAGTTCACCGTCGGCGCCGAGTCGCACGCCGGTCACCAGCACAACGACGGCGACGACCCCAACGCGCCCATCCTCTGGACCGAGGCCCACGGCGAGGAGCAGCTCACCGTCATCCAGCCCTCCGGCGTCGGTTCCTCGGGCGACGGCGAGCTCTCCCTGCTCGTCGTCGAGGCCGTCGTTCAGTACGAAATCAAAGACCTCGAGGCCTACAAGCGACTCGCGGCGGACGCGCCCGACCGCGACGACCCCGACGCCATGCGCCGGCAGCTCCTCCAGGCAGAGGCCGCCCGCGTCCTGCTCCGCTACACCGGCTCGCTCCGCGTCGACCAGCTTCTCGGCCGAGGCCGGGAACGCATCAACGCCGAGCTCCTCGCCATGCTCAAGGACGCCTTCGCGAACCTCGGGCAGATCGACCCCGCCACCGGACAGCCTCGCGGGGCCGGCGTCTCCATCCTCTTCGCTGGCGTCGCGAACGCCCACCCGCCCTCCACCGACGGCGTCGCCGCGGCCTTCGAGGGCGTCGTCCGCGCCGAGCAGGAGCGCGTCGCGATGATCGAGGTCGCCCTCCGGCAGGCCATCGAGACGCTCGCCTCCGTCGCCGGCGACCCCGCCCTCGCGCGCCGCATCGACGAGCTCATCCTCGAGCTCGAGAGTCTCCGCGCGGCCGGCGCGCCCAGAGAGCAGATCGCCGCTCAGGAGCTCGAGATCCAGGGCCTCCTCGAGACCGCGGGGGGCGACGCCGCCGTCCTCATCGCCGCCGCCCGAGCCGACCGCTGGGACCGCCACATGAGCGCCCGAGGCCGCGCCATCCGCCACAACGGCCGCGTCGACCTCTTCCGCGCCGCGCCCGAGCCCTACATCGCGAGGCGCTACCTCGAGACCATCTCCTCCGCCGTCTCGAGCGCGCGACTCTTCATCACCGCCTTCGAGCGCGGCGACATCCGGTTCAACTTCGAGGAGCTCGAATCCAATCTCGCCGACCCCTTCACCGTCAACCAAGCGCGTGAGTTCTAGACCCCCGCGAGCCCGCCACGTCACACGGAGCATCACACGATCATGAGCAAGCGTTTCCTCACCATCGCGGTCACACTCCTCGTCGCGCTCACCTTCATTCTCTTCATGAGCACCTTCACGGTCCGCTTCTCCGAGAGCGCCGTTGTCACCACCTTCTCCCGCGCCGGCGCCGACTCCGTCGTGACCGACGCCGGGCTCGGCTTCAAGTGGCCCTACCCCATCCAGTCCGTCAAGGTCTACGACACCAGAGCACGTCTCCTCCAGCTCCGATCCGAAACCCAGCAGACCGCCGACGACCGCCAGGTCGTCGCCGAGGCCTTCGTTACGTGGGCCGTCGCCGATCCCCTCCTCTTCTACCAGCGTTTCGGCGGCGCCGGCTCCGCCGAACGCGAGCACTACCGCGCCGCCGAGCGCACCATCGAGTCCCTCCTGCGCTCGGCCATGAGCGAGCTCGGCCGCTACCGCATGAGCGAGCTCTTCGCCGCTGAGGGCGAGTCCCGCCTCCCCGAGCTCGAGAGCCGCGTCCTGGCGCGCCTCTCCGGCGCCGCCGGGGGCGCGGGCGATGGCTTCGCCCTCTCCGACTACGGCGTCGAGGCGCTCACCGTCGGCATCAACCAGATCGTCCTACCCGAGGACACCACCGCCCAGGTCTTCAACCGGATGAAAGCTTCTCGTGAGCGACTCGCCGCCGAGGCCTCCTCCGCCGGTCGATCCGACGCCGACACCATCCGGTTCCGCGCCGAGGCCGCCGCCGAGCGCATCCGCTCCTTCGCCATGCGACGCGCCGAGCAGATCCGCGTGCAGGGAGACACCGAGGCCGCTCGCTGGCAGGCCCGCCTCGCCGAGGAGCCCCGCCTCGCCGTCTTCGACGCCCAGCTCGAGTTCCTCCGCAACCTCTACGCCAAACGCACCACCATCGTGCTCCCCACGACCCAGCCCGGCATGAGCATTCTCAACCCCGCCGCCCTCGAAACGGCCGCGGAAACCGGCGTCATCCCGCCCTTCACCCGCGCTGATGACCAGCCCGCCGCGCAGGAAACCGGAGGCGCCTCGTGAGCACCAAGGGACCCATCCCCCAGGGCGAGCCGCTCAACCCCATCAAGCCGGATTCCAACCCGCCCGAGGACGCCGCCTTCGACCGCCACGCCCTCGACCCGGCGCAGAAGTCTCTCGCCGACGCCCTGCGCATCACCTATCGCATCATCCAGCTTGTGATGGTCGTCCTGTTCGCCCTCTTCATCCTCTCCGGCTTCGAGACCGTCGGCGAGGGCGAGCGCGGCGTCTCGCTCACCTTCGGGGCCATCAACCAGTCCGATCTCCCGCCCGGGCAGCAGTTCCAGCTGCCCTACCCCGTCGGCGAGCTCATCACCGTCCACACGGGCGCCTCGGAGCTCTCGATCGATCGCGACTTCTACCCGGGCCGCAACGCCTCCGGACCGCCACGCGTCTCCAATGTCCGGCGACTCAAGCCCGGACGCGACGGTTCCATGCTCACCGGCGACGGCGCCATCGTCCACGCCCAATGGACGGCGGTCTACCGCGTCGCTGACGAGGGCGTCGCCGACTTCGTCCGCAACGTCCAGCCGCAGGAGGTCCGCGACCTGGTCCGCGCCGCCGTCAAACGCGGCGCCGTCCGCACCGTCGCCGGGCTCACCGTCGAGGACTTCCTCAAGCAGACCATCGCCGACGAATCGTTTGTGGGCGAGGCCGCCATCGAGGCCCGCGTCCGAGAGATCGCCCAGCGCACGCTCGATGACATGCAGACGGGCATCCTGCTCGAACGCGTCACGCTCGACGAACGCTCCCCACCCGGTTTCGTCAAGGACGTCTTCGACGAGGTCTCCCGGCAGACCGCCGAGGCCGCCAGCGCCCGCGAAGAGGCCGAGCAGTACGCTCGCGAGCAGCTCAACGCCGTCGCCGGCGGCGCCGCCGAGCGCCTCATCGAGCTCATCGACGACTTCGAGGCCGAGATCGACCGAGGTCGCGACGACCAGGCTGAGGAGATCCTCGCGCGGATCGACGCGATCCTCACCGGCGAGCCTGTCGACACCCCCGCGGGTCAGCGCGTCGTCTCCGGCGAGGTCACCCGGATCATCTCCGAGGCCGAGCAGTACCGCACCAACGTCATCACCCGCGCTCAGTCCGCCGCCGACCGCTTCGCCGCCAAGCTCGACCTGTATCGCGACAACCCCGCCGTGTTCGTCTCGACCGAGTGGGCCAGCGCCTACGCCGACTTCGTCGAGAACGCTCAGGCTCAGGTCTTCGCCATGCCGCGCGACTCCGCCATGGAGCTCGTCCTCAACCGCGACCCCGACATCGCCCGCTCCGCCGAGGCCGAGCAGAACGCCGCCGAGGCGACGCAGACCATCGAGCAGCGCGTCCGCGACGTCCTCGAGAACCAGCGTCGCCAGCGCGAGCGGCGCGAAGCCGGCAACGACAACTGACCCATGACACGAGCCGCCACCCGCGAATCCGTCTCCCAACGCCGGCGTCCTGACGCCGACATCGTCATTCTCACCCAGGGCCTCACCAAGACCTTCAAGGACTTCTGGATGCGCGCTCGCGTCCGCGCCGTCGACAACCTCGACCTCGAGGTTCGTCGCGGGGAGATCTACGGGCTTCTCGGCCCCAACGGCTCCGGCAAGTCCACCACCATCAAGATCCTCCTCGGTCTGCTCCACAAGACCTCGGGCCGCGTCACTGTTCTCGGCAAGAATCCCTCCGACGTCGCCGTCAAGGACCACATCGGCGTGCTCCCCGAGGAGTCCTACCTCTACCCCTTCCTCAACGCCTACGAGACCCTCGACTTCTACGCCAAGCTCTTCGAGCTCGAGCGCTCCGTCCGCAAACGCCGCATCGCCGAACTCCTCGACATGGTCGGCCTGACCGCCACCGCGCACCGTCAGATCAAGGAATACTCCAAGGGCATGCAGCGCCGCATCGGGCTCGCCCAAGCCCTCATCAACGACCCCGAGCTCCTCATCCTCGACGAGCCCACCACCGGCCTCGACCCCCTCGGCACCCGGCAGGTCAAGGATCTCATCACCGAGCTCGGGCGACGCGGCAAGACCATCCTCCTCTCCTCGCACCAGCTCACCGACGTCGAGGACGTCGCCGATCGCCTCACCATCCTCTACGGCGGCCGCAAGCAGGCCGAGGGCACGCCGGACGAGCTTCTCACCGCCAGCTCCCACACCCTCATCGAGACCGACGAGCTTGACGATGAGACCATCGCCGAGCTTGACGACATCCTCCGAGCCCGCGCCGGACGCTCCATCCACCGCGTCTCAAAGCCGCGCCAGAAGCTCGAAGACCTCTTCGTCGACATCGTCGAGAAGGCCCGCTCCACCAACCTCGCCACCGGAGGCGCCCTCTCCGGCGGGGCCACCGCCGCATTCCTCAAGCAGGACCGCGACGCCGAGGACGAGGGCGAGCGCGTCATCGAGCGGCTCGTCGAAGAGCCCGCACCGCCTCAGCCCGCCCCAGAGCCCACTCCCGCGGCCGCCCGGGCGGAGACCGACCAGCAACCTGCTACGCCCGAGGACGCGCAAGAGGACGCGGTCATCGACGACCTCCTCGCCGCCTACGAGGACGCTCCCCGCGGCGCCCAGAACCCCGAACAGCAGACCGAAGCCCCCGAGCCCCCCGAGGGCGCCGACGATTCCGTCATCGAAGGCCTCCTCGGAGGCGATGACGACAAGCCGGAGCAACGCGGGTGAGCCTCTCCGACCGACTCGCCAGACTCAACCACCTCCAGCGATCGCTCCGGTTCAAGGTCGTCGCCACCATCGTCGTGGTCCTCGCCGCCGTCGTCGGCTTCTCCGTCTGGTGGACTGTGCTCAACGCCCCAGACGCCGGAACCGACGCCCGCCCCGGCGCCGATCAGGCGCCCGCCGCCCAGACCGCGCCCGCGGACGAACCGCTCCCGGACCGCGACTCCGGCCAAGCGACCGCCCAGCCTCAAGACCCGGGCTCGGATCTCATCGCCGACCGCGGCGCCTCCGAGTTCGAGCCCCGCCTCGATCCCCAGAACGTCCTGAGCGCCCTGGGGTCGCGCGACGCCACCCTCGGCGTCGCGCTCGGCGCCATCGCCGCCGCCGGCGTCTCCGTCATCGTCATCTGGCTCGGCGCCGGGCTCACCTACCTCGCCATCGCGCTCGCCGCCGCGCTTGTCGTCGTGCCGCTTCGCCTGATCCCCGCCACCGAGGGCGTCGCCGCGCTGCTCGCCGGCGTCGCCGCCCTCGCCGCCAGCTTCACCATCTTCATCGAGCTCGCCCGCGCGCTGCTCTCGAGCTCCCACCCCGTCTTCGCCATCGCCCGCACCGTCGTCTCCGAAGCCGTGCGCATGAAGATCTCGCTCGTCTTCATCCTCCTGCTCATCGGATGGCTCGCCTCGCTTCCCTTCCTTCTCGACGACGCCCAGCCCCTCCGCTTCCGTGTCCAGACCTTCCTGCAGAACGGGACCGCCGGCGCCTTCTGGTCCCTCGCCCTGCTCACCATGTTCTTCGCCGTCGCCACCGTCGCCTTCGAGCAGCGCGACAAAATCATCTGGTCCACCATCGTCAAGCCCGTCAAGGCGTGGCACTACATCCTCGGCAAGTGGCTCGGGGTCATGGCCGTCAACGCCGCCATGCTCGCGGTCGCCGCCTCCGGCGTCTTCCTCTTCACCGAGTACCTCCGCGCCCAGCCCGCCCGCGGCGAGATCGCCCCCTACGTCGCCGCCGACGGCTCCGGCAGGCCCACCCAGGACCGGCTCATCCTCGAGGCCCGCGTCCTCACCGCCCGCGCAGCCGTCGCGCCCGAGCTCCCGCCCATCTCCCCCGAGCGCGTCGAGCAGCGCCTCGTCGAGCGCCTCCGCGCCGCTCAGGGAGAGGCAACCGAGATCGATCCCGCCATGCGCGCCCGCATGCGCGAGGCCCTCATCCCGAGCGTCATCGAGACGCTCGAGGCCCAGCGAACCGCCATCGCCCCCTTCGACGTCAAGGACTTCGTCTTCCCCGACCTCGACGAGGCCAAGGCCCTCGGCAAGCCCATCACCCTGCGCTACAAGATCCAGGCCGGCGCCAACGACCCCACCGAGCTCGTCGCCGTCCTCTTTGAGTTCGTCGACTCGAGCACCGGGCAGGTGATCCCGATGAGCATCGACGCGCCGCTCAACGTCGCCCAGTCGATCGACCTGCGACCCATCGTGATCGGCGAGGACGGCGAGCTCATCCTCCGGGTCTACAACGGCGACCCGGTCCGCCGCATGGGCAACGACCTCACCATCCGCTTCCCCCCCGACGGGCTCGAGGTTCTCTACGCCAAGGGGGGCTACGAGACCAACTTCCTCCGCGTCACCGTCTCGCTGCTCATCAAGCTCGGATTCATCGCCGCCGCCGCCATCTTCGCCGCGACGTTCCTCTCCTTCCCAGTGGCCGCGCTGCTCGCCTTCCTCGTTCTCTTCGCCGCCGAGACCTCCGGCTTCCTCGCCGGCTCCCTCGAGATCTACTCCGCCGTCGATCAGCAGGGCGACCTCAACATCTTCAAGTTCATCGTGAAGCTCATCGCCTCGCCGGTCGCGACCGTCTTCACGGGCTACCGTTCTCTCGACTCGGTGGACCGCCTCGTCGACGGCAAGCTCCTCTCCTGGTCCGAGTTCGCCGGCGCCGGGGCCGTCATCCTCCTCCTCTCCTTCCTGATCCTCGCTCTCGCCACGCTCATCTTCAAAAAGCGCGAGCTCGCGACCTATTCCGGCCATTGAGCGTCGAACTCAAGCAGGAGACGCCACGCCATGACGCGCGACCGCATCGTTCAACTCATCGCCGCACTCGTCGCGATCGCCGCGCTCGCCGGCGCTTCCGTCCTCACGCCCGCCATCGCCGCGCAGGCCGGGCGCGCCCAGCTCTCCTACACCGTCGCCGCCGAAGACGGCGCGCCCCCCGAGGTCGCGATCGGAACCGCCCTCGGCGCCTTCAAGGGCCTCTTTGTCAACGTCCTCTGGCTCCGCGCCCAGAAGCTCAAGGAAGAGGGACGCTTCTTTGACGCCATCGAGGTCGCCAACACCATCACCACCCTCACCCCCCGATTCCCCCGCGTCTGGGCCTTCCACGGGTGGAACCTCGCCTACAACATCTCCGTCGCCACCCAGACCCCCGAGGAACGCTGGGAGTGGGTCCAGTCCGGCATCCGCATCCTCCGCGACGAGGGCATCCCCAAGAACCCGAACTCCACCGCGCTCTACAAGGAGCTCGCCTGGATCTACATCCACAAGATCCAGGGCTTCACCGACGACGCCAACCACTTTTACAAGCGAAAGCTGGCCGAGAAGTGGGCCGTCATCATGGGCCCGCCCCCGCCCGATCCCATCCCCGAGGACGCCGACGTTCAGGGCTACTTCGAGCGCTTCGGCCAGCAGAACCCCGACGCCCCGCGCGAGCTCGCCATCGCCATGGCCATGCGCGCCGGCGCCATGGATCGCCGCATCGTCAAGCTCGAGCGCATCGCGGCCGCCGCCGACTCCCGCGACGAGCTCTTCCGCCGCCACGAGCTCGCCCGCGAACTCGTCGAGCGCATCGAGACCGACGCCGGTCTCGAGCTCGGCTACGACCTCCTCCGCTATGTCGAGATCCTCCGCGCCGCCTACCGCTCCCAGCGCGAGCTCGAGGGCGAGCTCCAGATTCAGCTCCCGCCCGGCGCTCACAACCAGACGGTCGAGCGGCTCATCCTCGACGAGGCCTACGCCGACGCCTGGCGCGAGATCCTCCGCTACATCCGCAAACGCATCATCGTCAAGGAGCACAACATGGAGCTCCCCCGCATGATGCGCTACATCGGCCAGTTCGGGCCCATCGACTGGCGACACCCCGCCGCCCACGCCCTCTACTGGGCCGCCACCGGCGTCGAGAAGGGCTCCACCAGGCGCGTCACCGAGTCCTACGACATGACCAACACCGACCGCCTCGTCCTCCACTCCGTCCAGGAGCTCTTCCGCTGGGGCGACGTCCAGTTCGACATCCTCACCGGCGCCTACTTCGCCATGTACAACCTCGACTTCGTCGAGGCCTACGGGGACGCCGTCGAGCTCCTCGAGGAACGCGCCACGCGCTTCGAGGAGCGCGGGCGACACTTCCGCCTCTACGGCTCCGGGTACGAGAACCACCTCCGCGACGTCACCCGCCTCTATTACCGAATGGGCAACATCGCCCTCGCCCAGCACTACTTCGAGAAGCTCCGAAACTGGGAGGGCCTCAACGTCAACGACGATCAGGGCCTTATCGACGACCTCTCCCTCCCCCTCGCCGAGTTCGTCAAGATCGACCTCATCACCCGCCTCGGCTCGCCCCAGGTCGTCGAGCAGGAGATGTTCGGCGCGCTCCACGACGCCTACATCCGGGGCATCCTCAGAAGCCAGCCCAAGGTTTACACCGCCCAGCTCGGCTACGCCTCACAGGTCCACAAGATCTACTTCGAGAAGCAGAACATCGACACGCCCGCCGGCGGCTCCTCCCGCATGGGCGACTTCTTCGAAAAACGCTTTGTCGATGTCGCCGGCGAAGCCCTCGCCCGCGTCATCGCCACCGGGAACCTCGGTTACATCCAGGCCGCCGAGCTCTGGCGCAAAACACCCACCGGCCTTCAGCAGGCCGCCTACGACCCGCTCCGAACACTCCTCGCCGAAACCGCGCCGAACTTCGACCGCCTCTTCCCGGCGCCCCCCAACATGGAAAGCTACCGCCAGATCCGCGCCCAGATGTCAGAGGGCGACGCCTACAACCGCCTCCTCCAGCTCCGGACCGAGCAGCAGTGACCCTCCCGCTCCTCCGCCAGGGCCCGCAGGTCGCCGTCGACCGCAGCGCGATCGGCCTCGCGCCGCTGCCGATCACGCACATCCTCGCCGTCGGCCGAAACTATGCCGACCACGCCAGGGAGATGAAGGGCGACCTTCCCGAGCGCCCGATGCTCTTCACCAAGAACCCCGCGAGCTGCATCCTCTCGGGCGAGCCCATCGTCATCCCCAAAGTCTGCCAGGACCGCGAGCAGGTCGACTACGAGGGCGAGCTCGCCATCGTCATCGGCGCCGCCTGCCGAGACGTTCCCGAAGACGACGCCCTCGCCCCGCACGGCCCCGTCCTCGGCCTCGCCGTCGCCAACGACGTCTCCGCCCGCTGGTGGCAAAAGGAAGGCGCCGGCGGCCAGTTCGTCCGCGGCAAATCCTTCGACGCTTTCTGCCCCATCGGCCCCCGCGTCACACCCCTTTCAGCCCTCGACAACCCGCGGAGCCTCACACTCTCCACCACACTCAACGGCGAGGAGGTTCAGCGCGCGAGCACTCGCGACATGATCTTCCCCCTCGCCCGCCTCATCGCCGAGTGCTCCGCCGCCACCACCCTCCTTCCCGGGACCCTCATCCTCACCGGGACCCCCTCGGGCGTCGGCCACGCCAAGGACCCCCCGCGCTATCTCCGCGAGGGCGACCGCGTCCGCGTCGAGATCGAGCAGCTTGGCGCGATCGAGAATCGGGTCACGCTCGCCTAGACACCCCTCTTCCTTGGGGAGAGGGGCCGGTGCTGAGGGCTTCGTCTACCCGACCACCCGCTCCCGACCCGACCGGTGCGTCACGTGCACCGTCCCGCCGATCACCAGCGCCGCCCCGAGCAGGCACAGATCCTTCGCCAGGTACTGCCCCTGAATCGTCGGCGCCCACGGGAACTCGTGAAACAGCGTCTCCGTCGGCGCCGCGACGAACGCCGCAAGCGTCCCGATCAACCGCACCACGAGCAGCCCGATCGACACCCGGAGCGTCGCCTGAAACCACAGCGTCACCCCGATCAGCGCTTCCCACGCGCCGAGCACCGGAACCATCGTCTCAGGCGTTCCGAAGTACACCGTCTTCGCGATGATGCTCGTCGCCGACTCCTGGCCGAACACCTTCAGCATCCCGAACCACACGAACAGCCCGCCGAGCATCAGCCGCTCCACGCGGTGCCCCGCGCGCTCCATGAACCGGCCCACCGCCCGGTCCATCTCCCGCATCCGCCGCCGAAACCACTCGCGATCCACGCCGCCTCCAAATCCCCCTCTCCCCGAGAGAGAGGGGCCAGGGGAGAGGGAGCTCCCGCTCTTCCTCCCTCTCCCCTTTCCAAAGGGGAGAGGGCCGGGGTGAGGGGATC
>CAZXGT010000054.1:13066-14157 GCA_964639935.1 uncultured Phycisphaeraceae bacterium
CCGCTCTTCCTCCCTCTCCCCTTTCCAAAGGGGAGAGGGCCGGGGTGAGGGGATCTCCCACGCCTCCCCCTCGCTCCTCTCCCTCGGAGAGAGGCCGGGGCGACGGCTCCCAAACCCCACCAACTCCCCCTCTATACTCACCCTTCGCCCAAAGGGAAGCCTCAAATGCCCACGCCCAGCGCCAAAGACATCCGCCAGCAGTTCATCGACTTCTTCGTCGAGAAGCACGACCACGCCTTCGTGCCCTCCTCCCCGGTGGTCCCGCTGAACGACCCCACCCTCCTCTTCACCAACGCGGGGATGAACCAGTTCAAGCCCGTCTTCCAGGGCTCGGTCGACCCCGCCTCCGACCTCGCCAGGCTCAAGCGCGCCGTCAACTCCCAGAAGTGCATCCGAGCCGGCGGGAAGCACAACGACCTCGACGACGTCGGCAAGGACCTCTACCACCACACCTTCTTCGAGATGCTCGGCAACTGGTCCTTCGGCGACTTCTTCAAAGCCGAAGCCATCGACTGGGCGTGGGAGCTCTTCACCGAAGTCTGGAACCTCGACCCCTCACGCCTCTACGCCACCTATTTCCAGGGCGACAAGAGCGAAGGACTCGAGCCCGACCACGAGGCGCGCGACCTCTGGCTCAAGCACCTGCCCGAGGATCACGTCCTCCCGGGCGACATGACCGACAACTTCTGGGAAATGGGCGACACCGGCCCCTGCGGCCCCTGCTCCGAGATCCACTACGACGGCCGCCCCGACTCAGAACGAAGCGATACCCCCGGCGCCACGCTCGTCAACGCCGACCACGAGCACGTCATCGAGCTCTGGAACCTCGTCTTCATCCAGTTCGACCGCCACGCCCCCGGCGCCGCCGGCCTCAAGGCCCTTCCCGCCAAGCACGTCGACACCGGCATGGGCCTCGAGCGCATCACCCGCGTCCTCCAGGGCAAGAGCTCCAACTACGCCACCGACCTCTTCACCCCGCTCTTTGAGAAGATCCAGCAGGTCACCGGCGCCAAGCAGCCCTACACCGACCGCCTCGATTCCCCCGAGGACACCGCCTACCGCGTCATCGCCGACCACATCCGAACCCTCAC
>CAZXGT010000055.1:0-6449 GCA_964639935.1 uncultured Phycisphaeraceae bacterium
GAGGTCGAGGTGATGGAGGCGGGTCTGCTGAAGGCGCCGGGCAAGTGCGTCATCAACTCGCTGAATCTCGAGGAGGGCGAGGAGAAGGCGAACCGGATCATCGAGCTGGCGAGGACGTACGGGGCCGCGGTGGTGGCGGGGACGATCGATGATGATCCGGATGAGGCGATGGCGAAGACCGCCGAACGGAAGCTCGAGGTCGCGGAGCGCTTGCATGAGCTGGTGGTCGACCGCGGCGGGATCCCTGAAGAAGACCTGATGTTCGACCCGCTGGTGCTCCCGGTGACGACGGGCGTCGAGGCGGATCGGCGGCTGGCGCTCGAGACGGTGGAGGGGATCCGGCTCATCAGCGAGCGGTTCCCGAAGTGCCAGATCGTGGCGGGGCTCTCGAACGTTTCGTTCGGGCTCGACCCGGCGGCGCGGACCGTGATGAACTCGGTGTTTCTCCATGAGTGCATCGAGGCGGGCCTGACGGCGGCGATCGTGCACGCGTCGAAGATCCTGCCGAAGACAAAGATCAGCGAAGAGCGATGGAATGCGGCGCTGGATCTGATCTACGACCGGCGTGAGAACGGAGACCCGCTGCACGCGTTCATCGAGCTCTTTCAGGATGCGGAAGATGACGCGGGGGCGCGGGAGTCGATCCACGATCTGGAGATCGAGGAGCGGCTTCAGCGGCACATCATCGACGGCGAGCGCGAGCGGCTTGAAGAGTCGCTCGACGAGGCCCTTGTGACGTATTCGGCGCTCGAGATCATCAACAAGCACCTGCTCGAAGGGATGAAGGTGGTCGGCGACCTGTTCGGTCGCGGCGAGATGCAGCTTCCGTTTGTGCTGCAGTCTGCGGAGGTGATGAAGAAGTCGGTCGCGCATCTCGAGCCGCACATCCCGAAGGAGGACGCGACCGGTTCGAAGGCGACAATCGTTCTGGCGACGGTGCGGGGGGATGTGCACGACATCGGGAAGAACCTGGTCGACATTATCTTGTCGAACAACGGGTACGAGGTGATCAATCTCGGGATCAAGCAGCACCTCCAGACCATTTTGGACGCGTACGGGAAGCACGAGGCGGATGCGATCGGAATGAGCGGGCTGCTCGTCAAGTCGGTGGGCGTGATGCACGAGAATCTTGAAGAGATGGCCCAGCGCGGCATCGACGCGCCGGTCCTTCTTGGCGGCGCGGCGCTGAAGCGTCATTACGCAGAGACGACGCTTCGGGAGACGTACTCGACCGGCTCGCTGTACTACGGCGCGAACGCGTTTGACGCGCTGAAGATCATGGATCGTCTCGCGGCAGGCGACACCGAGGAGCTCGAGAGCGCGATCCGCGAGCGGCTCGAGAAGCGCGAGCGGGCCGAGGCGATGGAGGCGAAGCGGGAGGAGGATCGCGCGGGAGGCGCGGCGGTCGCCACCGCGCCAGCCAGGAGCGATGTCTCGACGGACGCGGATGTGCCTTCGCCCCCCTTCTGGGGCGCGCGGGTCGCCGAGGAGATTCGGCTGGAGACGGTGTACGCCTACATCAATCGCATCGCCCTGTTCCGCGGGCAGTGGCAGTACAAGAAGGGGCGGCTGGCGAAAGAGGAGTACGAGCGGCAGATCGCCGAAGAGGTCGAGCCGATGTTCGAGGAGCTCAAGGCTCGGTGCGCAAGCGACGGTCTGCTTCGACCGCAGGCGGTGTGGGGATACTTCCCGTGCGCAAGCGAGGGCGAGGAGTTGATTGTCTTCGATCCGGAGGATCATGATCGCGAGGTGGAGCGGTTTACGTTCCCGCGCCAGACGAAGCGGAAGCGGCTGTGCATCTCGGACTTCTTCCGTTCCGTGGATTCGGGCGAGCGAGACGTCTTTGCGATGCACTGCGTGACGGTCGGTCCGAAGGTGACGGAGATCTGCAACGAACTCTTTGGAGACGATCGGTACAGCGAGTACCTGCACCTGCATGGGCTGGCGGTGGAGACGGCCGAGGCGTGCGCGGAGTATTGGCACAAGAAGATTCGCGAGGAACTCGATATCGCAGCCGAGGATGCGAAGGACGTGGATGGGCTCTTCACGCAGGGGTATCGCGGATCGCGCTACTCGTTCGGGTACCCGGCGTGTCCGGAGATGAGCGACCAGCGGAAGCTCTTTCGGCTGCTCGAGCCGGAGCGGATCGGCTGCACGCTCACGGAAAACGATCAGATCGTGCCGGAGCAGAGCACCAGCGCGATCGTCGTCCATCATCCCGAGGCGAAGTACTTCGCGATCTGAGGGGCGGTCCCCGACGAGGCGCCGGGGCGGAACCCTTCTCCGGGCAAGCGGTTGACACTACAGTACGCGTCCACCCCCTTGACCAGGAGAGACATCGATGCGCATGGTTTCCCTCGTTCTCGCCGCGCTTGCGAGCGCCGGCGTCGCCCTCGCTCAGGGTGAAGTCAGCACGAATTGGTTCCGTTCACCCGCCGTGAGCCCCGATGGAAAGACGGTGGTCTTCACGCACGCGGGGGATCTGTACTCGGTGTCGATCGACGGCGGGCGCGCGGTTCCCCTGACGGTGCACGAGGCGTATGAGACGCGGCCCGTTTTCAGCCGCGACGGATCGATGCTGGCGTTCGCGTCGGATCGGCACGGGAACTTCGATGTGTTCGTGATGCCGAGCGAGGGCGGCGCGGCGACGCGTCTCACGCATCATCAGTCGGACGACCATCCGACGGATTTCGCGCCGGACGGGAGCGCGGTGCTCTTTCACAGCTCCCGGGGGGATGACGTTGACAGCGCGCTGTTTCCGACGGCGCGACTTCCCGAGCTGTACCGGGTGTCGATCGAAGGCGGGACTCCGGAGATGGTGCTGACGAGCCCGGCGGTGGAGGCTCGCTACGACCGGAGCGGCGGGCGGATGCTCTACGAGATCGTCAAGGGGTATGAGGATCCGCTCCGCAAGCATCACACGTCGTCGGTGACGCGGGAGATCTGGGTCTACGACGTCGCCAGCGGCAGGCACACGGAGCTCACGGACTACAAGGGCGAAGATCGGGACCCGGAGTGGACGAGCGATAATCGCGGCTTCTATTTCCTCTCGGAGCGCGAGGGCGCCATGAACGTTTTTCGGCAGACGCTCCGCCCGGGGCTTGAGCCGAAGCGGTTGACGAACTTCGAGAATCACCCCGTGCGTGATCTCTCGGCGTCGCCCGAAGGGACGGTGGTCTTCAGTTGGCATGGCGAGCTGTACCGGATGATCCGGGACGGGAAGCCCGAGCGGATCGAGATCGAGGTCACGGTCGAAGGGCGCGGCGACGAGATGATCGCGAGGACAGAGCGATCGGGGGCGACGGAGTTCGCCGTCTCCCCGAACGGAAAAGAGATCGCGTTCGTCGTGCGCGGCGAGGTGTTCGTGACGAGCGTGGACTTCGGCACGACGCGGCGAATCACGAGCACGCCGGAGCAGGAGCGCAGCGTTCATTTCTCGCCGGACGGTCGTTCGATCGTCTATGCGGGCGAACGCGGGGGTTCATGGAACGTGTACGAGGCGTCGCTGGCGGACGATGATGAGTTGTACTTCTTCAGCGCGACGAAGATCGAGGAGAGGCCGCTGATCGCCACGGATGCGGAGGAGTTCCAGCCGCGATACTCGCCGGACGGCGAGAAGGTGGCGTACCTGCACAACCGCTCGGCGATTCACGTCTACGACATCGAGAGCGGCGAGACCGAGACGGCGCTCCCCGCGGACTGGTACTACTCGTACTCAGACGGGGATCATTGGTTACGGTGGTCGCCCGATAGCGAGTGGCTCGCCGTGCACTTTTACGACCGCGGGCGAGCGTTCGTGCACGAGGCGGGTGTCGTTCCGGCCGATGGCTCGACGCGGCCGATGGATCTCTCGAAGTCCGGCTACGACGACGTGCGTCCGCACTGGGCGATGGACGGAGGCGCGGTCGCGTGGGCGACGGCGCGATACGGGAAGCGGAGCCACGGCTCGTGGGGCGCGGAGTACGACGTGGTCGCGAGCTTTTTGACGCAGGACGCGTGGGATCGATTCCGTCTCAGCAAGGAGGAGTACGAGCTCCGCAAGGAGCGTGAGGAGACCGAAAACAAGAAGGATGAACCCGAGGAGGAGAACGCGGAGAAAGAGGAGGCGAAGGACGAGAACGGGGTTTCGCCGGTGGCGATCGAGGAGAAGGGCCTTGAGGCGCGGACGGAGAGGCTCACGATTCACTCGTCGGACCTCGGGGAGTTCGCTCTGACATCCGGCGGCGAGAAGCTTTTCTACCTCGCTCGGTTCGAGAAGGGATACGACCTCTGGGTCCGCGATTTCCGTGAGGAATCGACGAAGATTCTGACCAAGCTCGGAGCGGGCGACGCCTCGATGATTCTCTCGGAGGACGAGAAGACGATCTTCCTCCTCGCAGACGGTTCGCTCTCGAAGATCGACGCGTCAAGCGGCGCCAAGACGCCGATCTCGTTCGCGGCTGAACTGCGGATCAACGCTTCGGAGGAGCGCGAGTACCTCTTCGAGCATGTCTGGCGTCAGACGATGCAGAAGTTCTATCGACCGGACATGCACGGTGTGGATTGGGCTTTTTATCGAGAACAGTATGAGCCGAAGCTTGAGGGGATCACGAACAACCGCGACCTGGCAATCGTGTTCTCCGAGATGCTGGGCGAGCTCAACGCGTCGCACACGGGCGGACGCTATCGCCCGGGACGCGAGGACGGCGACGCGTCGACGGCGTCGCTCGGAGCGTTCTTGGAGCAGAACGACGCTGGCCTGCGGATCGTCGAGATCATGACGGGCGGGCCGCTTGACCGGTCGGATGTGGAGATCAAGGAAGGGATGGTGATCCGGGCGATCGATGGAGAGTCGGTTGCCGGGGCCAACCTCAGCGCGCTTCTCGACGGCAAGGCGGGCGCCCGCGTCCGTCTGTCGGTTGAGCGCGAGGGCGGCGACCGATTCGATCAGGTTGTCAGGCCGGTGTCCCAGGGCGAAGAGGGACGCCTGCGCTACGACCGGTGGGTCGAGCAACGTCGCGCGATCGTCGATGAGGCGTCAGGCGGACGGCTGGGCTATGTGCATGTCCAGGGGATGAACGACCCGTCGTTTCGCGACGTGTACTCTGAGGTCCTGGGGCGGTACTTCGATCGCGAAGGCTTGATCGTCGACACCCGCTTCAACGGCGGTGGATGGCTTCATGATGATCTCGTGACGTTCCTGACCGGTCATCGCTACGTTGACCTCTACCCGCGCGACGACGCGTCCCCCGATGCGACGTACCTCGGCGACACGTCGCGGCGGTGGACAAAGCCGTCGATCGTCGTGATGAGCGAGGGGAACTACTCGGACGCGCACTTCTTCCCTTGGGCGTACACGGAGCTCGGCATCGGCGAGACGGTTGGCATGCCCGTGCCGGGCACGTCGACGGCGGTGTGGTGGGAGCGTCTGCACACGGGCGATCTGATCTTCGGGATCCCACAGGTCGGCACCAAAGGCGACGCGGGGGTGTATCTCGAGAACCAAGAGCTGCTCCCGACGCACCTCGTGGAACTGCGACCGGAGGATGCGGCGGCGGGGCGTGACACGCAGCTTGAGGAAGCGGTTCGCCGACTTCTCGACGCTGTGGACACGAAGTAGCGCGCGACGATTCAGGGCTCGCTCATCCCCGGCTGTAGAGTCAAGTCGGTCAGTCGAGAGATGGGCGCTTGGGATGTGGGGCGTCGTTCGGGGAGCGGAGAGGACACGCGTGCATCGGTTGGCGGTTCGCGCGGCGGCGGAGCACGCAGAGAAGTTCTCCTCTATCGAGGAGGTCGATCTTGGCCTGCTGCTCGAGCGCATCGGGGATGCCCGGCTTGTACTGATCGGAGAGACGACGCATGGAACCAGCGAGTTCTACGACATGCGCGCGCGAATCACGCGGGAGCTTGTCAATCGAAAAGGGTTCTCGACGGTCGGGCCCGAAGGGGACTGGCCGAACGTGAGCACGCTTGATCGGCTCGTCCGGGATCGGCCCGAAGCGCCGCCGCTTCGCGAGCCTCCCTTCTCTTGTTTTCCAACGTGGATGTGCCGAAACGAGGAGGTGGAGCGGTTTATCGAGGATTTGAGGGCGTCGAATCTCACCCGTCCGGCTGATGAGCGGGCACGATTGTACGGGCTCGATCTCTACAGCCCCGCCAACTCGATCGGCGTGGTGGTGGATTATCTCGAGGAGCGGAATCCGGCCGCTGCTAAGGAAGCCAGGACGCTCTACTCGTGCTTTTCGCCTTGGGAGCGGGATCCCGCGCGCTACGGTCGGGATGCGGCGACGGGTCGGATGCGGGAGTGCGAGTTCTGAAAGATCTGCTCGATGAGCGGCTCGCCGCTTCCTGCGTCGATGGAGAGCGACTCTTTGACGCTGAGCGGAACGGTGAGGTGGTTCGGGATGTCAAGGCGTACTACCGATCGATGGACGAGGGCGCGGCGTCGAGCTGGACCCTTCTGGATCGGC
>CAZXGT010000055.1:6549-9273 GCA_964639935.1 uncultured Phycisphaeraceae bacterium
GCGAAAGCGGTCGTGTGGCCGCACAACTCGCACGTCGGGGACGCGTCGGCGACGGAGATGGGCGATTCCGGAGAGATCAACATCGGCAGTCTGGCGAGAAGAGCCTTCGGCGGCGGGGCGTACCTCATCGGTTTCGGGACGCATTGCGGCGAAGCGGTCGCGTCGGATCGCTGAGGCGGCGCAACGCGGATCAAGCGCGTTAGGCCGTCGCTTAATGGAAGCCACGAGCGGCTGTGTCACGAGGCTGGGCTATCGCGGTTCTTATTGCCGCTGCGCCAGTCGTAAGACGTTTATTCAGCGTTCAAGCCCAAGCGACTGGAGCGGGCGATCGGCGTGATCTATCGACCGGAGACGGAGCGCGCGAGTCACTACTCTCGTGCTTCGCTCGCGGGGCAGTTTGACAAATACATCTGGTTCAATGAGACGCACGCGGTGACGCCGCTGTCGATGCGGCGTGTTGAGGATGCCCCGGAGACCTATCCGTGTGGGCTTTGAGGCGCTACTCGCAGTCGCCCCACGCGGCGATGAGTGCGGCGAGATCCTCGGCGCCTGTGGCGCCGGAGCCGTCGAGGTCCGTGCTCCCCTGCTCGCCCCATCCAGCGATGATGATGGCGAGATCCTCGGCTGACACGGCGCCGTTACCGCTGAGATCGGCGGGGCACGTGATCGAGCACTCGGCGTAGCGGAGACGCGCATCGTCGACACCGGCCTCAACGATGGACCCTCCCCCCGTATCACTCGCGACGAAGCGGAGGCGGATTCGGTCGGATGGCTCGACAAAGTCGCTCACGCGGAAGCGTTTCTCAACCCAGGCGTTGGCGTTCTCGTCGACGGTCTCGAGCAGCGTCCAGGACGCTCCGTCGTTGCTCGAGATCAGAACGAGCATGACGTCCTCGTCCGGGTTGGCGCCGCGGTCGTTGGAGAACCAGCGGGCGTATTCGACGAAGGGAACGCCCGCGCCGGTGGCATCGATGCGCGGCGAGGTAAGGGTTGTCGCGCCGGCGTCGACGTCGTCATCCCCAAGGCCGCCGGAGGATGCGCCGTTGCCGGTGACGAAGCAGTAGGTTCCTTCGCCGGCGGGGTTGTCCTCGCCCGGGGCCGCGTCGGTCCCGATCGGGATGGCTCTCTCCCAGACGCCCGTCTCGGCATCGTCGCCTGGGACGCCCACGATCCAGCCCCGGTCGGTCTCGAAGTCGTCGGCGAACCCAGTGAGAAAGTCGCCGGCTGCGATCGCGGTGAAGGCGTCGAGCGGCGCGCTGAGCGGCTCGGTCACGTCGACGCCGGCGCTGGTCTCGACGCGCACGTAATAGGAGAACGATTCGCCACAGGCGATTGGCGGGAAAGTTGCCTCGAATACACCGTCGGCGTCCTCGATCATGTCGACCGCGACGACCTCGCCGCCGACATCGACGACGAGTTGAGGGAATCCAACGATCGAGGCGTTGACGGGGGCGATCTGAGCGCGGAGCACGTCGGAGCCGGGGTCGACGGCGTCGCGTGGCGGCGTGAGGATCGAGATGCTCGCGGGGACGCCGCCGACAAGCGCGAACGAGGGGTCGAGCACGAAGAGACCGCCCTGGATGTCGCTGACGATGACATTGCCGCTCGGGAAGAACGGGTAGACGCTCCACGCGCCGTCGAACTCGGCGGCATCGGGGCCGATGAAGGTGTCGAAATAGCCGACTTCGCTTGGATTGACCGGATCATCCGTGGCGTCGAAGACGCGCAGGCCGGAGCGGTAGTTGGCCTCGAAGACAAAGCCATCGGCGGCGTAGAGGTTGTGATCGATGGCGTTGAGGCCGGTCGTAAAGGACCCGATCTGCACGGGCGCCTCAAGCGAGGCGACGTCGAAGACGCGCGTCGTGGTGGTGACGCCGTCGCGAATCTCATCGAGCTCATCGTTCAGATAGATGATGCTTCGATTGGCGTCGAGCCAGCCCTGATGCGAGTAGTTCAGCCCTGAATACGTCGTGCGAGAGACGCGGTACATGTTTGACTTGTCCGTTACGTCGACGATGTCGAGCCCGCGGCCTCCGACGTAGCAGAAGGCGATTTCTCGTCCGGCGTTCGGGCCGGCCTTGAACGTCACGATCTCGGCGTCGTGAACGTAGGTGTCCGTGTACGTCCCCGCGAGCGACGGATTGACCGGATCAGAGAGATCGAGCGCGATGAGACCGCCGTTGAATCCACCGGAGCCGCAAAGGTAGGCGTAGCCGCTCTCCTCGTTGATGGCGATGTTGTGACTCGTCGAAGTCGCGCCGTTGAACGACGGCGCGTTCGCGAGCGACACCACCCCTTCATCGACGCGTGTGAGATCGATCACCTGCACTCCGCCGCCGGACTCGTTCACGGCGTAGGCGTACCGGTCATAGGTCTTGACGTCGGCCCACGGGCTCGATGGGTGCTCGACGGCCCCCACCACCACCGGGTCAAACGGGTCTGTGATCTCGACGACGGCGACGGCGTTATCGAGACCCATCAGCGCGTACTCGCGTCCTGTTGGCGAGACGTAGCCCCAGCAGTCGTTGCCGTCGAGGATGTCGATCGCGAGTTCTTGCTCGAACTCCTGAATGCTGACCCGTGAGAGGAGCGCGACGTTGTGTGCGTCGTATCCGTCAACCCCGCGAGGCGCGATCGAGGCGGTGCTCGAGCCGCAGCCACAGCCGATGCCGCAACCGCAGGCATCGCCGCAATCGCATCGATAGTTCTCACACTCGCCGGCGA
>CAZXGT010000055.1:9373-14095 GCA_964639935.1 uncultured Phycisphaeraceae bacterium
TGAGATTGAGGATCATCTTCGCGACAACGCCCCAGCCCACGCGGCGCCGGATCGCTTCGAGAACGATCGAAAAGCCGATCGCGGCGGTGAGCGTGTCGCCGATCCCGGGAAGCAAGCCGATGACGGCGTCGTAGCCGAATCGGATCCGCGTGCCGGGGATCCTGAAACGCTGGTCCAGGAACTCCGCGATGAAGCGGACGCGATTGAGCGTTGGATCGGCCCCACGAGCGCGAGCGGCAGGCGTCGGTTCTGCCGGCGTGGGCGTCTCGGCGCGGATGATCTGGTCAGCTTCTCGCTCGCTCATTTCGCATTCGCCTTCGGAGTATTGAACGCGTTGCCGGCATGGCCAGCGCAAAGGGTACGCCGCACTGCGTCATTGATCCCGAGGCGTAAGAATGGCTTGGCGGCGTTGTGCTGATCGCCCCGTGGTGGGAGGGCGGAGGCCGGGCGGCCGCGCGCTCAAGCAGTCTTGGGCACGATTCCACGCCGCCTGTTCATCGATGCCGACCCACAGAAGCGATCGCTGTCGCTCCAGCGGAGCCCGGCAGCCGAAGTGCCGCGAGGGCGGCGAGCGCACTGTAAAAGGGCCGCTGGCGGCTCGCGGTTCTCCGCAGCGCACCGGCGGCCGATGGTGACTCGTCTTGCGACGATCTCCCCTACGCCTGAGCGGCGCTTGGATTCACGGTGGATTCGGCGATCCGAGTGAGCTTCTCGTCCGCCTCGCCTTCCTCGTTGAGTGTCTCCTGCAGGAGCGCGGCGACATCGTCTTTGCCGAGACGCTTGGCGAAGTTCCGAGCGGAGCCGTAGCCAGCCATTTCGTAATGCTCGACTCGCTGAGCGGCGGCGATGAGGGCGGCGTCGCGGACGTGATCATCGCCCTTGGCCTCGATCATGTCCTCGCCCTCGCTGATGAGTCCTTTCATCGCGTCACACGTTTCACGCTCCGGTTTCTTGCCGAGGAGCGAAAAGACTCGTTCGAGCCGGTCGATGTGACCCTTGGTTTCGACGAGATGATCTCGAAACGCGGCTTGGAGTTCTGGCGAACTCGCCGCGTCGGCCATCTTCGGCAGCGCGCTCGAAATGCGGTTTTCTGCGTCGTAGAGATCCTCAACCTGCTCGAGGAGCAGATCGTTCATGTCTTCAAACTTCGTGGAATTGAATAGCTTCATCGAGTTGTCTCCTTGATAAGACGAGTGCGTTCACGACCGACGGGTGCGACGACGCTCGGATCATGACTCAAGCGGATGAGACGCTGATGAGGACGCGATGATGCCGATTTCGAAGTCCACGGAGAACAGTTCGCGGGCGGTCTACGACGTCGCTTTCTCGACACGCCTCTTTGTCAGCCGCTGCCGGGTGCGGCGATAGCCGTCCCAAGGGTCTCGCTTGAGCGCAGCGAGACGTCGGGGGAGATTCGCGACCGTGTACTGGCTGGGGCTCTCGAGGTTCGCGAGTTCATCCCATGAGAGCGGCGTCGCGACCGGCGCGTTGGGTCGAGCTCGCGTGGAGTACGGTGCAATGGCGGTGGCGCCACGGCTGTTGCGGAGATAGTCGACGAAGACCTTGTTTTTCCGCTTCGACTTGGTGGAGACGGCGACGTACTTCTCGGGCTCGGCGCTTGCGACGCCTTTGGCGATCGCCTGACAGAACGCCCTGGCATCGTCCCAGCTCGCATCCGGTTTGACCGGGACGATGACGTGCAGTCCTTGGCCTCCCGTGGCGAGCAGAAAGCTCTTGAGAGTGAGATCGTCGAGTCGGTCCCGGATGACCTCGGCCCCCTGCTTGATCTGGTCGAGGGTTGCGCCGTCGCCCGGGTCGAGATCGAAAACGAGACGATCGGGCTTCTCGAGATCGTCTTCTGCAGAACCCCATGGATGGATCTCGAGGACGCCGAACTGAACAAGCGAGACGAGATCGCTGAGCTCGTCGACGAGAACATACTCACGCGTCGCGTTCTTTTCCTGGACCTTGATGCGGCGGGGCGAGTCGCCGAAGGTCTGCCCGGGGTGTTTCTGAAAGAAACAATCTTGTCGCCGCCCCTGAGGACAGCGCACGAGACTCAGGGGGCGGCTGGCGACAAGCGGGAGCATGCGCTCGGCGACGCGTTCGTAGTGCTCGGCCAGATCCAGCTTGGTAAGGCCCTGCTCTGGGTAAAGCACGCGGTCCACGCTTGTCAGACGCACGCCCGCGACCCGCGCCTCGCCGCGGCTTGAGCGGCTCCCACCGGGCTTACTGTCGGTCGCCCTCCGGGTTTCCTCTTCGGCGTCACGCTCGGCCCGGTCTTTCGGTCTGGCTTGCTCCAACACGACATCCTCTGGGTCCTTGTCCTCGCGGAGCCCCTGGAAGCTCGGATGGCGCAGGCGTCCGTCATCCGTCCACTCCGTGAACTCGATCTCGGCCACAAGCTTCGGCGTGACCCACCGGGCGCTGGCCTGCTCGGCTCGCGTTGGCTCGATATCGAGCGGGCACGTCTTCCGGGCGAGACGATCGAGTTTCGCTTTGATTTCCTTCAGCGTCCTGTCGGAAAATCCTGTCCCAACGCGTCCGGCCGGAACCAGCTGGCCTTGAGCGTTGTGCACTCCGAGGAGAAGCGAGCCAAAGTGCTTGCGCGAGCCGGAGGGAGGAGTCCATCCGACGATAACGAGCTCCTGCCGTTTCGAGCACTTGACCTTGAGCCACGCCTTCGACCGCGTTTGACGGTACGCGGCGTCAACTCGCTTTGAGATGATCCCCTCGAGGCCCATCTCGCAGGCGTTCTCGTAGACGTCAGGCCCCTTGCCAAGGACGTGATCGGAGTAGCGCAGAACCCCATCCGACGCCTCGCCGAGAAGGTCGCGGAGCATCGCCTTTCGATCTCCGAGCTTGGCGTCCGTCAGGTCGTAGCCGTCAAAGTAGAGAAGGTCGAAGACGTAGAAGACGAGCTGCGCGAAGTCGCGATCCTTGATCGACTGCTGAAGCCGCTGGAACGAGGTGCGGCCTTGCCGATCAAGGATCGCCGCCTCTCCGTCAAGAATCAGCCGCTTTGCGCCGAGCTTCCCGATGGCTTTCGCGATCGGGCTCAGCCGCTTTGTCCAATCCTTCTGGTTGCGCGAGAGAAGTTGGACGTTGTCTGCGTCCTTGCGAGCGATCAGCCGGTAGCCGTCGAACTTGATTTCGTGCAGCCATTCGTCGCCCTCCGGCGCGGCGTCCGCGAGCGTGCAGAGTTCGGGCTTGATCTCCTTTGGCATCGAGTTCTTCTTCGAGCTCGAGAGCTGTGACGGCCGCGGGGGCTCGCGATGCGGCGTGTCGGCGTCTTCCGGCGCGAGCCGGTTCGCTCCGGCGTCCTTACCCTCCGCGACCTCTTTGATAGTCCGACCGGTCTTTACGCTGTGGGGCTCGCGCTCGGTGATCGGCTTGCCGCCTCGTTTGGCCATCGCGTCATTTTGTTTGATGAGGAGCCAGTCGTCCTTGTTGTCGCTGCTTCGACCGTTCATCCGCGTCAGCGTCCACGCGCCTGAGAGTTTCTCGCCGACAACTCGAAAGCTCAGCTTGCCGGCCTTGATCCCTTCAGCAGCGTCCGACTCTTCGCACTCCCATGTGCCGCGATCCCAGACGATGACCGGACCCGCTCCGTATTGCTCCTCCGGAATGACGCCTTCAAAGTCTGCGTAGTCGAGCGGATGGTCCTCAACGCGAACGGCGAGTCGCTTGTCCGAAGGATCCAGCGACGGCCCCTTGGGCAGAGCCCAGGACGCGAGTTCTCCATTGACCTCGAGACGAAGATCGTAATGCTCCTGAGTCGCGTCATGTCTTTGGACGACGAAGATCGGCTTGTCGCTCTTGCGCGATCTTGCTGAGGAGCGCGCCTTGGGCTCGGGCGTGCTGCGAAAGTCACGCTTCTGGTTGTACGACTTTGTGCTCATCGCGAGATAAAATCAACCGGCTCTCTTCTTTGGCTTCTTCTTGCCTGGACCGCCGGGCGCCTCGCCCTCGACGCTCTTCTTCAGCGCTTCCATGATGTTGATCGACTCGGGCGCCGCCTCGGTTTCGGCGGCCTCAGGGCCGCGAGCGATCTCTCCGGATTCGATCTTGGATTCGATCCACCGCATGAGGTTCTCACGATACTCGTCGTGGTGCTCGGAGGGATCCCATCGGGATTCCATGGCCTCGACGAGCGTGCGAGCCATTTTTAGTTCTTTCTCGGTTACGCCGAGCTCGTCCGGGGTCCCGGGGAGGGAGAGATCGCCGGCGTCGCGGATCTCCTGCTGATAGCGAAGAAGGATCAGCAGGAGGACATTCCCCTGGGCGATTACGGCCGAAACGTACTGACGAGTGCGGATGGACAACCTGCGGAACGCCGGCCTTGCCCGACTGCTTCATCGTCTCACGCAGCAGGGCGTAGCCCTTGTCGCCCTTCTTGCCGGGTTCGAGGTAATACGGGCGATCGAAATAGATCGGATCGATATCTTCTGGTAGATCGACGAATGATGTGATTTCGATTGTCTTGCTCGCCTCCGGGGCCGCCTCCTGTAGCTCTTGCTTGTCGAGGACGATATAGTTGCCGCCGTCGTATTCATAGGCTTTGACGACCTGATCCCACGGAACCTCTTCTCCGGTCTCGGCGTTGACCCGCTCGTATCGCACGCGCGCCTGTTTGCGACTGTCGATCATGTGCAAATGCAAATCAGTTCGTCGTTCCGCCGGATAGAGAGCCACCGGTATGTTGACGAGTCCGAACGAAAT
>CAZXGT010000056.1:0-13790 GCA_964639935.1 uncultured Phycisphaeraceae bacterium
CCACGGCTGAGGCGGCGACCTTCAGCCGCCGCCCCGCGGGGGCTACCCTGTCCCCATGCTTCGACTCTACAACACCCTGACCCGCAAGCAGGAGCCCTTCGCGCCCGCCGACCCCGCGCGCGTCGCCTTCTACTCCTGCGGACCCACCGTCTACGACTACGCCCACATCGGGAACTTCCGCGCCTTCCTCGTCGCCGACCTCGCCCGCCGATGGATCGAGTCGCCCCTCTGCCAGGTCGCCGGGCCCGACGGCGCCCCCCGCTCCGGCCCGCGCGACGTCGTCCACGTCATGAACATCACCGACGTCGGACACATGACCGGCGACGACCAGCCCGACGGCGCCGGCGAGGACAAGATGGACGCCGCCGCCCATCGACTCCGTGAAGCAAAAAAGTCCGGGGCGCTCCCCGAGGACGCCGCCGGAATCGACCCCTCAGACCCCCGGCAGATCGCCGACTTCTACACCCGCGCCTTCCTCGAGGACGCCAGGACCCTCGGGCTCAAGGTCGCGCGCGACGCCGAGGCGGACCCCCGGCGCATGCCCCGCGCCACCGAGCACATCAGCGCCATGCTCGAGGTCGTTCTCGATCTCATCACCAAGGGCTACGCCTACCAGGCCGGACCCGCCGTCTACTTCCGCGCCTCACGCTTCCCCGATTACGGCGCCCTCTCGGGCAACACCCTCGAGCAGCTCCGCACCGGCGCCGGCGGTCGCGTCGACCACGCCAACCAGGCCCAAAAGGAACACCCCGCCGACTTCCTCCTCTGGAAGGCCGACCCCGCGCACCTCATGAAGTGGGACCCCGACGTGCTCCTCGGCCGCGAAACCAACCTCGGCGCCGGATACCCCGGCTGGCACATCGAGTGCTCCGCCATGAGCCTCGAGGCCTTCCGCTCGATCCTCGGCAAGCCCGACCTCACGACCATCGACCTGCACTCGGGCGGCGAGGACAACATCTTCCCCCACCACGAGTGCGAGATCGCCCAGTCCCGGGCCCACACCGGCGCCGACGCCTTCTCGCGCTGCTGGCTCCACACGCGCCACCTCATGGTCGAGGGCGCCAAGATGTCCAAGAGCGCCGGCAACTTCTTCACCATCCGCGACCTCCTCGCCAAAGGCTTCGAGCCCGCCGCCATCCGCCTCGAACTCCTCAAGACCCACTACCGCTCCAACGCCAACTTCACCGAGCAGGGCCTCAAGGACTCCGCCCGCATGGTCCAGCGCCTCCGCGACTTCGCCGATCGCGCAGAATCCTCGACAAACCAGGGCGAAACCGACGCCGAAGCCGAGGGCGCCTTCGCCAATGCCATGCACAACGACCTCAACGCCGCCGGCGCGCTCGGCGCCATCTCCGCCTGGATCAACCGCACGCCCAGCCCAACCCGCGCCGACGCCCGGCTCCTCCGCACCCTCGACGACACCCTCGGCCTCCTCGACCTCGCCGCCGCCCAACCCGAAGCCGACGACGACGCAGAGATCCTCGCCCTCATCGCCAAGCGCGAGCAAGCCCGCCAAAGCAAGAACTACGCCGAGTCCGACCGCATCCGCGACCAGCTCGCCGACATGGGCATCGAGATCAAGGACAGCCCTGAAGGCGCCACCTGGCGCCGCACGGCGAAGCTCTAGAACGGCGCCGCCAGCGCCTCGGAAAGCACAGAGAACGAATCGCCCTCGATCGGCGGGACTCCCTCTCCCACGACCGACCCCGAAAGAGATTCCGCCGCCGACCACGGATCATCAGGCGCCAACGCATCGAGCAGCTCCGACTCCGGCAGGCGAAGCTCGAACCCGCCGCCATCGACGACCCGATACTCCAGCGGCAGACCGACGCGCGGCGCCACCCGCTCCGCCTCGCTCAGCACGTCCTCCATCCGCGCCGCCGGACGCCCGCGCTCGAGCTCATGAACCCTGAGCTTCAGGAACGCGATCCGCGCGTGCTCCTGAATCTCCCGCTCGAGCTCCGTCCGACGCGTGCTCCGAAAAGCGTCGGGCATCATCGGCGTCGCAAAGACCTCCGGCGCCGGCTCGAACACCGGAGGCGGCTCGATGCTCGCAAGCTCGGCCGCGTCCGCCTCCCACACGCGCCGTGCGCGCTCCAGCAGCCGCTCGTAGTGCGCCGTCATGTCGCCGAACCGAACCCGCCGCGCTCGCCACAGCTCGCCTCCGTCGTGCACGTCGGTCCCGCGCACCACATCCAGCCACGAGCGAGCCACGTCCATCACGTCCGCGGCCGCCGCTTCTTCCGCTTCGATCCACACGCTGAGCTCGCCGACGATCCGCTCCCCCGCGAGCATCCTGTCCACGTCCAGCGCGGGCCGCGGATGCCGCTCGATCACCTCTAAAAACGCCCGAATCGTCTCCGCCGACGCCTCGCCCTCCGCCGCCAGCGCCGCCATGTGCGCCAACACGAAGTCGCGCTTCGCCATGCCGAGCAGGCGATGGATCAGCGCTGGCCCGTCCGCCTCGCTCTCGCTGATCCGAAGCAGGAACTCCATCGTCGCCGCCGCCCGCTCGGGCTCACCGGCGCGTGCCGCACGCCGGCTCTCGGCAAGCAGCGCACTGGTCACTCGAAAGCTCAATAGCCGAAACCTCACGAGCTCCAACATGATCTCATCCGCCGCCACGCCGTCCGTCGGCGGACCGACGGCCGCGACTGTCCAGTCAACCTCCGGTGGGTCCGCAGTCAGCCACGCGCCGATGTCCTCGCGCAGCAGCTCCAGCGCCGCAAGCCCCGGCTCGTGCAGCGGATGCCCCCACTCGCCGAAGCGGATCGCCTCGAGCGCTTCGTTCGCGTAGATCGTCCGATCGTCCTCATCCGCCGGGGCGTGCGGCAGCGCCCCCTCCTCAGCAAGCCTCTCCAGATCCGCCGCGATTCGACGCTCGCGCGCCGCATCGCCGCCCGGCTCGCCAACGAGCTCGTTCCACTGCGCCGCCCAATCCTCCGCCGGCGGCACGGGCCGCGGCCGAAAGGCGACCCACCCCGCCACCAGCGTCACGCCGACGAGCAGAACAACCACGCTCGCCAGGATGATCGAGACCCGCCGCATCAAAACAGAATCCGCACCCGCGCCGTCACAAACGGCGCCGGATCCCCGTCCTCGTCCCCGAGCTCGCTCCCGCCCGAATCCAGCACCTCGATGTTCGACCACACCGTCGCCCCCACGGCGATCGTCGCCCGCGTGCTCGCGTTCGGCTCCCACGCCAGCCCCAGCGCCGCGATCACCCGGTCGTCCCGCAGCACCCCGTCCGGAATCGGCCCATCCTCATCAAGCCGGAACTCACCCGACGCGAACACCGCGCCCGCCACGTAGCTCAGCTCGTCGCTCGCCTCGTACACCAGCCCGAGCCCCCCGCCGCCCACATCGGCGAGCACCCGCCCCACCTCCGTGCTCGTCAGGCGGAGCCGCTCGTCGATCTGGTACTCCACCCCGATCACCGGCAGCACCCGCACGTCGTCCTCGAGCTGATCCTTCACCTGCGCGCCGAGGGTCAGCGTGAGCCGATCGCTCGCCCGCCACCCCACCGCCGCAAACCCGGCCGGGATCAGCGCGTCGCCGAAGTCCGCCCCGTCTTCGCCCGCCCACTCCACGCTCGCCCCACCGAGAAAACTCAGCCGGTCGTCGATCGGATGAACCACCCGCGCGCTCACGCCGAACACGCTCGCCCCGCCAAGCGGATCACCCCCGGGCGCCAGCCCCGTCGCCCCCGAGAAGTCGTACTCGTGACGCTGCGCCGTCGCGCCGAAGCTCAGCGTCGAACGCTCCAGAATCGGGATCCGGTACCGCGCGTTGAGGCCGAACCGCGCGACCGAATACTCGCCCGCCCCGTCGAGATCCGTCTCAAAGGCGTACGACGCCGTCGGCTCGAGCGACAGCCTCGACTCCGGCGCCGGCTCGGGGATCGGCTCGAACTCCGAATCCGCTCCCGGCTGCCCCATCGCAACGCCGGTCGCCCCGCCCGCCGCAAACCCGAGAGCCGCCGTCATCATCCATCGCCGCATCGCAACCTCCTCGACACAAACCTCGTCGCGGTTATACCCGCATCTTCTTCGCGTAGATGAACCATTCGATGCACGCGAGCGCGAGCCCCCCGAGCACGAACCACCGCCAGAGCTCACGCACCGCGATCGCGTCCACTCCCCCCGCGCCCACCGCGCGCCCCGCGATGACCAGCTCATCGCGCGTCTCGATCGAGCTCTCCCCTTCATCAAAGAGATTCACCGAGAGCGGACCGACACCGCCCTCGGCCCCGCGAAGCTCGTAAACGCCGACGAGCGGGAACGCCGAAAGCCGTGCCAGCCCGTCCGCCCGCACCGGCGCCCGCACCGTCGCCGGACCCTCCGCCGCCACCCGATCCGACCCCGCCGCCGCGCGAACCGTCACGCCCGCCGACGTCCGCACCGACTCCCCCTCGCCCGTCGTCGCCGGCGCGATCCACTCCGTCGCTAGCGCAACGAACAGCGCAAAGCTCGGGTCCGTCTCCCAGTTCGAGTTGCTCGGCGCCATCGCGCTGACGATCCGCCGCGACCCGCCCCGCTCGATCGACGCCACAAGCGAACCGCTCTCACCCGCGGCGATCGACGTCGCGGGCGACCCCTCCGGCCACGCAAGCGCCACCGCCGACTCGAGCCGAACCGCATCGAGCGACAGATACCGCATCACCGGGTGCCGACGCTCCCACGCCAGCACCCGCGCCCCGCCCGACTCGAACTCCACCAGGCGCACGCCCGCAAAGGGCGCCCCCGCACCCAGATGAAGCGACGACTCCCGCGGCTCCCGCTCCGCGCTCGCCCGATCAAAGACCACCAGCGCCGCCGCCGGCGAGGCGCCCGACTCCCACGCCGGGAGATCGATCACCGCCGCCGGGCGCCGCGTCGCAACCTCCACCGCCCGCAGAACGAACGGGTCCGCCTCCGAGCCCTCGGGCGTCACCACCAGCGCCGCCGCGCCGCGCGCCGGCGGGATCGTCACGAACGCCTCGTCGTCACTCGCCAGCGCGTCGCCACCCGCGATCTCAAGCCGAAGAACGCCCCCCTCGCGCACGCGCGTCTCGAAGACCGCCGACCCCTCCCCCCCAGGCTCGATCCGCACCGTCTTCGCCCCAGCGAGCCGCTCCGCCCCGCCCCGCGGCGCAAAGAACGCCGAGACCGTCGCCTCGCGCGCCTCGGCCCCCGCGTGCGTCAGCCGCGCAAACGCCCGCAGCGCGTTGGGATCCTCAGGGTCCCGCCGGGCGCTCGCCGCGACGATCCCCGTGTTCGTCGAGGGCGTCCCCGCCGACGGACCCACGCGCACAAAGCGGATCTCCGCCTCGCCCAGCGGCGCTCCCCCCTCCGGCGACTCGAACCCCCCGTCGCTCAGGATCACCACCCGCACCCCGGACGCATCCTCCCCGAGCTGCGCCGCCGCCAGCTCGAGCGCCCCGCCCAGATCCGCCGGCTGATCCGTCGCCTCGATCCCCCCAAGCGCCGAGAGCAGCACGCCCCGGTCGCTCGTCATCGCCGCCTCGAGCCGAGCACCCGTCGAGAAGGACGCGAGCATCGCGCGCTCGTCCGATCCCAGCCGCCCGATGAGCTCCTCCGCCCGGTCGATCGCGACCTCAAGCCGCGTCCGCGCCCCCTCCATGTCCCGCGCGCGCATCGACGCCGAACGATCAACCAGAATCGCCCACCGCCCCGGCGACGCCTCGGCCCCTGTCATCGCCGGTCGCCCCGCCGCCCCCGAGAGCAGCGCCACCGCCAGCAGCTGAAGCAGAAGCAGCCACGACGGACGGATCCACCGGAACGGCGCGTTGACCTCGACGTCGCGCGCCGCCGCCTCCCAGAGCATCGTCGAGCTCACCCGGAGCGGCCGCCGCCGAAGCTTCAGGAAATACCACAACAGCGTCGCCAGCGTCCCCGCCGCGAGCGCCGTCAGACCCGTCGCCGGATCAAGAAACGTCACGACCCGCCGCCAGCCCGCGCCGCGACGTACACCACGAAATTCTCGTCGACCTCGTCACCCTGCGCCGGCATCGCCAGCAGGCTCCCATCCTCGAGCTCCGCGTCGCCAAGACGGTCATGCACCTCTGTGCGCGCAAACCCCGCCTCCGTCATCGCGTCGCGCAGCTCCGGCACGCCCCACAGCCGCCACTCGTACACAAACGCGTCCTCGTGTCGCTCCCCGCTCGGCGTCTCGAAGTGCATCGCGTTGACCACCCGCCCCGTCAAAGGATCCGCCTCGCGCTGCTCCCACTCATACCGCGCCCCACCGCGCAGCTCCAGATCCGAAACCCCAATCGCCCAGGCGTCAGCGCCGCCGTAGAGATCGCACACGAGCACGCCGCCGGCCGCGTCCACGCGCTCGCGCGCGCCGCGCAGGTACGCCAGCAGATCCGCCCGCTCGTGGAAGTAGCCAATCGAGAAGTTCAGGAGGGCGATGACGTCCACCGGCGCCGTCGCCCCGCGCATGTCGCCTCGAACGATCTCGACCCGATCGCGAACGCCAGCCGCCGCCGCCTTCTCCTCCAGAACCGCCAGCGGCGTCTCGTCGAGATCGATCGCCACCGCCCGGTGCGCCCCCGAAAGCCGCGCCCACGCGACCGACAACGAGCCCGCCCCGCACCCGTCCTCGCCCAGCGCGCGCGCCCCGTCGCCCGCCACCGCCTGAAGAAACCGCGCCTGACGCTCCGGGCTCTGCGCCGCCCGCTCGTAGAGATCAAGCAGCGCCCGCGCCCCGCTCACGCTCACGCCCCCGAGCGGACGCTCTGGAGCATCCCCATCCACGCACCGCGCACGCTCTCGACGGCCGCCGCGGGGCCCGTCAGCCGCATGAAGACCCGCCCCTCGGGTCCCCCCTCGATCACCGCGCCAAAGAGCGCGGCGTCCTCCATCGCCGTCTTGTCCCCCATCGGCGGCCCCGCCATGTACGTCCCGCGGTACTCCGCGAACACCGTCCGAAGCTCGCCGGTCTCGAGCACCTCGATCTCCGGCTCAACCGGGTTCCCCTCCTCATCGAGCACCACCCGCGCCCACCGCGCCAGATTCGCCTCCGCGTCCCCGCCCTGCCCGGGACCGAAGTGGAAGATCACGAGCTCCGCCTCGCCCTCCTCCGTCGGGACCTCGAACTCCGCCGCCCGGAACTCGCTCGCGGGCTCGCGGTACGCCCAGTCCTCGGGAACGTCCCACGCGAGCGACGCCACGACCACCGGCGCGCCCGCCGGCGCCGTCTGCGCCCCCGGGCGAAGCTGCCGCTCGCTGACCGTGTCCTCCGGTGTCTCCGCCTCGCCGCAGCCGCCGAGCGTCAGGAAAAAAGCCCCGGCGCCGAGAACCGACGCCACGATGATTGAAACGCTTCGCATGATGAGCATGGTACGTTCGCCGCCAGCCGCTTCGCGAGCCCCGATGAACATCATCACCCTCACCGATCCCGACGATCCCCGCCTCGAGGTCTACCGCGTCGCCCGCGACGCGACCGCCCTCCGCCGCCACGGCGCCTTCATCGCCGAGGGCCGAACCGTCGTCGAGCTCCTGCTCTCGCCCGGTTCGCTCTATGAGCCGCGATCGCTGCTCGTCGAGGCCGAGCGTCTCGAGTCGCTCGCGCCCCTCCTGGACGCCGCCCCTCAGCGCCTGCCCGTCTACGCCCTCCCGGGCGAGCGCACGACGGAGCTGATGGGCTTCCGCTTCCACCGCGGCGTGCTGGCGGCCGGCAAGGCGGCCGAGCCTCGCCCCATCGAGCCCATCCTCGCCGAGCGGCACGATCTGCTCCTCGCCCTCGAGGGCGTCAACAACCACGACAACCTCGGGGCCGCGTTCCGCCACGCCGCGGCCTTCGGCGCCGGCGCCGTGCTCCTGGACCCCCGATCCGCCGACCCGCTCTACCGCAAGTCCATCCGCGTCTCGATGGGCCACGTTCTGCGCGTCCCCCACGCCCGGGGCGAGACCTCACGCCGGCTCAACGAGCGGCTCGCCGCCGCCGGCTACCAGGTCCTCGCGCTGACGCCCGACCCGAGCGCGCCGCCCCTCCGCGACGTGTGCGGCTCGGGCGAACTGGGCGAGCGCGTCTGCGTTCTCGTCGGCGCCGAGGGCCCCGGTCTCAGCGCCGCCGCCCAGCGCTCGGCCGCGCAGCGCGTGCGCCTCCCGATGGCCCCGGGCGTCGACTCCCTCAATCTCGCCACCGCCGCCGCGATCGCCCTTTACGAGGTCCGCCTCGCGCTTCGCGCGCGCGCCTAGCGCTCCGTGACGCACGTCACAAGCAGGCGGCGTTCCCGCACCCGCGCGTCGACCACCCGCACGATCCGCCCGTCGCCGAGCTCCACCGACGCCTCGTCCGCGACCGGCGCGCGGCCCAGGATCCCCGCGACCAGCTCCTCGGTCTCCGGCGTCGCCCGTCGCTCGAGCTCCTCGAACGTCCACCGCAGCGGCGCGCCGAGCCGACCCACCGCCGCGCCTTTCGGGCGAAGCCACACCGCGCCGCTCTCATCCACGATCGGGGCGATCCGCAGCGTCACGTACCGCTCGCGACCGCGCGCGTCGCGCACCATCGCGCCGGCGGCGATCTCGCCGTCCTCAAAGTGCAGCTGCACCTCGCTCGTCCACGCCGGGCGGTCCACGTCGCGGTTCTCGAGCCAGCGCGGAAGCATCACGTTCATCCACGCGTTCGCCTGCGGCGCCGAGAGCGCGACGACCCACGGCTCCCCGAGCTCGCGCTTGCGGTGCAGGGTTGAGGTCATCGCCTGCTCGGTCCGTTCGGCGAGCTCGATCGTCGCCGGATCGGTCGCGTCGACGGTCCGCCACCAGGGCGGCGCCGCGAAGCTCAGGCGGTACGCCCCGATCGCCGTCAGCGTTCCGATCCCGATCAGGGCGAGCAGACCCACGACCACCAGCCGGGCGAGCACCCGCGGGGAGACCGATAGCGACCGGAGGCCGACGAGCCACGCCGGTCGGGCCGCGGCGCGCACCGGGTCAGCCCTCGTACCGCCGCACGATCAGCGTGTCGTTCTGACCGCCGAACCCGAAGCCGTTGGAGAGCGCCGTCCGCACCCCGCCGGCGCCCGAGAGGTCCCGCGCCTCGTTGGGCACGTAATCCAGATCGCACCCGGAATCCGGCTCATCGAGGTTGATCGTCGGCGGGACGACGCCCGTCTCGATCGCCTTCACGCACGTGATCAGCTCCACCGCCCCCGCCGCCGCGATCAGGTGGCCCATCATCGACTTCACGCTGCTGACCGGGATCTTCCCCGCCAGCTCCCCGAAGACGCTCTTGAGACCGCGCGTCTCGATGGAGTCGTTCTCCTTGGTGCCCGTGCCGTGAGCGGAGATGTAATGGATGTCCGGGCGCCCATCGTCGCCGACGCCCCTGGGATCGAGATTCGCGTCGGCCAGCGCCTCGAGCATCGACGCGTAGGCGCCGCGGCCCTCGGGCTCGATGTCGGTGATGCGGTAGGCGTCGGCCGACGAGCCGAAGCCGACGATCTCCGCGAGGGGCGCAGCGCCGCGGGCCAGCGCGTGGTCGAGCGTCTCGAGGATCACCACGCCCGCGCCGTCGCCCATGACAAAGCCGTCGCGGTCAGCCGAGAAGGGCCGGCTGGCGCGCTCGGGATCGTCGCGCCGTGAGGAGAGCGCGGTCAGACGGATGAACCCGGTGATCCCGAGGGGATGGATCATCGAGTGCGCCCCGCCCGAGACCATCATCTCCGCGTCGCCCCGCCGAAGGATCTCCGTGGCCTCGCCGATCGCCTGCGTGCTCGCCGCGCACGCCGTGAGGCTGTTGAACGCCGGGCCGCGGAGACCGAAGGCGTTGGCGATGTGCTGCATCGGCTTGTTGGGTTCCTGCTCGATCTCCTTGATCGCGCTCATGCGCTCGCGCGCCGTCTCGGCCCACGCCCGCGCGTCGAACTCGCGCTTCTCCGCGTCCCACGCGGCGAGGTTCGCGGCGGTGAACGCCTCGAAGTCCGGTACGCCCTCTCCCGCGGCGAAGTAGATCCCCGCGCGGGTGCCTTCGAGCTTCCGCGTCCACTCGGCCCGCCCGCCCGCGCTCCCGCGCGGCTGCATCGGATCGCCCAGGCCCGCCTGCTTCCACGCCTCGGCGGCCGCCGCCAGAGCGAACCGCGCGTGCCGGCCGGCGCTGGCGTGCCGCTCGTGCTCGGCGAAACGATCCGCCAGATCCACGTCCTCGCTCTCAGCGGCGAAGTTCGTCGAGAACGTCCGCGCGTCGAACCGCGAGATCGGGCCCATCGCGCTCTCGCCTTTGATGAGACGCGACCACACGCGATCAACGCCGGCGCCAAGAGGCGTCACCGCCCCCATGCCCGTGATGACCACCCGATGATGACCGGGGCTCGTGATCACTCGTCGTCGTCCTCGTCGTGATCGTCGTGGTGCTCATCGGAGGTCGCCGCCAGTTTGTCGGGGTTGAGCACGCGGACGAGCCCGTCCTTGAGGCGGCGCTCGCCGAAGTTGATGATGAGCCCGAGCTCGAGATCCGCCGCGCGAAGCTGCGCGCGGAGCGCCGTGCGGTCCAGCCCGTCGATCTCCCGGTGCTCGGCCCGGATATCGACGGCGAACCGGTCGTTGACGAAGAGATCGAATCGGCTCTCACCGACCTTCTCGCCGTGATACTCCACGTCGAAGGGGTAGTCGCGCTCGAAGGGCACGTCGAGATCGTCGAGCTCCATCGTCAGCGCCCGGGCGTAGACGTCCTCGCCGAAGCCCGGGCCGATCGCCCGGTGCACTTCGATCGCGGCGCCGATCACCTTCCGGCTGACCTCCGTGAGCTCCGGGTCGAGATCCTCGGTGCGGGTCGTGCGTCGGTTCGTCGTGGTCATCGTTGCTCTCCTAGCGGTGGTTGGGACCGATCTCCAATGCTACCGCCGATCCTTCGGCGAGGCAGGCGGCGAGGAGATGGCGGCGGAGCGGGCTCAGGCCTTCGGCGCCCGGAGGATGAGCGCCGCGTTCTGCCCGCCCAGGGCGTTGGTGCACACGAGCGTCGCCCGGAGGCTGGCAGGACCCGCCTCGCGAGCCCCCGCACGCACGCGGCCCATCCCGCCCCCGGCGAGCCGGGACGGGAGCGTCTGCTCGCGGAGCGCCGTCGCCGCGACGCACACCGCCAGACCGCCGGCCCCCGCGAGCGTGTCCCCGATGTGCGGCGTGAGCGTGATCGTCTCGATGTCGTCAAGACGCGTCCCGAAGACACGCTCGAGCCCGGCCGCCTCCTCGCGATCGCACGCGGGGGCGCCCGAGCCGTGCGGGACGATCAGGTCGATCTCGCTCGCGTCCATCCCCGCGTCGGCCAGCGCGCTCTCGACGGCCATCGCGAGCCCAGTCCCCGGCGCGTCGTCGTCGATGGACTGGGCGGCGCCGAAGCCGGCGACCCGAGCGTGGATGCGCGCGCCGCGCTCCCGCGCGGCCGCCGCCGACTCGATCAGCACGATCCCCGCCCCCTCGCCGATGAGCGAGCCGGCCGAGCCCTCGTCAAACGGGCGCACGATCCGCGACGCCTCGCCCTCGTCGCCCGTCTCGGCGAGCCGCTCCGCGTAGTGCATCCGCAGAAACCCGAGCGGGTTGAGCTTGCTCTCGGCGCCCCCCGAGAAGCAGACGTCCGAGTCGTCGCGCTCGATCACCCGCCGGGACTCGCCGATCGAGAGCAGCCCGCTCGCCTCGCAGCAGGTGATCGTGTTCGACGGGCCCTTGGCGTCGTGGATGATCGTGACGTGGCACGCGAGCATGTTGGGCAGGTACTTGAGCATCCAGAGCGGCGAGAGGTTGCCCATGCCCTCCTCCCCCCAGCGCCGCATCGAGAAGGCGCCGTCCTCCTCCCGGCTCGACGCCTCGGCCTGCGCGAGCTCCGGCGCGTCGCAGGCGATGAACCCCGCCCCGATCTGGCACCCGATCCGGTGCGAGGCGAACGTCGGCTCGCCCTCGCCGTTGAGCGTTCCCTTCGTCTCGATCCCCGCGTCCTCGACCGCCAGCTTCGCGGCGCCGACCGCCAGCTCGATATCCCGGGCCATCACCTTCACGGCCTTGCGGTAGCTCTTGGGCACGAAGTCACGCGCCCGAAAGCCCTTCACCTCGCTCGCCAGCCGGCACCTGAAACCCGAGGGATCGAACGCCTCGATCGGCCCGATCGCGCTATGACCCTCGCACAGCCCACGCCACAAGTGGTCGACGCCCACACCGAGACCCGTCACGGCCCCGAGACCAGTAATGACCGTTTCTCTCGACATCGGAGGCCATGGTAGCCGCGGCGCATCCCCCCGGCAGCCGATGCGCGCGCGGACGCCGATACACTCACCCCATGACCACCGCCAACGCCGAGATCGCGCTCCCCGACGGCATCGCCTCCGCCCGCCTCATGGTCGGCCTCGAGGTCCACGTCGAGCTCGCCACGCGCTCCAAGATGTTCACGAGCGTCGGCTCGCCGGCCTGCCCGCCGAGCGTCGCCGCCTATCAGGACGCCGAGCCCAACACCCTGATCGACCCGCTCACGCTCGCGCTCCCGGGGTCGCTCCCGGTGATGAACAAGGCGGCGGTGGAGATGGCCATGCTCGTCGGGCTCGCCCTCGGCTGCGAGATCGCCGAGTTCACAAAGTGGGACCGCAAAAGCTACTACTACCCCGACCTGCCCAAGGGCTACCAGATCTCCCAGTACGATTTGCCCCTCTGCTACGACGGCGCCCTCGACCTCCCGCTCCCCGAGCTCGCGAGCAAGACCGACGTGCCCACCAAGCGCGTCGGCGTCATCCGCGCCCACCTCGAGGAGGACGCCGGCAAGACGTCCAACGAACTCCCGGGCGGCGAGCCCTCCCCAGACGCCCTCGTCGACTTCAACCGCGCCGGCACCCCGCTCCTCGAGATCGTCACCCAGCCCGATTTCACCCACGCCGAGGAGGTCGTCGACTTCGCCCGCCTCCTCCGAAACATCTGCCGCTACCTGGGCGTCTCCGAAGGCGTCATGCAGCGCGGCCACATGCGCTTCGAGCCCAACATCAACATGATCCTCGACACGGACGACGGGCGCGAGATCAAGACGCCCATCGTCGAGATCAAGAACCTCAACTCCTTCCGGGCGCTCAAGGGCGCCATCGAGTACGAGCAGGCCCATCAGCCCGCCCGCTTCCTCGAGGACGGCAAGGTCATGGGCCCCGGCGCCAAGACCACCCGCGGCTGGAACGACGCCGAAAGCCGCACCTACGTCCAGCGTGAAAAGGAAGACGCCCACGACTACCGCTACTTCCCCGATCCCGACCTGATCCCCGTCATCGTCTCAGAGGCCTGGCGCGACGAGGTCAAGTCGCGCCTCCCCGAACTCCCCCACCAGAAGCTTCACCGCTACCTCACCGACCACGCCCTCACGAGCAAGGAAGCCCTCGCCCTCATCGAGGAGCGCCCCGTCGCCGACTACTTCGACGCCGCCGTCCGCGCCGTCGAGGACGCCGGCCTGAACCTCGGCGCCGCCGGCAAGCAGGTCGCCAACATCCTCCTCCAGAACCTCGCCAAGAAGGCCAACGAGGAGAACACCCTCGCCTCCGACCTCGGCGTGCGCCCGGACCAGCTCGCCGGGATCATCGCCCTTCGACACGACGACGCCATCGGCTCGGCCGCCGTGGACCCGCTCATCGACCACCTGCGCACAAGCGACGACGACGCGGCCGCGGCGGCGGAGAAGCTGAACCTGCTTCAGGTGACCGACACGGCGCAGCTCGAGGCGTGGGTGGACGAGGTGATCGCGGACCCGGCGAACGCGAAGGTGGTCGAAGACATCCGAGGCGGCAAGATGAGCGCCATCGGCCGCCTCATCGGCGGCGTGATGAAGAA
>CAZXGT010000057.1:0-1421 GCA_964639935.1 uncultured Phycisphaeraceae bacterium
GGGGGGCGGGGGTGGTGAGGTAGCGAGATGCAGGGCGCCACGACTCGCGCCACAGGGGCGCAGTCGTGAAGAGGCGTCCGTAAGCACGACCGCGCCGAAGACGGCGGGTCGTGGCACCCGTCACGTTGGTTTGCTCATGGGATCGATGCGGAGTGTGCCGTCGCGGTACCCGGCGTACCAGCGGGCGGAGGACCAGCGGTGGTCGGTCGGCGAGTTGGCTAGGCCGCGGCGGACGGGGTTGGCGTGGATGTAGTCGATCTTCTCGCGGAGTTCGTGTTCGGTGATGATGTTGCGGTCGTAGCCGCCGCCGGGTTGCCAGAAGCGGGTGCGCCCGTCGGCGTCGGTGAGTTTGGTGAGGATTGGGGCCTTGAGTTCGCGCCAGCGGGTGATGACTTTGCGGGCAAACTCACGTTTGAGACGCGACGTGACGTCGGCGACTGGGTGCTCGGGCAGACTGGGCCAAATCAGCAGGTGGACGTGCTCCGGCATGATGACCCATGCGAGGAGGTGAAAGCCCGTTCGCTTGCGAGTCTTCGCGACGTGTTCAGCGAAGACATGCTTGATCGCATCGTTTTGGAAGAGCAGGAGCCGGTGGCGGCACGAGAACGTCAAATAGCGGGCATGGCTTGGGCTTTCGAAGCGGCGGAGACGCTTGCGCGGCGGCATCAAAGCATATTAACGGGTGCCACGACCCGCCGAAGGCGCGTCGTGGTTGCGGGCGCCCATCACACGACGCGCCGCAGACGGCGGGTCGTGGCACCCCAACGCGGTGTTACTTGGATCCGGCCGCCTCGCCGCTTTGGATCTTTTCGTACATCTGTTCGTCGACCCCGAGAAACTCGCGCATGTGCTGGTCGTAGGTGGCGCCGTCTTCCTCGTCGGAGAGGTCGAGGCGCAGCTCGTTGATGACCTTGGTGCCCTGGGCGATCCAGGCCTGCCAGGTCTCGCGGGTGATGTTCTCGCGGATCCATTCGCCGAGGGGGCCCTTGAAGGGGGGCTTTTCCATCTGCGTGCCGGGCTGGCCGGTGCGGGCGCAGACGAAGTCTCCGCCGACGGCGATCTTCTCCTCGTCGACCTCGACGTGCGGGACCTCGGCGCCCTGTTCCTCGAGGAGCTTGCCCATGGCGTCGCGAGGCATGAAGTCGCCGCGCTCGGCGGCGCTCGTGTAGCCCTCGGTGGCGACGGCGACGGCGCGGTCGGTTTCGCCGGCCTCGAGGAGGCATTCGGCGGCGAGCTGGTAGGCCTTGCTCATGGCGGGGTTGAGTGAGTAGCAGCGGATGAAGCTTTCCGCGGCGTCGGCGGGGCGCTCGGCCTGCTTGTAGGCGGTGCCGAGGGAGAAGTGGGCCATATCGTTCTCGGGATCGGCCTGGGCCATGTTCTCGAACTGGGCGATGCGGTCGTTGAGGTCCATCGGTGCTCCG
>CAZXGT010000057.1:1521-13732 GCA_964639935.1 uncultured Phycisphaeraceae bacterium
GGGCGTCTATGTTGTGCGTGATGACGGATCCGTCGCCGCTGCTCGGGGTTGATCTGGCCGGTGTTCGGCTGCGGACGCCGGTGGTGCTCGCGGCGGGCACGGCGGCGTACGTTGACGAGGCGGCGGAGGTGATGAGCCTCCAGTGGGTGGGCGCCGTCACGACGAAATCGATCACGGCGGCGCCGCGGGAGGGCAACCCCGCCTGGCGGCTTTTGCCGCGGGACGCGGGGATGCTCAACGCGATCGGTCTGGCGAACGTGGGGGCGGAGGCGTTCGCGCGGGATCACGCGCCGCGCGTCCGGGGCATCGCGCCGAAGACGATCGGCTCGGCGGCGGGCTCGACGGTCGATGAGTACGTGGAGGTGGTCCGGATGTTTGCGGAGCTGGATCACCTGGCCGCGGTCGAGCTCAACGTGTCGTGCCCGAACGTCAAGAGCGGTCGGAGCTTCGGTGATGAGCCGGAGGGGATTGGAGAGGTCGTCCGGGCGGTGAAGGAAGTCAGCGGGAATCGGCCGGTCTTCGTGAAGCTTCCGCCGGTCGTGACGAGTGCGAGGGGGCGGGACATTGTGAGTCTGGCGACGGCGGCGCTGGACGCGGGGGCGGACGGTCTGACGGTGTCGAACACGATCCCGGGGATGGCGATCGATGTGGAGACGTTCGAGCCGGCGCTGGCCAACGGGACGGGGGGGGTGAGCGGTCCGGCGGTGCACGCGGTGGCGGTTCGGCTCGTGCATCTCGTTTACTGGGGCGTGGCGAAGGAGAGGCGAGCGCCGGTCATCGCGGTGGGAGGCGTGATGAACTGGGAGGACGCGGCGGAGATGATCCTTGCGGGCGCAACGGCGGTCGGGGTGGGGACGGCGTCGATGGCCGATGCGCGGGCGCCGGAGCTGATCGCGCGGGGTCTTGGACGGTGGGCGTACCGGCACTGCGCTCGTCTCGGGGTGAACTCGATCGCGGATCTGAGGGGGCGGATGCGTCTTCCTGGAGAGCGGTCATGAGCCTTCCCGAGGAGCTGTCCGAGCACGAGCGGGAGCGGTTCGACGCGCTGCTCGAGGAGGTGCTCGAAACGCTGCCCGAGGAGATCCTGAGCCGTCTCGAGACGGTGCCGCTGATCGTGGAGGACTTTCCGAACCCGGTGTTGCTGCGGGAGATGGGGCTTCCGGACGATGAGCCGCTGTGCGGTCTGCATTCGGGATTCATGATGACGGAGCGGTCGGTGGAGCACGCCTATTCTTTGCCGGAGGAGATCCACCTGTACCGGCGCGGGATCATCGAGCTCGCGGGCGGGTGGGATCAGCCTGAGGCCGACGACGAGGTGTACGCGGAGATCCACATCACGCTTCTTCACGAGCTCGGGCATCATTTCGGGCTCGACGAGGACGATCTGGAGCGGCTTGGCTACGACTGATCTGCAACCGCCCGGCCGCCGACCGGAACAAGGAAGCGACGACCAAACCGGCTCCCAAGCCCGGAGACCCCTGACCGATGCGAATCAACCGACTGCTTTGTGTGTGCCTGGCCGCGTTTGCGGCGGGCGGGATGTTCGTGACGCCGGCGAGCGCGGAGACGCGAATCGCGTGGATGGAACTCGAGGGCGAGCTTGCGGAGAAGCCGGGTCCCTTTGACTGGCTGATGGGCGACGGGGCGACGACTCTCGCGGATCTTGTGACGACGTTTGAGGAGCTCGCGGGTTCGGAGTCGATCGACGGCGTCGTGCTCCGGCTCCGCAATCCGTCCTGGAACGCGGCGCAGATCGAGGGTGTGGGCCGGGCGATCCGCGCTCTTCGCGACGCGGGAAAGAGGGTGCACGCGTTCTCGGATATCTACGAGCAGGGCACGCTTCGTCTGGCGAGCTACGCCGACGAGGTGATCCTTCAGCAGGGAGGGGCCGTCTTTTTCCCGGGCATCTATATGGAAGAGATGTTCCTCGCGAACACGCTCGAAATGATCGGCGTGACGGCTGATTACGTGCAGATCGGCGATTACAAGGGCGCCGACGAGATGCTGATGAACGCGCAGCCGAGCCCGGAGTGGGAGGAGAACATCTCGCAGCTCCTGGACACGCTCTATGAGGCCCTGCGCGAGGAGATGAAGACCAATCGCGGGCTGAGCGACAAGCGGCTCGACGACGCGATGGAGCGAGCGTGGTACGCCGACGGGACGACGGCGATCACGCACGGCCTGATCGATGCGGAGATCGATCGCCTGGAGCTCAACGATCACCTCAGGGCCGCGTACGGGGAGGCGGTCCAGTACGACCTCTCGCATGACCCTTCGCGAGCGACGGCGAAGCTCGACATGGCCAATCCCTTCGCCATGCTCCGGAAGCTCTCTGAGGAGCCAAAGAACGTCCCGGAGCGCGACACCATCGCGGTGATTCACATCGACGGCCCGATCATCGACGGCGAGAGCCAGCCGGAGACGGCCTTCGGCGGCGGCTCTGTGGGGGCCGTGACGATCCGCAAGGCGCTCAAGGAGATCGAGGACGAGGATCTGATCAAGGGCGTGATTGTGCGCATCAACTCGCCGGGCGGGAGCGCGATCGCCAGCGAGAACATCTGGCAGGGCGTTCGCCGCGTTGCCAAGACGAAGCCGGTGTGGGTGAGCGTGGGCGACATGGCGGCCTCGGGCGGGTACTACATCGCTGTGGCGGGCGAGAAGATCTACGTCGATCGTTCGAGCATCGTCGGTTCGATCGGGGTCGTGGGCGGCAAGCTGGCGCTTGACGATCTGTACGAAAAGGTCGAGCTCAACGTGGTGGGGCGGAGCCGGGGCCCGGCCGCGTCGCTCTTTGCGACCGGCCCCACGTGGACCGAGGATCAGCGATCTCTCGTTCGCGATCGGATGAGAGAGACGTACGAGCTCTTCACGCAGCGCGTGGCGCAGGGACGCGAGAAGATCGATCTCTCGAAGACGGCGGAGGGGCGCCTCTTCGCGGGGACGAAGGCGATCGAGCTGCGCCTCGCCGACAAGCTCGGCGGCCTCCACGACGCTCTCTACGCTATGGCCGATGAGGCTGGGCTGCCCGATGACTTTGATGTCCTCCATTATCCGGGTCCGCAGAGCTTCGATGATTTTCTTGAGAACCTGACGAGCGTCTTCGGCGTGGAGATCGAATCGCCGGCGCTCGTCGCCATCCGCGAGCTGGTCGGCCCGGCAGCGTGGGATCGTCTCCGCGACGCCATGACGGCGATGACCCAGCTCCGCACAGAGCCGGTGCTGCTTGTGAGTCCTCGGACGCTGATCTTCCGCTGAGGATCGGGCGGCGTCGGTCTTCAGCGGCGCAGCGCGGTCACAGCGATGGCGCACCAGGCGTTTCCGAGGCGGTCGACGATCGGAAAGCCGCGCATTCTCGGGGCCTCGATGCCGTGACCGCGGTCGAGGGCGCGGTCGGCCCAGACGTCGAGGTCGTGCCGCGCCACATCCTCGCTTGCGGCGAAGAGGACGATGAGCGAGGCCGCCGGTCCGAGGAGGGGATCACCGGCGAGCTTTTCGAGATCCATCATCGCGGGGCCCCAGAGCCGGGCGGCGTAGCCGGGGTTCTCCGACGCGACGCCCTTGACGAGCGCGTGCTGACGAACCGTTTTGACCTCGATCCAGAGGGCCTCTTGCGGCGGGAAGCCCGAGCCGGCGAAGAGCGTGTTCGCTCCGGCGGGGTCCTCGAGCGGCTCCTGGGACGAGGGCGTGAGGACGAGGTCGCACCGGTCGCCGGCGGATCGCTTGCGCTTCCTCTCGGCGTCGCTTGGGTAGCGCACCTCGCGATGCACGCCGAAGCCGTGGGTCTTGAGGCCGCGTTCGATGACGGGGTGGAGGCCGAGCTCGGTCGGGGCGTCGAGGCCTCGCGTCGCCTGCTCGAGCTCGATGCGGTCGCGCTGCTCGATCAATGAACGCTCGACGGCGCTTGCGACCTCGGCGAGATCCCATCTCCACGGCGCCGGGGCGCTCACTCCACGTCGTGTCCCTCGACGACGTCGGTGATCGACGCCGGCGGGTGGGCGTCGTCGCCGCCTTCGCGCATGCGCTTGAAGTAATCGTGGTACGCCTTCATGGCGACCTTGCCGAAGATGAGCATGATCGGGATGTTGGCCCAGAGCATGACGCCGGTGCCGAGGGCAGTGAAGTTGTCGAGCTGGGCGTCGGTCTTGATGAAGCCTGAGGCCGCGACGACGATGATGAGGCAGTAGAAGAACTTGTAGGGCAAGACGAGCTTGTCGCCGAAGAGATAGACGACGCCCTGCTCGCCGTAGTAGGACCAGCTGATGGCGGTCGAGAGGGCAAAGAGCCACGCGGCGAGCGTGACGAGCCATTTCCCGAGACCGGGAATGGCTCGGTCGAAGGCGTGACCGGTGAGCGAGGGGCCGGGATAGTCGACGTAGATCTGCCTCCCGCCTTCGAGGAGTGTGGGTTCACGGGTGGAAGCGAATGTGCCCCACTCGACCAGTCGTCGCTCGTCCTCGCCGATGACGCGGATGCGTCCGCCGATCCGGTGGAGGTTGAGCCCGGTGTTCGGGTTGTCCTCGGCCTCGACGACGACGAAGACGTCCTCGCCCCCGCGGATGGGTCCGGAGATGTCGACGGCGGTGTTCGTGCGGCGGAGCGGGAGCTCGGGTCCGAGGTCCCACATGGGGTTGCCGGCGGCGTCCCGGTCCTGAACGCCGTCGCCATCGGCGTCGACCGGGGTCTTGGCCGGGGTCCACTGGCCGTCCTGAAGAACCTCGGACCGGAGCGTCCACCTGGAGACTTCGCCCTGGACCTCGCCCTCCGCGGGGACGACGACGACTCGCGCGGTCTCGGGGAGCTCGATCTCGTGGCCGCGGTTGAAGGCGCCGGTGGAAAGGATGACGAGCGCGGTGAGGGTGCAGACGACGATGGTGTCGATAAAGGGCTCGAGGCCGGCGACGACGCCCTCGCGGACCGGCTCATCGGTTTTGGCGGCGGAGTGAGCGATCGGGGAGGAGCCCTGCCCGGCTTCAGAGCTGAAAAGGGCTCGCTTCATGCCCCAGAGGATGGCGTAGCCCATCGTGCCCCCGAGGAAGGCGCCTTCGGCCTCGGAGGGGCTGAAGGCCTCGGTGACGATGAGGACGAGCATGGCGGGGATTTCGCCGATGTTGATGGTCAGGACGGCGAGGGCGGCGAGGACGTAGATGGCGCACATGAAGGGCACGATGCGTCCTGCGACGGCGCCGATGCGCTTGATGCCGCCGATGATGACAAGCCCGACGAGGACGGCGAGAATGATGCCGGAAACGATCGAGGGGATGGTAAAGTAGTTCTCGGTGATCTCGCCGACGCTCCACGCCTGGAACATGTTTCCGCCGGTGATGGTGGAGATGAGAAGCGTGGCGACGAAGACGCCGCCGATGAGCTTTCCGAGCCCGCCGAGGCCCATTTCGCGGAAGCCCTTGTGGGCGACGAACATGGGTCCTCCGTGGGGGTTTTCGGGGTCGTCGGTGTTGCGGTAGAGCATGGAGAGGGTGACTTCGGTGGTCTTGAGGGCCATGCCGACGACGCCGACGACCCACATCCAGAAGACGGCGCCGGGTCCGCCGAGGGCGACCGCGACGCCGACGCCCGCGATGTTTCCGAGGCCGACGGTCGCGGAGAGGGCGGCCGAGAGCGCCTGGAAGTGGTTGATAGCCCCGGGGTCGTCCTTGTCGTCGTAGACGCCTCGGACGACCTTTGAGCCGTGCGTCAGGGCGCGGTACTGACCGAAGCCGGACCAGACCGTGAAGAGCAGGCCGACGGCAAGGACGATGTAGAGCACGAAGTCGTGCCAGATGACGCCGTTGACAGTGTTGAGGACGTCGTTGAACGCTTCCATGAAACTCTCCGTCGGCAGGCTGGTCCGGGGGATCGGAAAAACCGTACTCTAAAGATCAGGTAATTGCATCTTCTTCCGCCGCCGCACGCGAGGGGAGCATGTCGTGGCCAAGAGCACGGAAAGGACGCCGCGTGGGCCAGTCGCACATCGACACGTCGATCCAGCGGGCCTCGAGGGGCTCGTTTACGTTTCCGCTTGGCGTGTATCCCGTCGAACCACTTGAGCCGAAGCCCGGGTACATCATGGATTTCGAGCCGGCCGACGGCGGCGAGGACCCGGGCGACTGGGAGGAGTGGCCCGATCGGTACGTCTTTGACGCGGTTGTGCCCGCCGCGCGCCTGCAGGCGCTGTGTCGAGCCCTCTTTGCGCTGCTGCCGGGGCGGGTGTATCCGATTCTCGATGTTCTTGGCAACGACGCGTACCGGGAGGTCGACCCCTATATCGCGTACGACCCCGTGGGGATCGAGCGTTTCCTTGACGTGGTGAACGATCACGGCGAGTGGCTGTATGAGGATGGTCTCGTCGGTTTCGGGGCCATGAGCGACTCGCCGTTCGTCTATGTCTACCTGGACGAGCACAAGATCGTGACGATCCGGGTGGAGTCGGAGGTGAAGGAGGCGGTCGAGAAGACGCTCGCGGCCTTCGATCTGGCGCCCAATCCGAACGCGACGGGCGTCGACGGAGCCTCGCACGAGCACCGGGGGGTGCTGATGTGCCCGCCCGATCAGCCCGAGATGATGACCGCGGAAGAGATCGTTGAAGATCTCAAGGATCTTTGGCGTCTTGAGCTCAATGTCGATCGCTCCGAGAACCGGGACGACGCGGGTCGCGAACTCGGCGTCACCGGCTGGCGGTGTCTGGTTCGGCGCACGCCGGATGATGAGTCGCAGGACGAGCGGTACGCGGAGGTCGTGTTGACGGCGGGTTCGCTCGATGAGGTTGAGCGGCTCGCCGCCGACGCCGTCGAAGCGAGCCACGAGGAGCCGCCGGCCGAGGACGAGGAGACGGTGATCGTGTTCGCGGATCGGACGACGCCGGAGCAGCTCTCGGAGCTCCTCGGGGAAGAGGTGCAGGACCCGTCGGTGAGCCGCGTGAGGTCGCTCCGCTGGCTCACCTGAGAGGGCCTAGGCGCCGTCGGCTTCGGTTGCCTTGAAGTAGGTCATCGAGACGGCGTTGCCGCGCTCGTTGAAACGGACATCGGTCATGTAGGCGCGCATGAGCATGAGCCCGCGGCCGGCCGGCTTGTCGAGATTCTCATCGAGAGTCGGGTCGGGCGCCTCGCTCGGGTCGAAGCCGGGCCCGCGGTCGGCGACCTCGACATCCACCCGGCGCGGGGTGACGCGCCATGAAACGGCGACGGGCGCCCCGGGGATCTCGGCGTGCCCGTGACTCATGGCGTTGGTGAGGGCCTCCTCGACCGCCAACCGGACCGCGAAGACCGCCGCGGTCGGGTAGCCGGCGGCCTCGACTTCGGAGACGAGGCGGTCGAGGGTCTGGCGCTTGACGAGAGGGTCCGGCGCGACCTCGAGTCGCGTTTCGTATTCCTCGCGGGCCGGGCGGTTGTGGGGGTGCGCGTCGCTTGGCATAGACGTCGGCGAGCTCGAGGCGCGTCCCTGCGCCCGTTCGGGCGGCGGGCTCAGGCCTGGAGGACTTCGACGGCTTCCTGCGTCGTGTCGTGGATATTGAACAGCTTGTTGAGCTTCGTGATGACGAAGACCTCGTAGATCTGCGGGTCGATGTCGGCGAGGCGGAGGTCGCCATCCTTTGCGCGGATTTTGCTGTTGATCGTGATCATGGTCCCAAGCGCGGCGCTCGAGAGATGTTCGACGTTCGCGAAGCTCACCACGAGCCGGGGACGATCCTGTTCGTCGATGATCGATGAGATCTCGTCGCCGATCTGCTGGATGTTCGCCTCGTCGAGAATGTTTCGATCGACGAACTCGACGACGGTGACACCCTCTTGATCTTTGATGCGGAGACGTGAATCGGCGGCGTCCATCAAGGTGAGGTCTCCCTCGCGCCAGGAGGCGGCGCAGCGTTGGCACGCTACAGGTGGGGCTCTCCCCGGTCAAGCTCCCGAGCGGTCGTGGCTGCGATCCGGAGGCGGGTCGGGGCGCTCATTCGGGCTCGGTTCACCCGCCGAAGGAGCCGTTGACGCTGTCCATGAGTCCGGGGAAGTTGATCTCCTCCTGCTCGTTCTGGATCAGGATGGTCGGCTTGACGAGGATGAGCAGGGTCGATTCTTCGCGCGCGTCGACTCGGTTTGTGAAGAAGCGATTGAGGATGGGGAGCTTGCTGAGGACCGGGACTCCGGTCTCGATCTCGAAGTCGTTGCTGACGCGCTGGCCTCCGAGAAGCACGGTGCCCTGATCGGGGACGGTGGCGGAGGTCTGGAGAGCGGTCACGTCGAGCGTGGGCTGCTGAAGCGAGCCGGAGAATGTCTGGTCTTCCTCAACGGCGCCGCCGCCGGTGCCTCCGCCCTGGGTCTGCGCGGAGACGGTGAAGTTGTCGAATTCGAGATTCGTGGCGGTTTCGGCGATGATGATCAGCGTGACGTAGCGCCGGTCGGCTGAGACGACGCCGCGAACGAGCAGTGTGAAACCGGTGGAGACGATGCCGGGCTCGGGATCGAACGCGACGGATCGCGTGCCGACGATGGGCGTCAGGTCCGACACGAAGGCCGTTTGCGTGACGACGGCGATGTTCGCCCACTTGCCGTTGGCGAAGGTGAGCCGCGGGGAGGAGAGCGTCACGCTGCGCCGATCGGCCTGCGTCGCCTGGACGAGCAGGTCGACCTGGATGTCGTCAAGGAAGGTCGCGGCGAGACCGAGAGCGGGGTCGGCGCCCACAATCGCGTTGGCGAAGGGCGAGCCCTGGAACAGGCCCTGAGCGAGTCCGAGACTGTTCTGAGACACCGGGATGATGGAAGTGTTGTCGGGCGGCACCACGTTGAAGGGCACGAACTGCTGTTCGTAGAGGGGGAGCGGGTCGGTCCCATCGAAGAACTCTTCAACGTTCGTCTGCACAACTCCCGTGGCGGCGCCGGTGCGGTCGGCGCCGCCGCCGAAGAACGGCCCGACGAGGTCTGAGGGCAGCAGCGAGCCGGTTCCCGGCTGCTGGCTTGTGAAGTCCTGCTGGATCGCGAGGGCCTGCTCGAACTGGTTGTTGTCGGCGTTGAAGATCACGTCGAGGTCGAAGCCGACCTGCTCGAAGAAGTCCTCGGAGACCGAGAGGAAACGCGCCTCGACGTTCACCTGGATGGCGCGGACCTCGCGGAGCTGGGAGAGGAGGTTGGAGATCGACCGGTGATTCGCGGCGGTGTTGGTGATGATCAGGTTGCCGTTGAGCTCCTGGATATCTCCCGTGTCGCCGCCGTTGTCGCGCCAACCGTCGAAGTCGACGTTGGTCTGGATGATCTCGCGGATGCGTTCGAGCAGGGCTTCGGTGGTGAGGCTTTCGGGCACTTCGATGTCGACGTCCTGCTGGCTGCCGCCCTGACCCTGGACGATCTGGCCGAGCTCGAGGTCCGGGACTTCGGTGAAATCCGGCACCTGGAAGAGCAGATCCTGGATGTCGTAGATCTGGATGAAGGTGTTGCGCCGAAGGGCGGCGTCGGAGGCGATGACGAGGATCCCGTCGTTGACGGCCCAGCTTGCGGCGTTGAACTCGTCGGGGCTGACCTTGTCGAGGACGCGGTTGAGGATCGTTTGCGCCGGGAGCGGCTGGAGGTTGAGGGAGACGAGCGAGTCGCGATCGACGCCGGCTTCGGCGAGGGAATCCCAGTCGACATCGACGTTGAGGTTCGTGACCGTGGCGATGAAGTTGAGGACGTCCTCGAGGGTGTTGTCGGTGAAGGACGCGGGGATGTTGGTCGTCTGGAGGGTGGCGAGCACGCGACGATCTTCGGGCGGGTCCGCGTAGACGCCGGCGCCCTGGACCCGGCGCTGGACGATCGCGGGCCAGTCGGCGGGGTACTCCATCAGCGAGTCGGGGATGATCATCGCGTCCTGCATGCGCAGCGACTCGTTCGCGTAGCTGAGGTTCTTTTCGCGCTGCAGCTCGTTGAACTCGCGGTAGATGAGGGTGTCCTGCAGCACGTCCTTGAGGAGGAGGCCCGCGGGGTTGTTGGGATCGATGAAGAGCAGCTGGTCGACGACCTGCAGCGCTTCCTCGTACTTCTGCTCCATCTGGAGGGAGCGGATGCGGTTGAGGGACTCGACGATTTTTTCCTGCCGCTCTCGCTCGAGGCGGGCCTCGCGTCGGGTGGTTTCGGCGCGGAGCTCGGTCTCGCGCTCGGCCGCCTCACGCTGTCGGATGGCCTCCTCGCGAGAGGCGATGTCGCTAAGAAGCTGACGCTGGGCCTCGAGTCGCGAGTCAAACTCGTCCTGAGCCAGAAACTCGCGGGCCTCGGTCAGGCGGAGCCTCGCCTCGCTCGCCCGCTGGCGGGCGGTCTCGGTATCCCCGGCGGCGAGCGCCGCGCGGGCCTGAGCCATGAGGTTGTCGAACTCGGCGCGGGCCTGCTCGACCACGAGCTGGCGTCTCTCGAGCTCGCTCTCGAGGATCCCGCCGCCGGCCTGCCCGAGGAGGACGCGGATTTCCGGCATCCGTTCCTGAGCGCGTTCAACCGCCTCGGGCGTGGCGTAGTCGCGGAGCGGGCCGACGATCTCGGCGTACCTGTCGAATGCTTCGTTGTAGCGACCTTCCTGGAAGGCCAGATCGGCCTCGGCGATCACACGGGCCGCCTCGAACTCGAGAGCCTCCTGAAACGCATCACTGTCGCCCGATTCCGACTGATCCTGCGGGGCCTGGGCGTCGACGGTCTCCGGGGCCTGCTCGGGATCGTCCTGTTGATTCTGGTTGCGTTCGCGGACGCGCCCCGGCTGAAGGAGACCGGCCGAGGCGAGGTCGTGGGCGAAGTCCGCTCCGCGTTCGATCTCGAGAGCGGCGAGACGGCCGCGGTGCCGGGTCAGCGTTTGGAGCTGCTCGGGAGCGAGCGGGACGCCGGAGCGGTAGACGGCCTCGAAGCCGGCCTTGGCGGAGGCGTAGTCTTCGCGGTTGAAATCCGCGATCGCCTGCTCGAGAGCGGTCGGGATGGCCGGGGCGATCTCGAGGCGTCGCTCACGAACCTTTTCGAGCAGATCGAGGGCGGCGTCCCTCTGGGTCGCGGTGGCGGTGCGGGCGCGCGAGGCGGCTTCCGCCTGACGCTCCGCCTGCCGGAGATCGCCGAGACGAAGGGCAAGGCCCGCTTTTTGCAGGCTGATGTCAACGACGTCCGTGAAGCGCATGCGGCGCTCCGCCGAGGACAGGAGCTGGTTCACCCGTTCGCGTTGCGCCGGCGAGAGCGAGAGCTCGCCGATCTTCTCGAGCTCGTGCTTGGCGTAGACGAGGTCGCCGTTTTCAATCAGGCTCGAGGCCCGGGCGATCTCGGCGCCGGCGTCGGGCGTGGCGGCGCTGACGGGCGCCCCAGCGGCGAGGGTGATGGCGGCGGCGGTGACGAACGTGGCGAGCGTGGACGTGGAGGGCCTGCGACGCGGCATGGAGCACATCTCCGGAGCGGTGGATCGCGCGGGCGCGACCTCGTTGGACGGCCGACGGGGCGGCGCATCCTGCTGCGACCGCGACGACCGGTGGGGGGAACACGGGCTCGCCTTGTCTCGAGGACAGAGGCGGGAACCGCGCGGAACATACTGCCCGTCATGTCCCCCTGCAACCGAGGTTCGGTTCCGGAAAACATCGCGATTGGCGTCAAGTCGGCGCAAAACAATCGACCGGGCAGGGCTCGGCGGGGAGGCGCGGTCGGGCGTCTTGCTCGTCGGGGCGGGCGATGTCGCCTCAGGCGTTTGCGGTCGCGCCGGCGGCTTTTTCCATCTCCTCGATGAAGCGATCGAAGAGGTAGGCTGCATCGTGCGGCCCGGGGCTCGCCTCGGGGTGATGCTGCACCGCGAAGACGGGGCGATCCTTCAGGCGGAAGCCGGCGAGGGTGCCGTCGTTGAGATTCAGGTGGGTGATCTCGGCGCCATCGGGAAGCGACTCGGCGTCGACGCTGAACCCGTGGTTCTGACTCGTGATCTCCACCTTGCCGGTCATCTGGCTCCGCACCGGCTGATTCGCCCCGCGGTGCCCGAACTTGAGCTTGTACGTTCTGGCGCCCGAGGCGAGCGCCAGGAGCTGGTTGCCGAGGCAGATGCCGAAGGTGGGTGGCGTTTTTGCCGCGTCGCCGGCGATCAGCTCGCGGAGGGTCGCCACGCTCTGCTCGACGGCCTGGGGGTCGCCCGGCCCGTTTGAAACGAGGATTCCGTGCGCCTCACCGGCGTCGAATATTTCGCGGAGGCGGCTCGCGGGGGTGTTCCACGGAAGGCGGCGCACGCGGCATCCGCGTTTTTCGAGCTC
>CAZXGT010000058.1:0-13661 GCA_964639935.1 uncultured Phycisphaeraceae bacterium
GCCGGGGGTGTAGGCGGGGCCCGGCGCCGCGCGCGATTAATTGCTTTGTCGAGCTCGGCCTACCGCCGGCGCCTCACCGCGATGAGCGCCGCTGCGGCAAAGAGCGGCGCGCCGGCCGGTGACGGCACGGTGAGATAGAGCTCCAGGTTGACGTCGGCGTCGATCCCGTCGACCGGATCGAACGCAAAGAGCAGGAAGGACCCGACGAACGAGTCGATCCCGCGCCCGATCACCGGCGAGAGATCAACGCCCCCGAACCGCCCGCCCGGGAGCGTCTCGAAGAGACCCTCATCGGTCAGCCCGTCCACGGCGAAGCCCTCGGCCTGGGTCAACGCGAGCACGCCCGAGGCCGAGCCGATCTGCGTCGTGTACTCGGAGCCGTCGGCCAGGACGATCGTGAAGAAGCCGCCGACGACCGCGCCGTTCTCGAGGTCGATCCGGCCGTCGAGCATGGAGAGCTCGGACGACATCGCTCGAGAGGCGCCATCGAGGCGGAGGTCAGCGACGCTGGCGTTCGCGTCGTTTGAAACTGAAAGCGATCCCGTGTAGTCCGCGCCGCTGAAGTCGCTGTCCGCCTCCACGACGACCGAGTTGACGTCCAGCTCAAGCGTCGTCGGCGCCGGCGGGATTATGCCACCGAAAGCGGCCCCCGCCATGAGCGTGGCCCCGATCGCCGCCGCGGCCGCGCAACGCAGACCGTTGGCGCGAGAACATCGCGAAATAGTCATTTTTTCTCTCCTCGCCGGCGCCGCCTGTGCAGGGCTTCGCCGATCTGACTCCGTTCACATCGAGCGTGCGACTCGATTCAACTGAGGCTACGGCCCTCGACAACCAGGATCAAGCAGAATCTGCGGGCGGGAAGAAAGAAGCCGTCGGCGCGAGTGAATCAAGGCGATTTGGGGAACACGGAAGGGCACGAGCCTGCCGTCGCGCGATTCAGTCGGCGATCTCCGAGCCGCCACGCCCGCGGTAGTGGTCGCGGACAGCCCGCGCGAGTTCGAGAGCACCGAGCGGCTTCTCGCCCATCTTCCGCCGCGCCGCGCCGAGGCGATAGAGCGTTCCCCACTGCCGGACGAGCACCGCGTAGCGTCGCCAGAGCGGCCACTTCGGGTCGTAGATGTTGACCGACTCGCTCATGGTGCCGTTGAGCTCGATGATCGCGAAGCCCTCGCCGCGGCGCAGAGCCTCGTCGCTCTCGTAGCGGATGTCGAACCGCCCGAAGTCAAGGTCGCCGACCTCGTCGTCCGCCGCGGCGGCGCGGTAGGCCGAGGCGATCGCGTCGAAGCGCGCCTCGAGCTGCGGGGTGAGCAGCTCGCTCCCGTCGAGCAGCTTGGCGCCTTGCGAGTGGTTCCCGGCGACCCCGAGGCGCACGCGCTCGCCGGCGTCGGGCACGCGGTCGAGCTCGCGGCTGAAACGCTTGAGGAAGACCTCGGCCTGCAAGCGGTAGCGCGGATGCCCCCAGATCAGCTCCTCGAGCGTGCGCTTCCCGTCGCCGGTGACGACCGGGAACTCCTTCTTCGCGAGACTGAAGATGCGTCCGGCAGGGGCGAGCGAACCGTTCTCGATGTTGCGCGCCCAGAGCACGGCGGCCTCGTGCGGGCCCGGGGCGTAGCGCTGCAGGATCGCTGGCCTGGTCACGTCCTCGAAGTAGCGACGGACGTCCTCGTCGTCCCGGGCGAGCTTGAGCCCGTGGCCGCGCTGGGCCTCGTTGGGCTTGAGGATCACCGGGAAGCCGCCGAGCGCCTCGTCCTTGCGGATCAGGTCGCCGGCGAGAGCGGCGCGAGCGGCCGGAGAGGACCCGGCGTCGATCAGATGGGACCGGAGAACCCAGGGCCCGGCGGGCCCGCGGCGCAGCACGTTGAGGATCTCCGACTTGCTCTCACCGACGACGCCCCCGCCGTGGGAGACGCCCGGGTTGACGCAGGTGAAGGTCATCGGGCCGCGACGGAGGGCGTGGTAGAGCACGACCGGGATCATCGGCGCGTAGAAGATGAACGTGGGCCAGAACTCCGCCTGGTAGAGCTTCTGCGATAAGGCGAGCAGCCGGCGGCGCCCGCTCCAGGTGAGACTCAGGTTGACGACCCGCACGGCGATCACGATCGCGACGACGCTCAGGATCAGGGCGACGGGACCGGAGAGCACGCCCTCGAAGAGCCCGAGCAGGGGCGGGCCGACAAGGATCGCGAGGAGCAGGAGGATCGGCGTCCAGCAAAGGGCCGCGAGAGCCGCCCAGAACAGGAACCCGTGGGTCTTCTGCGAGAGCAGCCCGGCGGCGACGTAGGTCGGCACGCGCAGGCCCGGCGCGGCGCGTGCGACGAACACGGCCTTGATCGTGTGCTTGTCGAACCACCGGCCCCAGCGGTCGAGGGAGTCCTCCGGCACCCACTCGCGAACGAAGGGAAGGCGCAGCGCGCGACGGCCGGCGAACCGACCGAGCGCCCAGAGCCCGCCGTCGCCGAGGACGATTCCCGTCATGCACCCGATGAGCCCGACGCCCCAGTCGACGGTGCCGGCGCTGACGAGCACGCCGACCGTGATGACGGTCGCGTCCTCGCTGATGAAGGTGGCGAGGATGATGAGCCCGATCACGACGAGCCAGTGCATGTCGCGCGCCAGATGAAACGGACCGAGATCGAGCGGGGGCTTCTTCTGGCGCGGCGCGTAGTCGGCGGTGAACGCGAGCGGCGAGACGCCCGGCGCGTCGTGGCGATCGAAGAACCAGGCGAGCTGCGCGGCCGTCTCCTGCTCCTGGAGAAAGGGCAAAAAGTGTCCCGCGTCGAGCATCACGAGGGAACTGGTCGGGATCAGATCGTGATGAAGCTCCGCCGCCCACGAGTGGACGAGGAAGTCATCCCGCCCGTGAAGGATGAGCGTCGGCGTCTGGAGGCGAGCCATGATGGGCTCGAACTCCCGCATGTCGGTGTCCCAGAAGTTGCGGATCGTCGAATGGCGGAGCCAGCGCGGACCGAGCAGGCCGAAGTGCGGGACGGCCTCGGGCGCCACGACGAGCAGCGCGTAGCCGAGGGCGTACTTGGCGTGCTCGAAGTGGTAGTCGCCGGAGCCCTCGGCGCGCTGGGAGCCGATGGAGGACATCATGGTGAAGGAGGCGAGGCGGTCCGGCGCCGCGTCGCACATCCAGAGGCCGACGCCGCCGCCCATGGACCATCCGACGACGTGGGCGCGATCGATCTCCAGCTCGTCCATGGCGACGAGGGTCGCGCGGGCGTGGGCGAGCGTGGAGTAGCTCGGGATCCAGCGGTCGCTCGCGCCGAAGCCGGGCAGATCGAGGGCGTAGACGGTCCGTCCGCTCTCGGCGATGAGCGGGGCGAGCGTGGCGAAGTTCCGCGCCGCGCCGGGCGAGCCGTGGAGGAGGATCGCCGGGGCGAGCCGCGGATCGGGCTCTGCGGGGGCCCAGCGCAGGACGGAGAGATCGCTCGGCCGCTCCGGGGCGTCGCCGTCGCGATCGGTGAGAGGCACGGCGAGGGTGAGGCGTTCGGCGCCGGTCGGGGTCTCGATGGTTCCGACGCGCGAGACGGTGAGCTGGACCACCTGGGAGATCGCGAGGAGCGCGAGATAGATCAGCAGGAGGCGACGACCCGGCGTGAGCTTCTTCATCGCCGGCCCGCCAGATCAGGTCGCCGGAACCGCCAGCTCATCGAGCGCGTGCTGCGAGGCGCCGTCGTCATCCTGATGCACCATGGTGACGGTCGGGCGATCATCGGTGTGCCACTGCATCTCGACGGTGGTGACGGAGGTCGTCCGGGCGTTCTCGCGGCTCATCATGACGCTGACGTGCTCGTGACCGGACCAGACGTGGCGATGATACGCATCCTGCACGCTTCTGCTCGGATAGACGCCGCGGACCATCGACTCAAAGAGCATGAGCCGCGGCTCGACGAAGTGATCGCCGAGGCCCGAGCTCACGAAGCAGGCGGGCTCGAGGCGACGCACGGTCTCGACGAGCAGGCGGCGATCCCATCGGGCGTCGATGACGCCCTCGCGGCTCATCGCGACCAGGCGGAACGGACGGTAGCGATCGAGCGGCATCTTGCGCAGCTCGCTGGCGACGCTGGCGACCGACGGCTCCTCGATGAGCTTTGGGATGAGCTCGCCGCGGGTGCGGACGCCGCTGCTGGGCGGCTCGTGCCGACCGAGGTTGACGTTGAGCAGGGCGAGCGCGAGGCCCGATTCGCTGGCGCCGACCCAGGTGCCGCCGGCCTCGGAGTCCGTGGGCCAGATCGCGCGGTGCGGATCGAGTGGTCTGATCTCCGGTCGGCGGGCCGGAGGGCGCGAGCGGACCTCGTCGCGGCTCATGATCGCGCGATAGCCGTTGGGCCGGCCCCGGTCGTCGATCGTCGGGATGATCGTGAGCGTGCACATGGCTCAGTTGGACGCCGAGGCGTCCTCGTAGTTCAGCGTCGAGGGCGCGACGCCGAATCCCTCGGGCGCCTCGCAGCCCTCGGATCGCGCGATGACGGTCATCATCGCGTGGTGATGCGTCTCGTGGTGCGCAGCGAAGGCGAGCTCGCGGCCGAGCGTCGTCTTGAGGTCCTTCGTCTGCCCGTCGGCGCTGAGCATGACGCGAACGGCCACGTCGCGCTCGATGTCCTCCTCGGTGAGCTCGGCGAGCCGTTCGCGGAGCGAGGCGATGGCTGCGAGCGCCTGAGCGCGGTCGGACTCGATGGCGACGCCGCGCTCGCGGTTGTCGTAATCGATGACGCCGGGCCCGGCGCCCTGGAGGATCGCGGCGACATGGTCGACGCTGTGGCGCAGGTGCTGACCGATGCTCGCGCCCATCATCGTCTCGCAGGGTCGTTCATAGAGCCCCTCGGGCAAGGATGACACGAACTCGGCGCACTGCTGGAGCACCGCGGCCGCGGCGGCCGCCGGCGCCGCGTGAAACGTCTGCGGCTCTTGTTTGGAAATCATGGGTTCCTTCCGGTCCTGCGAGAATAACGCCCGCGGGCTCCCGGGCCCGCGGCGCACAGAGCATCGTAGCGCTACCCCTCGCCCATCGCGGCCTCGGTCTCGGACCGAGCCACAACCCCTTCAATATAGTCGCGGTGGTTGGCGCAGCGGGGGATCTTGTGCTGGCCGCCCAGCTTCCCGCGCGATTCCATCCATTCGTGGAACGCGCCGAGCCGGACGGCCGTCACCCGCGGCGGCCCCATCCCGAGGTCGTCGGTGCGCTTGACGCCGTAATCGACGCTTTCCTGCTGGAGGGCGCGGTCGAAGGCGCGCGCGAAGGCGTCGAGCGATCCGCGATCGTCCTCCCACTCGATAACCAGCTCGAGCCCCGATTTTCGGCCTTGTGAGGCGTCGGGATAGACGGGCCCGGCGGTGAACTCCCCCACCGTGGCGCCGGTCGCCTCCATCGCCTCGACAACGGCCCGCTCGATGTTCTCGACGATGATGTTCTCGCCGAAGGCGTTGATGAAGTGCTTGTGCCGCCCGACGATGCGGAGCCGCGCGGGTCCGCCCGATCGATCGCCCGTGGGGATGGTCTCGAAGACAACGACGTCGCCCAGCACGTAGCGCCAGAGCCCGCCGGGCGTCGAGAGGACAACGACGTAGCGCTGGCCCGGCTCGACCTCGGTCGCGTTGAACGCCCGTGGCCGATCGGCGTTCATCTCCTCGAGCGGGACGAACTCGAAGTAGACGCCGTGATCGGCGCAGAGGCGAAGCCCGGGGTCGCCGGGCTCGTCCTGCATCGCGATGAAGGCCTCGCTCGCGGGGTAGACCTCGAGACGGTTCGGCACGTCGAGGCCCTCATCGCCCGACCAGGCGGCGCGGACGCGCGGCTCGAAGGGGTCGTACTTCACCCCGCCGTGAACGAAGAGACGAAGCCCGGGCCAGATCTGCGAGAGGGACTCGACGTCGCGCCCCTCCTCGCGCGCCAGCTCGATGATCTTCTCGAAGAGCACGAGCCCCCACGAAGCCATGCCGAAGACCGCGCGGACGTCCTGATTCATGCAGGAGCGGGCCATCGCGTCGATCTTGCTCGGCCAGTGGCTCATCAGGGCGATGTCCTTGCCGGGCTTGTAGACCTCGGTGAGGGGCCATGTGATGAGCGGGGTCACGACTCCGGAGAGATCGCCGGTGCGGACGCCCGCCTCGTTGACCTCGAGGTCGGATGAGCCTCCGAGAAACAGGAGCTTCCCGCCGAAGAGGCCCGGCAGGCTGATCCCGCGTCGGGCGGCGTGGCAGAAGATGTCGAAGCTCGCCGCGCGGTTGTGGCGGAGCAGCTCCTTGGAGACGGGCATGTACTTGTCGCCCGAGGTGGTGCCGCTCGTCTGGGCGAAGGCGCGGACGGAGTCGGGCCAGGTGACGTCGGGCTCGCCGGTCTCGCGCATTCGGCTCATCCAGTCGCGGAAGCCCTCGTAATCACGGATGGGCGTTTGGGCGCGATAGGCCCGTTCGATGGAGTCGTCCGGCTCGTTGAGGATCCGGCGGAATCCGTGCTGGCGCCCGAACTCGGTGTCCTTGGCGAAGTGGAGGAGTTTGCGGAGCTGGCGTTGCTGGATGCGAGCCGTGTTCGTCGACCAGTAGGCGTGATTCGAGAGCTTGCGGATCCGCCGATCGAAGCCCGCCCGCATCGCCGCTCCGATCAGAGCGGTCCATGCCATCAGGCGACCTCCTGCCGCGCTCCGCCCGGGGACGCGCCCGACTCCTGAAGATCCTGCAGGAACCGCCGGATGCCTTCGGCGAGGGCGCGGGGCTGCTCGAGCATGGGGGCGTGGCCGCAGGAATCGATCCACTCGAGGCGGCTGTCGGGGATCAGCGCGTGGAACTCCTCGGCGACGTGCGGGGGCGTCACGGCGTCCTGGCGGCCCCAGAGCAGGAGCGTCGGCGTCCGGATCTCGGGGAGGCGTGAGCCCATGTGGTCGGCCTTGGCGCTGCGCGAGAGGCGGACCAGGGCCCGGGCGCTCCCGCGCTTGCGGAGCTCCTGATAGGCGTGGCCGACGGCGTCCTCGGGCATGCGCGACGGGTCGGCGAAGAGCTCGGCGATCTTTCTGCGGATCCACTCGTGGCTCGGACGGTGCTGGACGTCGCGCTCGAAGGTCCGCTCGAAGAGGCCCGAGGCGCCGACGAGAACCAGGCCGCGCACGCGGTGGGGATGAGCGAGCGCGATGCGGGAGGCGATGTGCCCGCCGAGAGAGTTGCCCACGAGCACGGCGGGCTCGTCGATGCGGTCGAACATCGCCCGCTCGATGATCTCCTGCACGCCCTCGATGCTGCATCGCCTGCCGCGGAGTTCGAGCAGCGGCGCCTCGACGAGATAGGACCCGACGTCGCTCGAGAGGCGTTCGGCGGTTTTGACCCAGTGCTGGTTGAGGCCGAGAAGACCGTGGAGGAAGACCACGGGCGGGCCGTCTCCGATGACGCGGACCTCGGTCTGGAAGTCAGGGGCGCCGTGCTCCTCACGGTCCCACCGCGACCGCCGCTCGCGCGGAAGGCCGGCGGGCGTCCGGCACTCTTTTGATTGGTCCTTCGGGGAGGCGTCGGACACGCGGTGCTCCTGAGGGAAGGCGAAGGGCCATCCCGCTCGACCCATTTCTTGGGATGAGACCCTACAAGCTATCACACGGTCCGGGGTGCTGGCCACCCGCGCGGCGCTCTGGGGTCCGCCTCTGGGGTCAGGCGGCGGAATCAGGCGACGACGCTCGATTGCGGGATAAAGATGCGGACCGCGGCCCCACCCGACTGGCGAGCCGCCTCGAGAGCTCGCTCGGCCGCGCTGAGGAGCATGAGCGAGGAGGTGAAGCCGCGGATCGACCTCGGATCGGCCGTGGTCAGACCGATGCGGAGCCGGAGTTCCCGCTCGCTCGGTTCACCGGTCGTCGGTCTGAAGGGCTCGCGTTTCATCAGGGCGGTCAGTCGCTGGCACATCTTCACCGCGTTCTCGTGATCGACCCCGGGCAGGAGGACGCCGAAGGTTTCGTCGGTGACGCGGGCGACGTCGCCGCCCACGCCTTTGAAGAATCGTTCGAGCCGGCGGGCCACCTCGCAGAGCGCTTCGTCGGCGGCGGCGTCGCCGTCCTGGCTCTGGATCGGCTGGAGCTCTGCGATGTCGACGGTCGCGAGGGTCAGGTCTCCCTGGCTCTCGACCGCCCGCTGGAACGCGTCGTCGAGGCGTTCGAGGAGGTTCTGCCGGGAGAGGGCGCCGGTCTGGTCGTCGACGCCGTGGTGCTGGCGGATCTCGGCGGCGCTCTCGTCGATGCGATCCTTGATGCTGAGATCGATGATCTTCTGGTTCGCCTCTTCGAGGATGGACTGGGCGTTGGCGGGCGGGCCCATCTGGACATTCAGGAGCTTGGCGAACGTCGAGGCGATCTCGCTGGCCTCGTGGAGGAGCGTCTCGGCCTCGTTCTGGTCGAGTGAGAACCAGGATTTCGCGCGGTTGATGTACTGGCGAAGCGGAGGGGTCGGGTCTTCCTCGGTGAGTGAGGAGGCGCCGAGGGAGGCGACGCCGACGCACTTGGCGGCGATCTGCTGGGCCCGCGGCGCGGCGGTCGGCTGATCGTGGTAGCGGATGGGCGTGATGAGCGAGGCGGGGAACCGCCAGCGTTCGGCGAGCGTGGCGCCCACAACGCCGTGGGTGATATCGAGTTCGAGAAGCTCGAGGCGGATCAGTTCCTGATGTCTTCCTCCCGAGTCGCGGACGACGTCGTCGTACCGCCCGTCGAGCGTGCGATGAAGGACGACCATGCCGATGTCGGCGAGGAGCCCGCCGAGAAGGGCTTCGTCGGGCTCCATGCAGTTGGTTCGGGTGGCGATCGCCTTGGCGCAGGCGGCGGCGTGGACGCTGCGCCGCCAAAAGGCGGTGTAGTCGAACCCGTTGTTCTCGCCGTCCATCGTCTGGACGAGCGAGAAGCCGAGCGCGAGGGTCTTGATCGTCTTGAGCCCGAGCAGAATCTGGGCTCGCTCAATCGACGCGACGGGCGTCGAGAGGCCGTAGAAGGCGGAGTTGACGGTCTTGAGGATCTTCGAGGAAAGGCCCGAGTCGCCCTGGATGAGCCCGGTGATATCGCTCGCCGAGGCCCTGGGGTCGTCGGTCAACTCGATGACGCGCATCGCGACGGCCGGGGGCGTCGGGAGCTTCGTCGAGGAGAGAACATCCTGAAGGAGCTTCTGATTCAACGGGGAGACCTCCGGCATCCGCTGACCGCGCTTCTCTTTATCGTCTGATGGCTTGCCCGGCTTGCCCACCTTCTCGTGATGGGGTGAAGTCTCTAGTCAAGCATCGCCGCGACCCGCGGCTCTCGGCCCAGGGTCCACGTCCAATATGTCAGGAGGAATCGGTTGGCCCGGCGGACGTCCTGCGCCTCGGGCGCCGCGAGGTCGCCGGCCGCTACAGCCCGCACCGTCCGCACAGTCTGGGCGCGGACCCGCCAGAGGCTCTCGCCGTGACGCCCGGGGTCCTCCGTGAACGCCCCGCCCTGCGGGTCGAAGCCGAGGACCTCGTCGTCCTCGGCCTGCTCGAGCTGCGGGGCGTGCCCCGTCTCCTCGAGGGCGGCCCACTGAAACCGGAGGGCTGCGGCCCAGGGCGGGCGGCCGCTCTCGAGCGAGCCGAGCATCTCGGTCAGCGCGTCGAAGAGCCCGGGGTGCGGATCGAGATCCGTCACGACGCTCGCGAGGAGCCCGAGGGTGAACATCCCGGCGCGGTTGGCCTCGAGAGACGTTCGGGCCCGCCAGCAGATCTCACGGAGATCCCATGCGGCGAAGGTGGCGAGCTCCCTCTCGGGCTTGACGATCGCGTCGATCTCGCCGCGGGTGAGCGGCTCGAGCCCGCCGTCAAAGGCGCTTCTGGGCCGCTTGGCGCCCTTGGCGACGCCGCGGACGAGCCCGCGCGTGCGCGTAAAGACCCAGGCGATCTGGCTCGTCTCGGACCAATCGAAGCGGCGCAGCACAACGGCGTCGTCCTGGAACCTCGGCACGCCGGAAGCCTATCCGCGCGCGACGACGCCCGGGACGCGTGGGCGTCCCGGGCGGATCGTCGATCGTTCAAAGAGAGGAGAGAGAAGAGAAGATCCGCTGGTTCAGCGACGGGCGATCGTCTTGACCTCGTCGTCGCTCGCGGCCCCGCCCTCGTCGTTCGGGCCGACGATGGTGCGCGACGCGGCCGGCGTTTCAATCCGGAGCTCACGGGACCGCTTGGAGTCCACCTCGAACCTGGCCCGGTCCTCGTAGCTCGACTGATCGTCGCGGCTGGAGGCGCCGGCGATGCGGGCGTCGAGCTCGGCGTGACGCTCGGCGAGCTTCGAGCGGAGCTGGTCGAGGCTCGCGACCTCGTAGCGCGTCAGCTCGTTGATCCGCTTCTGGCGACGCTCCATGAGATCGGCCATGCGCTCCTTGCGGGCGATCGCGTCGATCTTCGCGTCGAGCTGCGCGATCTGCGACTGGAACTCCGCCTGCTCGGTCTCGAGCTTGCCGAGCAGCCCCGTCAGGATCTCGCGGTCGCTCTCGAGCGCCGCGAGATCGGCCTCGATGTTGTCGGCGCGGCTTGTGTAGAGGTGGATGGTCTCGTTGATCGTGTTGGCTCGGGCGTAGGCGCCGTCGAGATCAAGCGTGCGATCGTCGAAGGCGATGCGGACGAGCCGGGCGGAGCCGCGCTCGGCGACGGCGCTCTCGGCGCGGGCGATGAGATCGTCGAGCTCGGCCCGGTCGTTCATCGCGAGCTCGACGACGCGGCTGGAAACAGCGCGGTCGCGCTCGAGCTGGCGGGTCTGTTCGGCGATCTCGGCGAGCTGGCCGCGGACCTCGGCGATCCGCTTGGGGTACTGCGCCTCGAGCTCGCGGAGCTGGTGGCGCATCGCGGTCGGGTCGCCGATCTGCGCGTCGATCTTGTCAACCACATGCGTCCGCGCCTGGTCGGCCAGCGCTGCGACACGCTGCGGGCCCGCAATGAGCGCGGCGCCGCCCGCCGCCAGGCCGGCGATCACGCCGAATCGAACGATGGTCTTCGTGATGCCGCCCATCATGCACATCCTTCCATTGCTTCCGTCTTGGCGGGCCCCGCGGCGTCTCCCGCGGACTCGGGCCCGGCTTCACGAGGTCTTTCCGCGTCGGCGGCATTGGATTTCATTGGCCCGATCTCGCGGTATCCTTTTTCCATGATTCACCCCCTGCTTCTCGCAACTTGCGGCGCCCGGCGCCCAAGAAGTCCGGTGCGGGCGCGCGATCGATCTGGCGCTCGCTCAAGGGGGATCGCGGATGCTCAATAACCTGACCACCGGCTTCATCGCCCGACTGCGAGCTCGCGATGAGGTCGCGTGGTACGAGCTCTGGGAGACGTTCGGCCCGGTTCTTCGCGCCCAGCTCGCCAAGTGGGGCAAGGGGCGGATCGGTCCGGAAACTGTGCGGGATCTCTCGCAGGAGACGCTCGCGGCGCTGTCTGACTGCATCGACGACTACGACCCCTCCCGCGGCGCGCGGTTCAGCACGTGGCTCCTGGCGATCGCCAAGCACACCCTGGGCGACGAGATCGACCGGCGGATGGCGCTCAAGCGCGGGGCGGGAAAGCGTCCGGCCGCGCTCGACGAGGCGTGGATGACCCAGTCGCTCGGGGCCAAGCCGGACGCGGAGTACGAGAGCGCGGTGTTCCGGGCGAAGGTCGAGCGGGCGCTCCGGCTGGTGGAGAAAGAGGCGGAGTTCATGGATTTCTCGATCTACCGCCTGCGGGTGCTCGACGGCGTGCAGGGCAAGGAGGTCGCGCGTCAGCTCGGGACGAGCGAGCCGACGGTGAGCCGGCGGATGAGCAAGATTCGCGATTGCCTGCGCGAGAAGCTCGAGGAGGTGGTGAGCACCTACTCCTTCACGGAGGAGGAGCTCGCCGAGGCGGAGCGAAACGGGCTCGCGCTGAATCCCACGAAGGCGGACGACGCCCTCTTTGATGAGGCGATCGCCGAGATCTACCACCAGCAGGTGGAGCTCCGCCGGCAGGACGAGGCCGGGGCCTTCGGATGATCGGGCGAGGCGCCGAGGCGGGGGCTGTGGAGCACGCGAGATGAGCACCCTTGCCGCCATGCTGGTCGCGCTCTTTGGGATGACCGCGCTCGTCCTCTTTGTCATCTATGTGTTCGTGCCGCTCGTCGGGCTGGTCGGGAGCGTCTTCTCCCGCGTCTTTCGATTCATCGGTGGCGAGTTCTCCGACGCGGCGCGCTTCGTCGGGGCTCTGATCACCGCGATCGTTTTCGTTCCGATGGCGCTGGCGAGCGTGGTGTTCGGTCGGTGGAGCGCCTCGGCGCACTACCTCAGGGCCTCGCGCGACGAGCTCGCGGCGGCGGCCTCGTGCCTCTATCGGTTCTTCATCGGTCGCCCGGCTTGGCTGGTGGGGCTCAGCGGGCTGACCGAGGGTCTCGAGCGGCGGATGCCGGAGGTGATCGCGCGGGCGCCGGGCGCCGACGCGCCCCGCGGGCGGTCGGGGCGGTTCGAGGGGTACACGGTCGTGGGGTCGCTGCCGCCGGGGGGCTCGGGCGCGCGGCTCTACATCGCCGAGCCCGATGATCGCAAGCGCGCCGCCTTCGACGCGCTGGGTCGCCACGGGGTGGGACGGGTGATCATCAAGAGCTTTTCGCTGCGCGAGGGCTCGAGCTTGCCCCAGATCGTTCGCGAGAGCCGGGCGCTCGAGGCGGCCAAGAACATCGGGCTCGTCCTCGAGCATGAGCTGACCGACCAGCGATTCCACTACGTGATGCCCTACGTGCCGGGGGATGACCTTTCCACAGCGATCCGCCGGCTGCACGAGCAGTCGGCGAGCGAGGGGCTCGATTCGGAGAAGCTCCGCCGGGGCCTGGGCTACGCGCGGGACCTGGTGGACACGCTCGCGCGGTATCACCGGGCGGGCCTCTGGCACAAGGACGTCAAGCCCGACAACATCATCGTTCACGACGGGCGGGCGCACCTGGTGGATCTCGGCCTGGTGACGCCCTTGCGCTCGGCGATGACGCTCACGACGCACGGCACGGAGTACTTCCGTGATCCCGAGCTGGTGCGCATGGCGCTTCGCGGCGTGAAGGTTCATCAGGTCTCGGGCGAGAAGTTCGACGTGTACGCGGCGGGCGCGGTGCTGTACTCGATCATCGAGAACTCCTTCCCGGCCCACGGCGGGCTGAGCCAGATCTCCAAGCGCTGCCCGGAGTCGGTGCGGTGGATCGTGCGGCGGGCGATGGCCGAGTACGACAAGCGGTACGTGAGCGCGGGCGAGATGCTCGACGACCTGCGGGCGGTGCTCGAGGCGGAGAGGCCTGAGGCGCTCGCGCCGGCGGCGCTCCCGAGCATGCGGCATGGCGCCGAGTACGAGCCGGAGACGCCGGTGGACGAGCTGGCGGGCTTCGAGCCGCTCGTGCGGGCCGCGGGGGCCGCCGAGCGGGGCGAGGAGGACGATTCAGAGGTCAAGGTCATCGGGCTCTCGCTCTTTGGGCGCGGCCCGGGCGGCGCGCGCAGGTCGTCGGCCGAGCCGCGGGCGGCCGGGCGTCCGAGCCCGTCGATCTCGGTGGTGAACTGGTGGACGGGCCGGTACCGGGCGACCGAGGCCCCGGGGCGGCGTTCGGGGTCGATGGAGCCGGAGGCGGCGGGCGTCGCGGGCGCGCCGCGGCCGGCGGTCGCGGCGCTAGATCGGAAGAGCACACGTCTGAACTCCAGTCACGTGAAACGATCTC
>CAZXGT010000059.1:0-13625 GCA_964639935.1 uncultured Phycisphaeraceae bacterium
AAGCGAGGCGGACGGGACTCGAACCCGCAACCACCGGATCGACAGTCCGGGACTCTAACCAATTGAGCTACCGCCCCATGATGGGATCTCGGGAGTGAATCCGAGACGGGAAAAGGTAGCCGACTCCCCGCCCGTGTCAAGCCGCCGCCGGAGCCGGCGACCCGCCCCGCCCGGCTCTATTTCCCCCCGTACCAGTCCGGCGCCGACGCCGCCTCCACCACCAGAGGCGCCGAGAGCTCCATCGCCGACTCCATCCGTCGCACGATCTCAACCTGAAGCGCCCCCGCCTCGTCCTCCGGCGCCTCAAACACCAGCTCGTCGTGGATCTGCAGCAGCATCTTCGCTCGCCCCAACTCCCCCGCCTTGATCGCCTTGTGCAGGTCGAGCATCGCGAGCTTGATCAGGTCCGCCGCCGAGCCCTGCACCACCGAGTTGATCGCCATCCGCTCGCCAAGATTCCGCCGCGCCCCCCGACCGTGAATCTGCGGGATCGGTCGCCTCCGTCCCAAAATCGTCTCGACATACCCCTTGTCCTCCGCGAACGACACGCACTCCGCGAGGAACGTCGTGATGCCCGGGAACCGCTCGCGGTACGCGTCGATGATCGCCGCCGCCTCCTTCTCCGAACACCCCAGCCGCCGCGCCAGCCCGAAAGGCGTGATGCCGTACACGATGCCGAAGTTCACCATCTTCGCCCCCGAACGCTGCTCGCCCGTCACCTCCTCCGGCGCCACGCCGTGAATCTCGCTCGCCACCGCCCGGTGAATGTCCTGCCCCTCCTCGAACGCCCGGATCAGCGCCTCGTCCTTCGAAAGGTGCGCGAGCAGCCGCAGCTCGATCTGCGAGTAATCCGCCGTGATCAGAAGCGACCCCTCCGGCGCCACGAACGCCTTGCGGATCTCCCGCCCGAGCTCCGTGCGGATCGGGATGTTCTGCAGGTTCGGGTCAGACGACGAAAGCCGCCCGGTCGCCGCCACGGTCTGATTGAATGACGCGTGGATCCGCCCCGTCGCCGGATTGATCGCCTCCTTGAGCGACTCCAGGTACGTCCCGACCAGCTTCGACAGCTGCCGATACTCCACAATCAGCCCCGGCACCGGCGTCTCGATCGACGGGTCCTGCGAGAGCTTCTCGAGCACCTCGATATCCGTCGAAGGCCCCGTCTTCCCCCGCTTGAGCGGCCGCAGACCGAGCCCCGCCTCCGCGGCATCGGTCGCGTTGAAGAGGATTGCCGCGAGCTGCTTCGGTGAGTCCGGGTTGAAGGGCCTCGGCGCCGCCTCTTCGATCTCCTCGCGAAGCTCGACAAGACGCGCGTTCAAACGCTCCGCCTGCCGGTCGAGCTCGCCCGCGTCCACCTTGATCCCGTTCCACTCAAGCTCCGCCAGAGCCTCGATCAGCGGCAGCTCCACGTCGCGAAACAGCGACCCGAGCCCCATCGACTCGATCTCGGGCTCGAGCGCCCCCCGAAGCTGGAGCGAAACGTCCGCGTCCTCCGCGGCGTACGGGCCCGCCGCCTCCAGCGGAACCTCCGCGAACGACCTCTGCTTCTTCCCCGTCCCGATCAGATCCGTGATCGGCACGCACTCGCGACCGAGCAGCGCCAGCGCCAGCGCGTCAAGCCCGTGCGACGACCGCGACGCGTCCACCACGTAGCTTGCGATCATCGAATCAAAGTCGATCCCCCCAAGCTCGATCCCCGCCTTGCGAAGCGTGAGGATGTCGAACTTCAGATTGTGCCCGCACGTTCTGATCGACTCGTCCTCGAGAAGCCCCCGGAGCCCGTCGAGAACCTCGCCCCGGCTCAGATGAACCTCGCCCTCCGGCGCCAGCACCGGCACGTACGCCCCTCTTCCCGACTCCGACGAGAGCGACACGCCGCAGAGCTCCGACTCGAGCGGCCGCAGCCCCGTCGTCTCGGTGTCGACCGCCACGCACCCCGCCGCGCTGAGCTCCCGAACGAGCCCCTCGAGCTCCTCCATCGTGCCGATGACGGCGTAGTCGCCCTCCGCCGCCGCGGCCGGCTCGCCGAGCGAATCAAACAGCCCCGCCTCGCTCCCCCCGCGCCCCGCGCCGCCCGACGCCCCACCCCCCGATTCGCCCGACGCCCCCAGCAGCTCGTCCACATCCTGCTGATACCGGTTGAAGCCGAGCTGCTTCAGGATCGGCTTCAGACGCTCGAGGCTGATCTTCGTCACCGCCGACGCGCCGAGATCGAACTCCACCGGAACGTCCCGCCGAAGCGTCACCAGCTCCTTCGAGAGCGGCAGGTCCTCCGCCGCCGCGGCCCGGATCGCCTCGCCGCGCTTGCCGGTCAGCTCGTCCGCCTTTTCGAGAAGAGCCTCGAGCGAGCCGTGCTCCGCGATGTATTTCGCCGCCGTCTTCGGACCGATCCCCGGCACGCCCGGGACGTTGTCAACCGTATCCCCCGCCAGCGCCAGCATGTCCACCACCTGCGCCGGCGTCAGATTCCACTTCTCCTTCAGCGCCCCCTCGTCGATCACGTCCCCCGTGTGAACGTCGCGAAGCTCCACCCGCCCCTGCTCGAGAAGCTGCTGGAGATCCTTGTCCTTCGACACGATCCGAAGCTCGAGCTCCGGACGCTCCGCCTTGAACCGCTCGACGAGCGTCGCGATCGTGTCGTCCGCCTCGACCCCCTCCACCGCCAGCACCGGAACCCCGAGCTCCTCGAGCAGGCTCACGCACCGCTCCACCTGCGGCGCGAAGGTCTCCGGCGGCGCGTCGCGATTCGCCTTGTACTCCGGGTAGATCTCCGAGCGAAACGTCCCACGATCCCCCGACGCGTCCACCACCACCGCCAGATAGTCCGGCCTCTCCTCGCGAAGCACCTTCAGGAGCATCCCCACGAACCCGAACGTCGCGTTCGTCGGCTCCTTCGTCACCGGCGAGGTCATCGCCGTGCGGATCGCGTGAAACGCCCGAAAGAGCTGCGCGTGCCCGTCGATGATGTAGAGCGTCTTCCGGTCGCTCACGCCGTCGTCCTCTCGTGAAGCCCGCGGAGCCTCGACTCCATCTCGGGCGTCATCTCGACGCCCCGCCGACCCATCGCCGCCCGCGCGACCTCGAGGAACTTCTCCACCCGAAACGTCTTGACGCCCGCGTCAGTCACCCACGCAAAGGGCGGCGTCGCCTGCGCCGGGGGCGCGCTGGAGGCGATCATCGCCCCCGTCCCGATCACGCTCCCCGTGAAGATCCGCGTCCCGATCGCCGTCTTCACGTGATCCCCGATGATCGCCCCGAGAAACGTCAACCCCGTCCGCTCCCGCGACGCCGCGTGGTCCCGCCGCGCCGCCACCTCGCCGTAGGTGTTCAGCAGATTCGAGTTCATCGTCCCCGCCCCAAGATTCACCCACTCGCCGACCCACGAATCGCCCAAATGCCCGTCGTGCGCCTTGTTCGCAAAGCCCTGGAAGATCGTCCCCCCCACTTCCCCCGCCACCTTGCACACCGGACCGATCGCCGTGTTCGCCCTCACCAGCGCCCCATCCAGCACGCTCGACCCCGGGCCCACGTACGCCGGGCCGTGCACGATCGCCCCGGGCCGGATCGTCGCGCCGCGCTCCACCAGCACCGGCCCCTTCGTCAGGTCGAACACCGCCGTCGGCATCACCTCCGCCGAGGGATCGATCGCCAGCCGCTTCTCCCCGATGAGCGTCGTCCCCGCAGGACGCTCCCGCGCCCACCGATCGCTCGCCGTCACGATGAGCGACAGATCATGAGCCAGCATCGCATCGCGAAACCGCACCACGTCCCACGGGCGGTGCAGCAGACACGGACCCGCCGCCGCGCGAGACCCCGACCCCCCATCGAAAAATCGCTCGATCTCCCCCCGCCCCAGGCGCGCCGCCACCGGCTCGCCCGAACCCGGCTCGACCACGACCTCCCCGAGCGCAAGCTCCGAGAGCGCCGCCGGCGCCAGAACCGCGCGCGACGAGACCGCGATCAGATCCTCCGCCCCCGCGTTGAGCCGGCCCGTCGCCTCAGAAAGCCCCTCAGCCGATGACGCATCAACCTCAAAAACAACGGAAAAACCAGCTACTTTCAGCCGCTCCCGGAGCGTCAACGCCCCGGTCCGAACGTCCGCCGGGCTGCGCAGATCAGCGAGCGGCCCGAGCGTCTCGGCGCCGTGGGAAACCAGCAGAACAGGAGCGGCGGAGTCGGCCATGCCGCGAAGTGTAGCGTCGCCCGTCCCCCGCGAAGCGCCCGCGACGCCGTCCGAGCCGACGCTGTTTTTTCCGCTTATTGCAGGAGTTTCGGCTTGTGCGCCGATGATCGCACCCGTACAACCACGCACACACCGGCCTCCCCGAGGGAGAAAACGCCGGGAAACGCAGCGGTTCCCCGCGGGCGAGCGTCGCCCGCGAGGAGCCCGCACGAGGCACAAGGAGGCTCCGAGATGGCCCGCAAAACCACCACCCGCAAGAAGACGACCTCGAAAAAGAAGACCACCAAGAAGGCCGGCGCCCGCGCCACGGCGCGCAAGAAAACCACCACCCGCGCCGCCGCCAGCAAGCCCGCCAGCTACAAGATCCCCAAGGCCGAGAAGACCCGCACCAAGAGCGAGGTCTTCAGCATCATCGCCGACAACACCGGACTCACCCGCAAGCAGGTCTCCGAGGTCTTCGACGTCACCAAGGAGATCATCGCCAAGGACCTCAAGAAGTCCGGGCCCGAGGCCGTCAACCTCGCCGGCATGATGAAGGTCACCGTTCAGCGCAAGCCCGCCACCCGCGCTCGCAAGGGCACCAACCCCTTCACCGGCGAGCCCACCGTCTTCAAGGCCAAGCCCGCCCGCAACGTCCTCAAAATCCGCCCCCTCAAGGCGATGAAGGAACTCGTCTGATCGCCTGAGCATCAGACCGAACCACAAAGGCCGAGCCGCTCACCGCGGCCCGGCCTTTTTCACGCGCTCCCACCGCTAGAGTGAAGCCGTGACCACCCATCCGGAAACCCGCGACCAGCGCCCCGAAGAGCCCACCCGGCGACGCCGTTCCCGCGTCCTCATCCTCGCCGTCGCCCTCGCCGGGCTCATCGCCGTCGCCGTCGCGCTGGCCTTCGGCTCGCCCGTCACCCAGATCGCCGTCGCCCTCATCGCCCTGACCGCCCTGCAGGGAACCATCCTCGGGGCCGCCGAAACCGCCGGCCTCGTCGCCGCCCTCGCGCTCGCCGCGCTCGTCGCCTTCCCGCTCGGTCGCGCGATCGAGGACTCACTCGGAGGCCTCATCGGCGCCACCGGCGTCGCCAAACGAGCCGCCGCCATCGCCGCCGCCGCCGCCATCGCGCTCATCCTCGGCTCCCTCGTCTTCGGCGTCATCAGCCGACGACTCGTCCGCACGGCGAGGCGAGGCTTCACCGACCGCTCCATCGGCGGGGCCCTCGGGTTCGTCGAGGGCGTCTTCCTCGCCCTGCTCGCTCTCTGGGGACTCTTCGCCCTCGAGCCCGTCGCCGAGACGCGCCTCGCCTCAAGCCGGGACGCGATCGCCGCCCCCGACGCCCCCGCGAACCCAGAGCCCCCCAAACCCAACGATCTCGCCAGCCGCGTCCTCGCCATCACCGAGAGCGCGAGCAACAGCTTCATCGGCCGGCTCGCCCGAGACGCCAACCCCTTCGCCGAAACGACCGTCATCGCCATGGCCGACGACTACCTCCTCGTCGTCCGCGACCCCGCCGCCCTCGAGCATTTCCTCGAGAGCGACGCCGTCCGGCGCCTCAACGAAACACCCTCATTCCAGCGCGCCCTCGAGATCATCCGCACCGACCCCGACGTCCGCGCCGCCCTCGAGCGCGGGCTCGACCGCCGCGGCCTCCGCGCCCTCTTCGAGAGCGACGCCATCCTCCGGGCGCTCGACGACACCGGCGTCGTCCGCGATCTCGAGCCGCTCGCCGACGAACTCCGCGAAGCCCTCGAGCAGGCCAAGGCCAGAGCCCGCCCCCGGACCGCCCCCCGCTGAATCCGCCCAGCCGTTCGCCCGAAACCGCCTCGGAGGGAGACGCCGGTGCCCAAGCCGTCCACCACGCTCAGCGAACACGCGCCCTCAGCGGGCGTCCGCGATCTCGTCATCGTGCTCGGCGACCAGCTCTCGCGCGACTACCAGACCATCCGCGATCTCGATCCCGACAAGGACGCCGTCCTCATGATGGAGGTCCGCGAAGAGTCCACCCGAACCCCGAGCAGCAAGCAGCGCACGACCCTCTTCTTCTCCGCCATGCGCCATTTCGCGCTCGATCTCATCAACCGCGGCGTCCCCGTCCGCTACGTCCGGCTCGACGACCCTGAAAACGCTCACAGCTTCGGCGCCGAGATCACCCGCGCCGCCCGCGAGCTCGAGCCCGAGCGCCTCCGCGTCATCCACCCCGGCGCATGGCGCGTCCTCCACGAGATTCAGGACGCCGCCGCGGACCTCGACGCCGAGCTCGAGATCCTCGAAGACTCCCACTTCCTCTGCTCCATCGAGGACTTCCTCGCCTGGCGCCACGACCGCAAGACGATGGTCCTCGAGCACTTCTACCGCATGATGCGAAAGAGGCACGACGTCCTCATGGACGGCGGCGACCCCATCGGCGGCGAGTGGAACTTCGACAAACAGAACCGCAAGGCCTTCAAGCGTGCGCCCCGGGCGCCGCGGCCCTACACGCCCGAGACCGACGACGTGATCGACGAGGTCATCGACCTTATCGAGCGCGAGCTCCCCGACCTGCCCGGCCGACTCAACCGCTTCCGCTGGCCCGTCACCCGCGAGAAGGCGCTGATCGCCCTCAACAGGTTCATCGACGAACGCCTCCCCGCCTTCGGCGCGCACCAGGACGCCATGTGGACCGGCGAGAACGCCCTCTACCACTCCCTCATCTCGCCCATGATCAACCTCAAGCTTCTCGACCCGCGCGAGGTCATCGACAAGGCCGTCGAAGCGCTCGACTCGCGCGGCGGGAGCGCCCCCATCAACTCCGTCGAAGGCTTCGTCCGACAGATCCTCGGATGGCGCGAGTTCATCCGCGGCGTCTACTGGACCGAGGGCGACGACTACGAAACCCGAAACGGTCTCCGCGCCCAGGGAAGCCTCCCCGAGTCCTACTGGACCGCCGAAACCGACATGCGCTGCATGGCCGAGTCCATCGAGCCCGTTCTCGAAGACGGGCACTCCCACCACATCCAGCGCCTCATGGTCACCGGGAACCTCGCCATGCTCGCCGGCGTTCACCCCGACGAGATCGACGCCTGGTACCTCGGCATGTACGTCGACGCCGTCGAGTGGGTCACCATCCCCAACACCCGGGGCATGAGCCAGCACGCCGACCACGGCGTCGTCGGGACCAAGCCCTACGCCTCCACCGGAAGCTACATCAAGAAGATGAGCAACTACTGCGAGAACTGCCGCTACGACCCCTCCAGGAAAACCGGCGAGAACGCCTGCCCCTTCACCACCCTCTACTGGGACTTCCTCATCCGCCACGAGAAACAGTTCGACGACAACCGCCGCATGAACCTCATGATGAAGCACGTCAAGAACATGTCCACGGAACAACGCGCCGAACTCACGACAAGCGCCAGAAAGACCCGCGCCAACCTCGGCGTCGTCAAGTCAGCGTAAAGCGAAGCGAAAGGACGCCGATGCGCCCACTCATGTGGTTCAGGCAGGATCTCCGCGTCACCGACAACACCGCCCTGCTGAGCGCCTGCCAGGACGCCAGCCGCGGCGTCGTCGCCGTCTTCGTCATCTGCCCCAGGCAGTGGCGCAAGAACCACGACTGGGGCTGGCCCAAGGCCGACTTCGTCCTGCGCAACCTCGCCGAGCTCTCCACCGAGCTCGAGAAGCTCAACATCGCCCTGCGCATCCTCGAAACGCCCGACTTCTCTGGCGTCCCCGAGGCCCTCCGCAAGCTCGCGAGCGAGCACGAGTGCGACGCCCTCTATTTCAACCGCGAGTACGAGATCAACGAGCTCGAGCGCGACGAAGCGGTCGCCGATCGCCTCGAATCCGAAAACATCAAGACCCGCTCCTACACCGATCTCACCCTCGTCGAGCCCGGCGAGGTCCGCACCAAGGAGGGCAAGTGGTACTCCGTCTTCACGCCCTTCAAGAAGGCCGTCTATGAGACGTGGTCAGGCGAGGGCCACCCGCCGCCCGCGGGCAAGCCACGGAAGCAGCCCGAGATGATCGGCGCCCCCGATGACGTCCCCCGAACGATAGAAGGCTTCGACGGCGAGCCCGGCTTCCGAGCCGACCTCTGGCCCGCCGGCGAACACCCCGCCCTCACCCGTCTCGGCGTCTTCTGCGCCGAGCGCATCGACGACTACAAGGACAAGCGCGACACGCCCGCCATCAACGGCACCTCCTGCGTCTCCCCCTACCTCTCCGCCGGCGTCCTCTCGCCCCGCCAGTGCCTCGAGCGCGCCATGGAGGCCAACAACCACCGCTACCGCAACGGCAAAAAGGGCCCCGACCACTGGATCTCCGAGATCCTCTGGCGCGAGTTCTACAAGCACTTCGTCGTCGGATTCCCCCGCGTCGTCAAACGCAAGGCCTTCCGCACCGAATACGACGAGGTCCGCTGGGAAGAGAACGCCGACGGCCTCCAGGCCTGGAAGGACGGCCGCACCGGATACCCCATCGTCGACGCCGCCATGCGACAGCTCAACCAGACCGGCTGGATGCACAACCGCCTCCGCATGATCGTCGCCATGTTCCTCACCAAGGATCTCTTCATCGACTGGCGCGAGGGCGAGCGCTACTTCGCCCAGCGGCTCATCGACTACGACTTCGCCTCCAACAACGGCGGCTGGCAGTGGTCCGCCAGCACCGGCGCCGACGCCGCCCCCTACTTCCGCATCTACAACCCCGTCTCCCAATCCAAACGCCACGACGAGCGCGGCGACTTCATCAGGAAGTTCTGCCCCGAGCTCTCGGACCTCTCAGGCGACGCCCTCCACGACCCCGGCGCCCTCCCCCCGGACGCCCGCCGGGACCTCGACTACCCCGATCCCATCGTCAACCACGCCGAGGCGCGCGAGGCCGCCCTCGCCGCCTTCAAGGCGCTGAACGAGAAGGACAAGCGACCCGTTCGCGAGATCTGACCCCCGCCGCCGCGCGCGAAAACGCCCCGCGCCGCTCTGGGCGGCGCGGGGCGCTCCGGTTCTTGAAAGGCGGACTCGAGCGCGTCCTTACGACTTGCTCTCGCCCTCATCATCCTTGACCGAGTACTCGGCGTCGATCACCTCGTCATCGCCGCCGGGCTCGCTCGGAGCGTCGCCCGCCCCCTCGGCCCGCTGCTGGGCGGCCGTCGCCTCATACACCGCCTTGCCGAGCTCCATCGAGTTCTTCTCGAGCTCCTCGAGCGCCGACTCGATGACCGACGCGTCATCTTCCTTGAGCGCCGACTCCACGCGGGAGAGCGAGGACTCGATGTTGCCCCGGCTCTCAGCCGAGACCTTGTCCCCGTGCTCCTCGAGGCTCTTGCGCGTCTGGTGAACCATCGCCTCAGCGCGGTTCTTCAGATCGACCAGCTCGCGCTTCTTCTTGTCCTCCTCCGCGTGCTCCTCGGCCTCCTTGCGCATCCGCTCGATCTCGCCCTCGTCAAGACCGCCCGAGTTCGTGATCTTGATGTCCGCCTGCTTCCCGGTCCCCTTGTCGGTCGCGGTGACCACCAGGATCCCGTTCGCGTCGAGCTTGAACTCCACCTCGATCTGCGGCATCCCGCGAGGCGCCGGAGCGATCCCCGAGAGCTCGAACATCCCGAGCGTCCGATTGTCCTTCGCGAACTCCCGCTCGCCCTGCGTCACGTGGATCTGCACGCTCGTCTGGTTGTCCGCCGCCGTCGAGAACGTCTTGCTCTTGGAGGTCGGGATCGTCGTGTTCCGCTCGATGATCGGCTCAACCACCCCGCCCATGACCTCGACGCCCAGCGTCAGCGGCGTCACGTCAAGCAGCAGCACGTCCTTGACGTCCCCCTGCAGCACGCCGCCCTGGATCGCCGCGCCAAGCGCCACGACCTCGTCCGGGTTCACGCTCTTGTTCGGATCCTTCCCGAAGATCTCCTTGCAGATCCGCTGCACCGCCGGAACCCGCGTCGATCCACCGACCAGAATCACCTCGTCGATCTTGCTCGCGTCGAGCTTCGCATCCTTCAGCGCGGCCACGCACGGCGTCTTCACCCGCTCCAGCAGATCCCCGATCAGCGACTCGAACTTCGCCCGCGTGATCGTCACCTGAAGGTGCTTCGGGCCGCTCTCATCGGCCGTGATGAACGGCAGATTCACGCTCGTCTCCTGCGAGCTGGACAGCTCGCACTTGGCCTTCTCCGCCGCTTCCTTCAGCCGCTGAAGCGCCATCGCGTCCGAGCGGATGTCGATCCCCTCCTGCTTGCGGAACTCCTCCGCGATGTAGTCGATCAGCGCCTCGTCGAAGTCGTCGCCGCCCAGGTGCGTATCCCCGCCCGTCGAGAGAACCTCGAACACGCCGTCGCCCACGTCCAGGATCGACACGTCAAACGTGCCGCCCCCCAGATCGAACACCGCGATCTTCTCGTTCTTCTTCGAGTCCAGCCCGTACGCCAGCGCCGCCGCCGTCGGCTCGTTGATGATCCGCTCCACCGCAAGGCCCGCGATCTCGCCCGCGTCCTTCGTCGCCTGACGCTGCGCGTCGTTGAAGTACGCCGGGACCGTGATCACCGCCTTCTCCACCGACTCCCCAAGGTAGTCCTCCGCGACCTTCTTCAGCTCCTGCAGCACAGAGGCCGAAACCTCCGGCGGCGTCAGCTCCTTGTCGCGAACCTTGATCTTCACGAACTCATCGCCCGAGCCCGTCACCTCGTAGGGAACCTGCTTCTCCTCGGACTGCACCTCGTTGTGCCGACGCCCCATGAAGCGCTTCACCGAGAAGACCGTGTTCTTCGGGTTCGTCACCTGCTGGTGACGCGCCGGCTGCCCAACCAGCTTCTCGCCCTTCTCCGTAAACCCCACCACCGACGGCGTCGTCCGGCTGCCCTGCGCGTTGACCAGAACCTTGGGCTCCGATCCCTCCATCACGGCGACGACCGAGTTCGTCGTCCCGAGGTCGATTCCGATGATCTTTGACATAGCTCCTGACTCCATATGCTGAAACACGCCGCCGCCGAGCGACGCGCCGTTCATGCGATCTCACGCGTCTCAGCTGCCTGTGGCAAGATGGGCGCCAACCGCCTCCGCGCCAAACCGCCCCCACCCCTCGCCCTCAGAAGCCTCTCGCCCCCGCACGCCCGCGAGACCTCTGCCAATCAGGCAGGCGCCCCGGCCAGATGGGCGGACTCGCACACGAACCCCGAACGCCGCCCATGAAGATCCGCCGCCTTTCCGGACAATTTGGTCCACTCGCGGCCGACTGGGCCTTTATTCCTTGCTTGGGGAAAAAAATCGTGATATTCGTAACTTGGCGTCGCGCATACCGATCGGGTGCGCCGTCAAATGCGCTCGCCAGGCGCGACCAACAAGGTAGAGAGACGAGGACCAACTCCGATGAAGATGCTTTCCACGACGCTGATCGTCGCTTCTATCGCTGGAGCCGCGACGGCTCAGGATGCCCCCCTGTTTGAGCGACCCTTCGACGGCGTCCCCGTCGCCGCGGGCGAGTCCTTCACCTCGATCATTCCCGGCGTCGCGCCGCGCGGAACCGTCCGCGCCCTCGATCCCGACAATCTCCCGAGCCGGTACTCCGAAACCACGACGGTCCCCGGCGATCGCGGCATCACCGCCGGCTTCGCCTTCCTCGGCCAGTTCGTCGACCACGACCTCACCCTTTCCCTCGAGGCCGAAACCGAGTTCCTCCTCCCACCCTTCGTCAAGTCCCTCGAGGAGGACGACAGCGGAAACTTCACCAACCTCCGCACGCCCGGCTTCGACCTCGATTCCGTCTACGGCGAGGGGCCCTTCCACGGCGAGTCCGCGGCCGAGGGCTGGTACGACCTCAACACCGGCGTCGGCCTGCGCTTCCGCTTCGGCACGGGCCCGAGCGGCGCCCTCGACTTCCTCCGCGACCCCGTCACCGACCGCGCCTACATCGGCGACGAGCGAAACGACGAGAACGGTCTCATCGGGCAGATCCACCGCGGCTTCCAGCTCCTGCACAACAAGAGCGTCGACCGCATCCTCGACCGCGACGGGATCGACGAGTTCACCCTCGTCCCCGGCTCCGACGCCTGGTGGGACGTCTTCAACGAGGCTCGCAACTTCACCACCGCCTACTACCAGGGCGTCGTCGCCGGCGAGTTCATGTACATGCTCACCGGTCGCACCCTCTTTGAGGCGCTCGAGGACGACGTCCACCCCTTGGGCCCCCTCCCCGAAGGCCCGCAGGTCCCCCTCGAGTTCTCCCAGGGCGTCTACCGCCTCCACACGATCGTGCCCAACGCCGTTCAGATCGGCCCGAGCGACTTTGTCAGCCCCATCGACCCCGTGCTCCGCTCGAGCATCGCGTGGGGCTACCTCTTCGGCCCCCGCGCCACCGCCGGATCACGCGTCGACACTGGCGTCCCCGCCGAGCTCCGCGACATCGTCAACCTCGAGATCCCCGGCGTCGGGATGCTCAATCTCGACCTCGGCGAGGTCAACATCCTCCGCGGCCGCGAGACCCACGTCGCCTCGGGCGAGCAGTATCTCCAGTTCCTCCTCGCCGAGCTCGGGCTCCCCGCCGGCGCGACCGAGATCCGCGGCAAGACCATCCTCGACTACGACGCCGCCCTGCCCGTCTTCACCAGCCCGGACGATCAGCCCCTCATGGACGACCTCCAGGCCGGCGACACCGACATCTGGGCCTACGTGATGGCCGAGGCCTCCCTCAACGACGGCGCCCTCGGTCCCGTCGGACAGGACATCCTCGAGCGGACCATCGGCAACCTCATGCTCGACGACCCCTACTCCCTCGTCGGCGCCAACGCCTGGCAGTTCACTCCCGAGCAGATGGACGTCTTCCAGAACGCGACCATGCAGGGATTGCTCGAGATCGTCCAGGTCCGGGGCGACGTCAACAACGACGATCAGGTTGACATCACCGACCTCTCGCTTCTGCTGCCCAACTGGGGCGCCGACGACCTCGCGAGCGACATCGACGGCGACGGCGTCGTCGGCCCCGCCGACCTCGCCGCCCTCATCGCCAACTGGGGCGCCAACTGACCGAACGCATTCCCAACTGAAGAAGCGCGAGCCCCTCTCGGCTCGCGTTTTTCGTGTTGAAAATCACCCGTCGGCGAAACAAGACGCTCCCGCTGGGCGTTGAGATCTCCGACGGATACCATTGAACCTCCCGCCGGCGCGCGAAGAGAGACGCGGCGCCGGCCTGATAGCCCGAGAACGAATCAAGGAGCCTCGCAGATGAAACCCCGACACGGCGCCGTTTCCACCACCCTTCTGACTGTCGCCGGCGTGCTCGGCCTTGGCGCGGCCGTCGCCAGCCTCACCACCGGCGTCACCCCCTGCTCGCTCATGAGCTGCTGCGACGCCGGCAAGGCGACCGCCGTGACCGTCGCCGACGCCGAGGCCCTCTCCGGCTGCAGCTCGGACGAAACCACTGCCACGACCGTCGCCGAGGCCAGCGATTGCGCCGCCGCGTGCGACAGCGAAGCCGTCGCGACCACCGTCG